>CAYQDV010000046.1:0-18147 GCA_964416295.1 uncultured Planctomycetaceae bacterium
CAATCCATGCGCGAGATCGTTTCTTGCGATTGCCCTGTCCTGCGAATTCCCTGAGTGGGTCGACCTTTTCGTCCGATAAACAGTACGCGAAGGCTCTTGAACTCGGTCTCGCGAACGGGACCCTGTCGTTTGTAGACGTGCCGTGTAAGTAGAATCGCGCATCGGTGCTGCTGGAGCGTGTGATTGCCGGCTTATGGAGTTGTGTGATCGGTCCGGCTACCGGCGACGGCGGCGGCGCGAGACGGGGAACTTGCCGCCGAGGGTGCGAGGGCGGGCGAGGGTGGTGGTCGCGGCGGTGGATCGTTCGGCTTCTTCGTCGACAGGCTGCTGGCGGGCGGCGGGAGCGTGGGGCGTGTCGGGGTGATCGATACCGCGCGGGGGCGGGGACGGCTTGAAGCCTTCGACGATGAGCTCGTCCACCTGCCGGTTGATCAACTGTTCGACGGCCGTGAGTTCCTTGCCTTGCTCGCGGGTGACGAGAGTCAGGGCACGGCCGGCGGCGCCCATGCGGGCGGTGCGGCCGATGCGGTGGACATAGACCTCGGCATCCTGGGGGATGTCGTAGTTGATGATGTGGGTGATTTCCTGGACGTCGAGGCCGCGTGAGGCAAGGTCGGTCGCCACGAGAACGGGGATGTGGTGTTTGCGAAAGCGCTCCATGATCTGTTCGCGTTTTTTCTGGACGAGGTCGCCGTGGATTTCGCGGGCCTCGATTCGTGCGGCGTGCAGGCGCCGGGCCAGCTTGCGGGCGGCGTGTTTGGTGTTGCAGAAAATGATGGCGACCTTGGGCTTTTCCTGGAGGAGGAACAGCTTGATCAACTGGAATTTGTCCCACGGATCGACCGTGCAATACTCCTGTCGCACGCCTTCAACGGTCAGGGTGTCTCCGGAGACATTGACGTCGACCGGATCAGTCATAAAGCGGTCGGCCAGACGCTTGATGGCGTCGTCGATGGTGGCGGAGACGAAGACGGTCTGATGGACGCTCCGAACCTCGCGGAGGATCCGCCGGATGTCGTCGCGGAAGCCGATATCCAACATGCGATCGACCTCGTCCAGCACGGCGAAGCGAATCTCTCCGAGGTTGAGCATCCGCCGTCCCATCAGGTCGAGGATGCGGCCGGGCGTGCCGATCACGACGTGCGGTTTCGCCCCCAACTGCCGGATTTGTCCCTTGATGGGCACGCCGCCGTAGATCGGCACGCATCGGATGTCGAGGTAGCGGGCGTAGCGGCGGAATTCGCCGACGACTTGGGCGGCCAGCTCTCGCGTTGGGGCCAGGACCAGACATTGCAGGCGCTTTTGGGGATCGATGTTCTGGAGGATTGGCAGGGCGAAGGCAGCGGTCTTGCCGGTGCCGGTGCGGGCCTGGCCGAACAGGTCCCGTCCTGCGAGAACAGGGGGAATCGCCTCCCGCTGGATGTCGGTAGGCTCTTCGTAGTTGATGGCGAGGAGCGCTCGCAGAATCGGGGCTTCGAGTCCCAACTCAGCAAAGGCGCTCGGGAGGTTGGTCTGACGGTGCATGGCAGTCGAGCGGGGCTCAGTCTCCTTCAGGCTGCCATGCTATGCCCACGAGGCGAGAAGAGCAAGTGCCCGGAGGGAGCGTTATTCTCGTCGCCTATCCGCTGGGTGACCGCCGGATCGGACCCGGCACGGCCGCGTTTTCGCGGGCGGCCGTTGGGTTGGAGGAGAGGCGTTTCTCGCACACGCTTTGAGACCGACGCGCGAGATGCGGACCTGGCTTGGTGCGTGCGGTTGCGTTTGGGCAACTTGCATCCCGGGCGTCCGTGTGCTATAAGAGAAGGTGCAGAGCAGGTCATGCTTCTGCCATGCTCGATCGCGGAGGCTCGATTCGTTGAACCGATGTGATTGAACCCAGGGAACCGAGAGATCTCTTGTTTGCCGGGCGAACTCCGATATCTCGGAGAGGTCCGGGGGGACCGCGAGGTGCCCACCTTGTCATGAAGGGTTCAATAATCTGCCCCCGTACCGGCATTGCGGTGGAAGCGCGTCTTGTCTGTTGATTGAAACCCGTTTCGTGGAGGGCGAAGCGGGTTTTCCTTTGCGCGGAGGGGGAGGGGTGCTCGCCGCCGCATGGCCACCCGGGCCGCGACGTGGGGACTGGGAGGGGGTGTTACGGTTTCTGCTCAGGCTCCGCACGCTTCGGAGGCAACGGTCTGAAGCCCAGCCTGCGGCACACCAACTCGTAGGAGTCGCGGTACATCCGGCCGCCGCCAAAGTGGACCCGCTGTTCCAGAATCTTGCGGAAAGGCTCCAACTTGTTGCGGTCGGAGACGACGTTTTTCTGGTATCGGTCATAGATCTTCCGGGCACGGTTCATGTATCGCGCGGCATCGTCGTCCTCGCCAAATGCAAACCGAATGATGCCGCGATCGAGTAGGGCGATGATGCGGTTGTTGGCGGTCCTGAAGTTGTCATTCGTCCGGTCGGACCGGTACTGCATCGCGAGAAACGCGTCCAGGCCGTGGTCGTATAGCGGGTCGGGGTAGTTGGCCCGAAGAAACCTGAACTTCTCCTCGGCCTTCTCTCTCATGCCTCGCTCGCCGTAGCGCAGCACGAGCAATCGGACAAAGCCGACGAATCCGGCGAAAATGTCCTTATCGACGGGGCCCTTGCCCGTCTTCTGATCGACGACCAAACCGGTCTGGTGAAGGTAGGCCTGGAACAGGACCTCGCCGACTCGCAGGTCGGGACTGAGCAGGGGGGGTTCACCGAGTCGAGCGGCGGTGCTCATGGCCATACGTCCCCGGTAGAACATGTGTTGGAGGCAGAAGAAACCGATTCGGGTCGTGTTGAGGCGATGGACGTCGATGCGGACGCGGCGGTCGGCCCCCTTCTCCAGTCCCATATGGGTCCAATACAGGGCGTGGGCCTCCGCGAGGCGGAGATCGACGGTCAACCCGAGGCGCTCATTCAGTTTGACGAGCGTGGCGGGGTCGATTTTGAGTTCGGCTCTGAGGCGGTGGGCCCGCCAGAAGTCCTCGAGGGCCTTGCGGGCGTCGGCGGTGTCGGGATCGGCCATGCGGGTTTCAAGCTCGTGGCGGAGATTTGCCTCGGTCACGGGCGTGGCGTTCGGCATCTGGATGTCGCCGGTCTTGAGGCCGTCGAGGAGGCCGAGGTAGACGCCGTCGTTGTCGGCTTCGAATCCGAACTCTCTGAGCTTGTCGACAAGAGACTTAATGGATCGGGCGACTGCTTGGCGGCGTGCGAGTTCGGCGGCGGTGTCCCGGTCGGCCGGGTTTTCGCGGAGCTTTTTCTGGAGGGTTGCAATCCGTTTTTTCTGGTCGAGGTCTTCGAACGTCTTGGGTGCGTCGGCGAGGGCCCCATAGTCGTAGTGTCGATAGAAGCTGCCACGCGGACGCCCCGGTTGGACGAAGTCGTCGGGTGGTTCGCCGAGGATGTCTTCCACCATGAGGGCGAGTTGCAGCTTGTAGTAGAAGTGCATCTCGTCGGAGAAATCGCCCACTTTGTGGAAGAAGATCCAGGCGAGTTCACGGTAGAGCTGCGTGTTGTTGGGGTTGAGGGGAAGTCCTTTGTCGCGAAGAAGCTCGATCCCGTTGCGGACCCACCGCCATCGCTCCTCGGGCGAATTGAGGGTGACAGAGATGTTGTAGGCCATGTTCCATGCCTGAAAGGCCCAGACAGCCGCGAAGCGGGGTTGCAGGTCGCAAATCAGCCGGGAGAGCTGGTTGGCGTCGAAGTAGCGCCCTTGCTCCTTGAGCTTTGTGGCCCGCATCCAGAGGTAGTCGACGAGGGGGGCGCGGCCCAGGGCGAGCATGGGCTTGAGCATCATGGAGGGTTCGGCGCTTTGGGGAAGCGGGGCCGCGGCGAGGTGGAGGGATTCGCGTTGGGCGTTGAGCGGGGCGAGCCGCGAAGACGCCAGCGCGGCGACGCCGCCTGCCACCGCGGCGAACAGCCATCGTCGTGTAGACGGACGCATCGGAAGACCTCTTACCTCCGGTCGTGCGAGCGGGCGCCGGTCTTCTCAGGCTTCATACGATGACCGCCGCCAGTTCGCGCCGACGGAAGATCAGCACCGCCAGTATCAAGACCAGGAGTCCCTTCACGAAGACGAATTTCCAGGTATTGCTCCATAGCGTGCGCCAGCCGATCGCTCGACCTTCGATCAGTTGGTCCACGGGTTCAGAGTCTCCGATGGCGAAGGCCAGTTCCAATGCGGCCACGGTTTTCTGTCGGAGCTGGATCTGCCAGGTGATGTTGTTGGGGTCGTAGTAATCCGACGTCGTGCCCAGCGATTCGGCGACGAAGCCGATGCTGGCGCTGATGATATAGAAAGTCAGGAGGATGAGCGATCCGACGGGAAAGCTGAGACACGTTGAGGCGCACACGCCCACAGCGGCCAGACAGGCCAGCGGAATCAGGATGGCCAGGCCGACTTGAAAGAGGTTCAGTTCAAAGGAGCCGACGCGGTAGAGCACCTGAAGCCCCCACGGCAGATCAAACACGGCATCGACGCGACGGGGATCGATGTTGGCGACACGGAGGGTGATGGTCCCGTCGTCCGCGACGCACTCGGCCGGAAAATCGAATTCATTAAAGGTGTTCACCGGATGCGCCGCGACGGCTTCGTAAAACATCGGAGGATCCGGCCCGGGGTCCCCCAGCCCCCATCCGATGAGCATCGTCCGGTCTTCGAGGCCCGCTTCCGGTTCCGCCGCCAGGTAGCCGGAGGCGCTGATCTTGAAGCGCACGCTCATCAGAAAGTTGCGGCCCGTCTCGGGTTTGGGGCCGTGTAGATCCCACTTGCGTCCGAAGCCGAAAGAGACGGTCTGGTAGGTGCGACTGAGGCCCGCTCGGATCTGCTGCCGGATGTCTGCCGGCGACCACCCGGCCGGCAGTCGTCCTTCAGCCTCCATCTGCTCGTAGATTTGATTGGTTTCCTCGGTCATATCGGGGATTTCGGGAGTGAGGTCGGCGCGGGAGACGAGGACCTGGCGGCGGAGTTCGTCAAATCGCCGGAGGTCGACGCGGGTGGCCTCGGGCAGCCGCAAGAGTAGGTCACCGATCTGGTCGTTGGATCGACCGAGGGCGTCGGCGAGCACGGGGATGATGGGGCTGTCCATTCCTTTGGCGCCGGCGCCACGGACGCTGTCGAGTGCCGTGATCGCGGCGGCGACCTCGGCCGGTGTGAGGCTGCTGTAGGTTTCGAGCTGATGGGCGAGGTGGCTCTTGAACCGGCTGAGGATGGTGACGGTCCCGGCGTAGGCGGAGAGGCAGGCAATGATCACGAGGGCGACGTTGAGCGTCATGACGCCGGTCCATTTTCCGACGAGGATTTGCCAGCGGGGGATGGGCTTGCAGGCGACGGCGTAGATCTGTCGCTTGGCGATTTCCATCGATAGCGATCGACAGGAGAAGAATATCGTCAGCAGGGCCAGCAGAAAACCGGCAAAGCCCATCGAGTAGGCGAGGAACATCTGGACGCGGCCTTTGATCGTGCCGTCGCCCTCGGCGGTCAGCCAGAACAGCGGGATGCTGACGAGGATGATGATGGCGAACCCCGCCGCGATGCGGGTGCGAAGCCCTTCGGCGAGCGTGACGCGTGCCACGGCGAATATCCGGCCGCGGGCGCCACGCAGCTCCCAACCACCGATCTCACCGGCTCCGCGATCAAACGCCGTGCGCAGCGCATAGACCAGGATCACGATGGCCGTGATCGCACAAAAGACCATCATTGCCATCGGGATCTCGTATTCCGCGAACATGTTCCGATGCATCCTTCCTCAAGGTCTACGCCGGTCGCCAGCCGGCGTTTGTGCGGTGGACGACCGCGTCAGCCTGTTGTGCGGCGTCTGCCAAACCCTTTTCCACTACGCACGGGTTTCGTCCTTGGCGTCGGCGTGCGACGCGTGGTCGTTCGGGTTGAGCAGCCGTTTTAGTACGTCGGTCCGAGGTTCGTCGGCGGGTTTCGTAGATTCGGCCGGCCCATCGATGACGGCCGCGTCGGCTTCGGGGGGCGTTTCGGAGGTGAGTTGGGCGATGACGTCGGCGCGCTCTTCGGAGGCGGCGGCTTCGACCGGCTCGGCGGCGGCGAGCGGAGGCGCTCCGTCCTCCTGGCCGGCATGGATGAGGGACTCGACAAGGGAGACCGGGCCTTGTTCGTCGGCGCCGGACAAGAACGCCGACACGCCCTGGGACGACTCGGCGCCGCTGGTTTCGAGCCGTTCACGCTGTGCCTGCCCGACGACGCGCAGGAACAGCTCCTCGAGGCGATCGCGGGGATGATCGACGGTCAGGACTTCGCTGCCGGATTTGGCGACCAGTTCCTTCAGCCGGCGGACGGTTGCCTCGTCAAGGCCGCCAGTGGTGATGCGCGTCACGTCGCGGTGCTCCAGGAGGTCGGTGATGTTGCCGAATGCCCGCCGGCGCCCGCCGTACATGATTGCGACGCGGTCGCAAACATCCTCGACATCCGCCAGAAGGTGGCTGCAGAGCAGGACGGTCTTCCCGCGTTGGGCGAGCGTGACGATGACGTCCTTGATCTGGCGTGTGCCGATGGGGTCCAGGCCGGTGGTGGGCTCGTCGAGGATGAGAAGGTCGGGGTCATTGACGAGCGCCTGGGCGAGGCCGATCCGTCGAGCCATGCCCTTCGAGTAGGTGCCGACGGGCCGCTTGGCCGCTCGTTTCAGCCCGACCATGTCGATGAGTTGTTCGGTCCGGCGCCGGCGCTCGTGCTTGTCCAGCTTGAAGAGACGGCCGTAGTAGTCGAGCGTTTCGTAGGCATCGAGGAAGCGGTAGAGGTAGGATTCCTCAGGCATGAACCCGATGCGCGTCTTGATGGCCGTGTCGGTCGGCGGCCGTCCGAAGACGCGGCAGGCTCCGGTCGTGGGGTACAGGAGGCCCAGGAGCATTTTTATTGTTGTCGATTTGCCGGAGCCGTTTGGCCCGAGCAGGCCGACGACCTCGCCGGGGAAGACTTCGAGATCGAGCTGGTCGACGGCGCGGACCTTGCCCCGGCGCCAGAAATCTTGGAAGACCTTGGTAAGGGCCAGGCATTCGATGACGGGTTGTAGATTTCTTGCTGGCGTCATTCCGCGCGGGCCGTTGCTCGAATCTCGGCGCCGCGCGCCACGTTGGCGTCGGTCGAGCTGACCGTAAACCCCTTCATCTTCTTTTCGGATTCGCTCAGGTCCGTTGCCAGCTTGGGGCTGCGGGGGATCTTGAGGCGGAACTCTTTGCCATCCTGCGGGGCATAGACCTTGACGACGCCCCGGTTGGCGAGGGCCGTGGCATACAGCTCGTCGCGTTGGCGCGACAGAAAGATGTTCGGGTTTCGCCGGTACTCGGGCAGCAACGCGAGCAACTCCTGGTAGTCGGCGATGGCTTCGTTCACGACCGAATCGCGGTAGATCTGGGCCATCTTGATGGTCGATTGGACGTCTCCGGTGGCGCCCTCGATCTCTTTCACTGCGGCGGTCCGCTTTTCCTGATAGTCGTGTTCGAGCGCGGCCGTCTCGGGGGCGCCGGCGGATTCGGCGGCCGAGAGCGCCAAGAGGGCCTGGAATTCACGGTCGACGGCGTCGCTCACGCTCGCGTAGTTCGATCCGACGGTCCGTGTGAGCATCTCGTTCGCCTCTGCGGAGGCTTTGGTGATGTTTTTGGCCTTGGTTGTCTGAACGGCGAACACCTTGTCGAAGACTTCCTGCACCTGGCGTGGCGGATAGATGCCCTCGTTGCCGGCTGACTTTCGGGCGAGAATTCCCTTTGTGGGATCGATCGAGATTCCCAGTGGTGTTCCCACGGCTTTCAAGGCCGCCAGCTTCTCGCTGACGCGCTGTCCTACGTCCTGGAGGAACTCGCTCTGCCGACTGCCCCGGGCGTCGAGCGCCTTCCAGTCGGCCGTCGTTTCCACAACGGCAGTGCGGACGAGGTCCGTGAGAATCGAATACTCGGGGTAGCGTTCGTAGGCGGGCGATGTGATCCCGGCGTCCGCGCGCGGCATCGGGTGAACGTGGGTGATGTAGGCGAGCGGATCACTGATCTGATACTTGAGGATGAGCGAGCCGTGGATGATGTTGACGTCGCCCGTGATCAGGTAATCGTCGCGAGCCGGGTTGAGACGATCGTCGTATTTGTAGCCCAGCTTTCCGGAGACCTCTTCTTCCTTGGTGCGATACTCGATGAACTCGATGGGCAGGTCGCGTTCTTTGTTTGAAACCGTCAGCCACCGGTCGATGGGGTAGGGGAGCGACCAGTGCCAGCCGGGCCGGAGGACGGCGCCGCCGAGGCTCTCGCCGGCTCCGACGACGCGGCCAAAACGCAGGACAAAACCAACTTCGTCCGGCTTGACGCTGAACCACCCGCTGAGAAAATACAGGATGACCAGCGTGACCATCAGGACCTTCAGGACGAGGAAGCTTTTTCGGAGAGCGTCGGCGAGCGACTGGTTGGCCGGGTCGAGGACGTCGGCGCCGGGCCCCTGCGGCGTGTTGGCGGGACCGTGTTGGGGATCGGGATCTGCCATCGCAAGGCCTCCGGTCTAATCGGTCGGGGATTCCGAGTCTGCTGTCGCCTCGGCCCGGGGCGCCGCCGCCGGGGCGGCGGCGTCGCGGGCGGTTCGATCGAGTTGGGATCGCGGCTCGCCGGCGTTGGTGCTCGCGGCGGGTCGAACGGTGCTTCGGTTCAGAAGACCGAACGGCGAGATGTTGGCGGCGTCGAGGACGAGCGTGATCTGGCCGGCGTTGAAGATTTCGAGCAGGGTATCGCGCATCTTGAGAAAGTCACTCAGCTCACGGTTTTCCTCGAAGAACTTGTAATAGCGAGCGGCCTGTGCGTCGCCCTCCGCCTTGATCTGCTTGGCGTAGGCGTCGGCGCGGGCGAGGATATTCTGGGCGGTTTCGTCGGCGTCGGCGCGGATCTGAGCGGCGATGGCAGTCCCCTCGGCCGTTAGCTCCTTGATGGTCTTCTGGCGATCCTCTTTCATCCGGGCGAAGACCTCGCGGGTGACCGATTCGGGGAAGTTCAAACGCTTGATGCCGACGGCGTCTATTTCGATGCCGTAGGCTTTACGCACGTCGTCGTGGATTCCGTGTCGCATCTCCTCCTCGATTGCAGCGAGTTTCATTCGATCCGGGTCGACATTGACCAGGTCGCCGATGGGGTGCGTCTGAAGCACTCCGGAGACGATGCTTTCGAGACGGTCGCGGATCTTGGCGACGCCGGCCTCGTCATCGGGGCCGACGGCGTTGAGGAAGGTCCTTGCATCGGCGATGCGCCACGTCGCGTAGGCGGTCAGGATGATCGTGCGCTGGTCCTTGGTGCCCTGTTGTCGGAACTCGGTTTCAAACGTGCGGAGGCGGGCGTCATATCGGTAGACGCGGTCGATCGGCCAGGGCCACTTCCAGTGCAGGCCGGCGTCATCCGGCTCGATCACCTTGCTGAGCTTGTTGAAATGAGTCACAACGACGGTCTCGGTGAACGGCACCTGGTATGCGCACATCATGAGGAGGATGATGACGATCACGATGGCGGCGACAATCAAGGCCCAGGCGTTTCTTGGCATGACAGTGATTCCTTTTGCGGAGGGCGGCGGTCGCCCCGGCCGCCGAGTCACGACCCTTCGGCTTCCAGCGCGGCGGTCTCGGCACCAAGGATATCCAGCCCCATCGGGGGCTTGAGGTCAAACTCGTAGAGCACATTCTCGGGGTGATGCATGGCGATGACGTACTTTCGCACTCCGGCCAGGCCTTTGGCGAGCATTCTCAGATAGACGCGGAGTTTGTAGGTGGTCGGTGCGGAGCGAAAGGCCCGAAGCTGAACGCCGTAGCGTTCGGCGTCGGCCTGCTCGCTGAAGACGCGGGCGTATGTCTGCTTGCGGGCTTCGGCGACGGTCTGCCGGGACGTGCCGCCGGCCACGGTCCGCAGCAGTCGCTCGACCTCGGCTATTTTGCTCTTGAGGTCGTTCGACCGCGAGCCGCCGGTCGCTTGGCTGCCTGGCCGCTCCCGCTCCTCGTTTTCGACTTTGATGGCCTCGTTGAGCCGTAGCCACTGATCGCCGGCGGCCGTGGTTCGGGCGCTCGCTGCGTCGCCTTCGGCCGCCTTGATTCTTGCTTCGCGCTGCTCGTAGGCATTCACGACCTTTTCATAGGTCAGAGCGACTTCTTCGTCGGGCGGAGGATGGATGCCTTCGATGCCGACATGGAGGATCTCAATGCCCAACCCGCGACCGTCGTCACCGGAGCGATCGCACGCTGCCTGAATGTTGCGCTTGAGGGTGTCCGCGATCTCCAACTGGCGTCCGCCGAGCAGGTCAAGGATGTCGAGCCGGGCGGCATAATGGGTCAGCGCCCGATAGGCCAGTGCCTCGATGATCGTGGAAGGGTCGCTCGACTGTCGGTGGAATCGAATGACCGCGGCGTCGCTCGACTTCACGCGCCATTGGACCGGGATGTCCAGGCTCAGCAGGTTCACGGGAACCTTGATCGTGTCTGACGCACTGCGGTCCGCGACGAGGAGTTTGTACTCCGTCTTGAAGTGGCGTTTGGTCCACAGGATGGGGGCGCCGGCGGCGCGGGCCGCGTCCTCTTCACCGCGTGCGTGTCCGATCTCGAACCTCCGCACACGCTCGACCGGAATCGTGATGGCGTGGTCGATCGGCCACGGCAGCGTAAGGAGCAGGCCGGGTTTGGCCGTGTCGGGCCGGGGCCTGCCGTAGCGTTCGATGACCGCCTGATGACCGGGCGGCACGATGACAAGGGTCGTCAGCGCGAGGATGACTGCGACTTGTAACAGGAGGAGCTTGGGGAGGGCGCGGCCGAGCAGGTGGTAAAACCACGTTTCGCTGACCTTGAAGCCGAACTGGTAATCGATCGCATTGGCCAGGCTGTGGAGGATGCCGCCCGGCTCGCTGAACATGCCCAACAGGCGGCTGTCATAAAAGGGGCGTTGACGCTGCCCTGCGATTCGAGGTCGGTAGAAATCGAGGACGAAATTGATGACGGTCTCGCCGGCGAGGACGATCATCAGGATGCCGATGGCCATGGTGGCCCACGGCTCGACCATCTTGAGTTGCAAGGTGGAACCGCAGACCAGCGTGATGACGGCGGCGAAGCAGGTCAGGCTCGAACCGAAGAGGTAGTTGGCTCCGGCGCGGAGTGCCGTCCAGTCGTGCAGGCGGCTCATGCCGTTGGCGTAGCGCGAGAGCATGAAGCAGGCGAATGCCAGGCCGCCGACGATGAAGATCGCCTCGGTGGCATGATCATCGATTGTGACGATGTCCGCCATCAGGGGGAATCGCCATAGCACGGGCAGCAGGGCCACGCCGGCCGCCACGTGATAGGCGGCGACGATCAGGGCGACGACGGGAATGAGGACACGCTCGATGGAACGCAGGCGGCGTCCCATGGCCAATTTGTCCATCTGATCGATGTCTTCCTCGTCGAAGATGGTCTGGGCGCCCCCCAACTTCTCGCGGCGCTGGTCCTCGAGCGCCGCGACCTCGAGGCGCTCCTCCGCGAGGAGGCGCCGCTGGTGGAGTTGCGTCCAGGTCAGAAACCAGATGCCCACGACACCGGCCATCTGAAACCCAGCCGCCCAGACGACGGAACTGCCGGACCATGTCGCGAGGAGTGCGATGACGGCGGCGGCAATCACGCACGCGATCATGCCCAAGAATGCCACGAGTTCGCCGCGTCGATCCGTGCTGCCGGTCATATCGTTTCCCATCATTGCAGATCGATAGAGTCGCACGCCACTCCGGCCATCACCACGCCCGATTCGGACGACGGGAATGTCTCCGAAAGTTCTGTCGACAGGCCGCCGATCGGCCGGCATCCCCGCCGACTTCGCCAAGCCTCTCCGGCGATGCGGACGAGCCGTTCGGCGGCTTTGCGGCCGGCCGCAGCGGCATCGGCTCCGGGCCGGAGTGTCGCCATTGTAGGGGCCGGCGGAACGCTGCCAAGGGCTTCCGTCGGGCGGACCCCGAACGCGTCGGGCTTGACCGGCGGGGCCGAGCTACGTACAGAAGAGGCGCTCCGGCGGGCTGCGAACCGAGGGCGTCCGCGGATCGTACTGTCGGAAGACCGGTGAAACGATGAAACAACTCCTTGCCATCTCAAGAAACACGTTCATGCAGACGGTCCGACAGCCCCTGTACGGCATCATCGTCTTTGCCACGCTCGGCGGGCTGGCCTTGTCGCCTTCCCTGACCGGCTGGACCATGGACGACGACGACAAGATGCTCCGCGACCTGGGGCTGTCTACGCTCTTGATCCAAGGATTGTTCTTGGCATGTTTTGCCGCTTCCACGGTGCTCAACACTGAAATCGAGGATAAGACGGTTCTCACGTCGGCCTCGAAGCCGATCAGCCGCCCGATTTTCATCGTCGGGAAGTACCTCGGGGTGCTTGGGGCGCTGCTGGTGGGCCACTATCTCGCGGGGATCGCCTTGTTCATGGTCCTCCGGCACGGCGTGTTGCAGATGTCGTCTCAGTCGTCGGACGTCACGGTATTGATTCTTGGCCCGGGGATGCTGACATTGATTCTGATCGCCGCCGCCGCGGCGAACTACGCCCTTGAATGGCGGTTTCTGCCCACCGCGCTTGCGCTGTGCCTGCCGGCCGCGACGCTAAGTGCGGCGATCCTGCTGGTGATTGACCGGGACGGGAAACTTCAGACCTACGAGGTGACGCAAACGATGGACGACTTCCCAGCGGAGGCGGTCGGTGAGGGGAAGCTTCGGGGGGTGGTCAAGTTTCGTCCGCTGCCGGGAGACAGTGCGATCCAGGGACACAGGGGTCTCCTTGTGCGGAAGGCGTGGCAGGGTCCGATTGGAGATGAAGACCGCCGGTACCTTCTGGAACTGAGTGGTTCGGAGCGATGGCGACGCGATGTCGATTTTCTCGCCAAGGAGTGTCGTAAGCAATTCGGGGGGGTGGAGGTCTTCAAGGCCGGCGTGCTGATCTTTGGGGCGATCGGGCTACTGGGGAGCATCGCGATCGTGGTATCGACGCGCTTCGGGATGATAACGACTTTTGTTGTATGTATTATGGCCGCGTGCGCGGGTCTGACGGCGGACTATTTCCTCTTGCCGCTGGCTGACGCCGGCCGCGGTTGGGCGCAGGTCGCGTATCGTTTCGTTCCGAATTTTCAATTGTTCTGGATGGTCGACGCCCTCAGCGAAGACCGGATCGTCCCCCTCGGCTACATGGCCTCTGCCTTTGCTTACGCCGGTCTTTATGTGACGGCCTTTCTGGCCCTGGGGGCGGCGTTTTTTGAGACACGCGAAGTTGGCTGACGCCCGCGCCGTTTCTGTTTGTGGAATCTCGCGGCTTCACCGGGCCGAGACGGTCAGCCGCCGAACAGGCGGACCGTCTGGGCGACGGTCGCGCAGACGAGCACGGCCAGTGCGAGTGGCATGAGATTGGCCAAGGCGGTCCACTTCCAGCTCCCCGTTTCGCGATAGATGGTCCAACTGGTCGTTCCGCAGGGGAAATGGAGAAGCGAGAATAGCATCATGCAGGCCGCGGTTGTGAGCGTCCATCCGTGGGCGTGGAAGAGGTCGCCGAGTTGGGCCATGTTCTCCAGTTCGAGCATTCTGCCTGAAGCCATGTAGGCCATGATCATGGTCGGCACGACGATCTCGTTGGCAGGAAGCGCGACGAAAAAGGCGACCAGGATGACACCGTCGAGTCCGATCAAACCGGCGGCGGGATCGAGCCAACCGGCCATGTGGGCCATCAGGGTGGTGCCGCTGACGTGCACGTTTCCGAGGATCCAGATCAGTCCGCCGGCGGGCGCAGCCATCAGGCAGGCTCGGCCCAGGACGAATATCGTGCGATCGATGAGCGAGCGGTAGATGACACGGAGCACGCTCGGGCGGCGATACGGCGGCAACTCGAGGTAGAAGTGGCTCGGCTCGCCTTTCAGGACCGTTCGGGAGAGAACTTTCGAGACGGCGAACGTCGCGCAGACGCCAAGCAGCGTGACGCTCACGACCGCGGCGGTGGCGATCACGCTCGACCAGCCGGCGGGGAACGCCCCAACCACGAAAACGCTGGCGAGCATGATGATCGTGGGCCATCGTCCGTTGCAGAGCGTAAAGTTGTTGGTCAGGATGGCAATCAGCCGTTCACGCGGCGAGTCGATGATGCGACAGGCGGTGACGCCCGCCGCGTTGCAGCCGAACCCCATGGTCATGGTCAAGGCCTGTTTGCCGTGGGCGCCACACGCGCGAAACAGGCGGTCCACATTGAAGGCGATGCGCGGCAGATAGCCGACGTCTTCGAGCAAGGTGAAGATGGGAAAGAAGATCGCCATCGGCGGTAGCATCACCGCCACGACCCAGGCCAACCCCCGGTAGACGCCGTTTACGACGAAGCCGGTCAACCACCACGGCGCACCCGCGGCGATCATCCATGCCTCCCAACGGTCGTGGACCCAGAACAACGCGTCGAACAGCACGGCGCTGGGGGCGTTGGCGCCCGAAATCGTCAGCCAGAGGGCCACGGCCAGGCCCGCAACCATGATTGGAATGCCGAACAGCCGACTGGTGAGAATCCGATCGGCGAACAGGTCCCAGTCCATGGGGCGCCGATCGGCCGGGTGGATGCTTCGTTCGGCGACCCGCGCGGCCTGCGCATAGAGCGACTCGGTGATGCGGTCGTGCAGGCCCGGTCCGATTTGCTCGCGCAGGGCTTGTGCGGCAGCGAGGACGTTGCCGGTGGTGGCGTTGGACGTGCGGCTCATGCGGCCGACTCGTCGGGATCACTGCGGAAGGTGCCGCCAAACCGCGATCGAAGCGCTCCGCTCGCCAGCGCCCGCTCGATGTGGTTGTCTCCGTCGAGGAGTCGCAGGGCCACCCATCGCGGGCACGGCAGGCTGGGGAACGCGTTGCGGAGCCCGTCTACGAGCGTGTCCACCGCGGACTCGACGGCTGGTTCGAGCGGCGTGCGGATGGGCCATGTCTGCTGCCGGCCGGATGCGACCGCCTCGACGCGCTCGATGAGGTGATCGATTCCGCGGCCGGAGCGGGCCGCCGTCGCCACGACGGGCACGCCCAGATCCTTCTCGAGAGATCGCACTTCGAGGGCGATCTTCTTGCGATGGGCTTCATCCATGAGATTGACACAGACGACAATCCGGGGGGTGATCTCGATGAGTTGCAGGACGAGGAACAGATTGCGTTCCAGGACGGTCGCGTCGCAGACGGCGACCACGCAGTCGGGCTGCTCGAAGAGGACAAAATCGCGTGCGATCTCCTCGTCGGCGCTGTCGGCCAACAACGAGTAGGTGCCGGGGAGGTCGACGAGCCTGAAGCGACGACCCGCGTGTTTGAAGCTGCCTTCGGCGCGTGCCACGGTCTTGCCCGGCCAATTGCCGGTGTGCTGTCTCAAACCGGTGAGCCGGTTGAAGACCGTGCTCTTCCCCGTGTTCGGGTTGCCCGCCAGGGCGACGATGTAGTCGCGGGCGGCGTCCAGTTGCAGCAAGGGGGACCGGCGGTCGCTTGATTCGCACTCAACGGCGCAGTGACTGCATGCACCCATTGCTTACGCTCTCCCTATGGCGCGTCCGCCGAACCCGTTGCGGCCCCCCGCGAAAGACATCTTCGGTTCTCCGTGTCAGACGTCGATCGTGATGCGCGTGGCGTCCAGCTTGCGCAGGGCGATCATGGCTCCGCGCACGCGGTAGCAGGCGGGATCGCCGCCCGGGCTGTCCATCACGCGTTCGATATGTGTGCCGGGGACTAGCCCGAGTTCGAGCAGACGCCGGCGGATCGTTCCTTGGGTTTCGAGGCTGAGCACTCGGCCGCACTGGCCTCGTTGGAGATCATTCATACGGACGGTCATCTGTTTTGCTCCGGTGTCGGGGTTGTCGATGCGGGCGGCTCCTGCCCGTCGGGCTTCCAAGGCTCTACGAAGACACTGCCGGCGACCTCAAGCCCCACCGTGTGCTCGCGGCCGTCGATGCGCAGTCTCAACGGCCCACGGAACGGGTGTCTCTCGATCACTTGAATCACGCTCCCGACACGCACGCCGAGGCGGGTCAGGTATTGAAGCACTTCGGGGTCGCTGTCGCGGACACGAATGACGCGGACGGTCTCGGCGGCGGGCGTGTCGCTGAGTGAGGTCCCGCGTCGCGGGTCCATGGCGCCGCTGGGTTCGGGAATGGGGTCGCCGTGGGGGTCGAAGCTCGGATAGCCCAGGAGCCTGTCGATCGCGGCCTCAAACTTCTCCGAAATGTGATGCTCGAGGCGCTCGGCTTCGGCATCGACCTCGTCCCAGGAGTACCCAAGGATGTCGTGCAGGAACGTCTCGATGAGGCGATGATGGCGGATGATTTCCAAGGCGACTCTCCGGCCGGAGGCGGTCAGGGACACGCCGTGGTAGGGTTCGTATGAGGCGAGGTCCTTCCGGGCGAGTTGCCGGACCGCTTTCGTGACTGCGGCCGCCGATACGCCAATGACGTCGGCCAAACGGTTTGTGCAGACGGCTCGGCCCTTCTCCTCGAGCTTGAAGATGGCCTTTATATAATCTTCTGTTGCCCGTCCGAGTCTCGGGCTGGTCAGGACGCTCATGGCATTAACCTCGGGTAAGCCACAATTTCACCTGAGTTAAAAATAGTCTGGAGCGGGGTTCAAGTCAAGCGGGGATCCGCGGAATTCCCGGGCGGTCACGGGGAGTGCCGGGAGCAAGCCGTGCGCGCCGGCTGTTCCCGGCCTCCGCCGAGGTTATGGGACGTTTTAGTCACGCCAGGTTGAGCCAGGGCCGGATCGCCGCCGATTCAGGGAGAACGGCGGCGGTCAGCTACGGCCGCGGACGAAAGGAGATGCGAGTTGTCGGACGCTCCACTGGGCCAGGCTCCTGCCGAGCCGGCTGGCGCCTTCGTGTCGGTCGTGATCCCGAGTTATCGGTCGGGAACGGTCGTCGGAGATGCGATCGAGTCGGTGCTGGCGCAGACGCGGCCGGCAGACGAGATCATCGTCGTCGATGACGGGAGCCCGGCCGGCGATGAGACGGGGGCGATCTGCGCGAGCTACGCGGGGCGCGTGCGGTCCATCCGTCGGGAGAATGGCGGGGCGTCCGCGGCGCGGAATACCGGGATCGCGGCGTCCCGGGGCGACTGGCTCGCATTCCTGGATGCGGACGATACGTGGGATCCGGAGAAACTGGAGCTCCAACTGGCGGCCCTGGCCTGCAACCCGGAGGCGGATTTCTCGGTGACCGCCTCGCTGGTGTGGTCGCCGCGGGAGCGCGTGTATCGGGAGTATCGCTGGAAGGGTCCGCCGGATCCGAGCGTCATGCGGGCCGAGTTGCTCGTACGCAACATCTTCACCGGCTCGTGTTCGTCCATGCTGGTGCGACGGTCGGCGCTCGAGGCGGTGAAGGGCTTCCCGGCGGGCAAGGCGTCTGAAGACCGGCGCGTGGTTCTCGCGCTGCTGGAGCGCTATCGAGCCGTGATGGTCGACCTTCCGCTGATCCGCCAGCGCCCGGGGCCGGCGCATTGGACGGACCCTGAGCGTCATCGGGCGGAAATGCTGTCGTTGATCGAGGATCATGCGACGCTGTATTCCGGGATGGATCCCACGGGGCTTCTCAAGCGCCGGGCGTTTGCGCAGGTGCACGACCGGGCGGGCATGCACTATCTGGAGAACGGCGATTGGAGGGCGGCGTCGCGGGATCTGACGCGAGCGGCGGTTCTGTGGCCGTTGCTGCCGAACCCGTGGCGCGTGCTGGTCAACACGTGCCTCGGGCGGCTGCGGAGCCGGGCCGAGCGTGCGGGCCGGGCGTAGCCCGACCCGGCTGCGTCTCGTGCTGTGTCGAGAATCCCTTCTCGACACATCTTCTGAGACGATTCCCATCCTTGTGCAGCACCCGGCGAGCCGGGTACGTCGAGAGGAAAAAGACATGGGAAGGGATTCCCATACGGAGCAGACCGAGAACGGATTCTCGGTCCAGCACGACAGAAGCACAAAAACGGTGACTGTCCCGGATTATCCTTTGACGACCGAGGCGACGGTCGTGGACGCATCGGTCCTGAAGTCGATCCGGCCCACGAGGTCCGCCTCGGCCCGTGCCACCGACCGCACTCCTGCTTCGTGCGCCTATGATTTAGACCCGCGCGCGCCACCACATTGCTTGATGAACTCGACTAAACCTCGTACGTCAC
>CAYQDV010000047.1:0-4754 GCA_964416295.1 uncultured Planctomycetaceae bacterium
GGCTATCATATCCGCTGACCCGAAAACAGGGAAGTTGTTCTGTCGGCGATCCTATACCAGACCGTACCATACCCAAGCGCGCTGACGCCCTGGCGCTCGACGACTGGAGGACACGCTCGTGAACACACTGTCTGTGCTGCTTCTGTACGGCGGCACATTCTTGTCATGTGGTCTTCTTGCGCAACGCGAAGACCCTGCGTCGTGCAGACCCGCTCAGGCACAAGAAGCTCATGACACTCGCTAACAAGATCACCTCAAGTCCCACTGACTACGGGCACACGCCCGGGTCGGGCTGCGGAGCAGGAACGGCGTGATACTTGCACATGCTTCCTTGTCCGTTGGGCAGGGTGCATGGCTGGTTATTAATGCAGTCGGACGAACCGCACAACTGGAGGCTGCCGTGGCACACACATTCCCTCGCCAGCGTCGTGATCAGAGGAGCGGTCCCCGAACCTGACGCCTCCGCAAGCGACCCCAGCCAACGAACCCGATCGTCGCCAGCCGAGACCGCCATGTGCATGTCTGACCCTATGGCATCGAGCCAACCGGACAGCGTCCCTGATTGAAACGCTGGGCGACCATATTCGTCCGTGTATCTGTCCAGCGCCACTTCGCCGACACCTGTCAGTATGACCACGTTTCCGAGCGACGCGTCCCAGATTACTCGATAGAACTCACCGTCGACCGAGTCTTCGACGATGACCCGACCGTCGAACGCGGTGAGGGCACTCGTTACGCTCTGCAGATGGGCAGCCGGATCGGCGCGCGATTCCAACTGCTGCCGGTAGTTTCGTACGGCCTCGGTGAAAAGGATTTCTTCCTCGGTGATGCCGCTGTTCTGCGCAGTAGCGGCGGCCGCCACCGCAACGACGGCCATAAAGGACCATACAGGTTTCCGAAACATCTTGCCGACCTCCTCATTCGTGTTCAGTCATCGCGGCTTACCGTGTAACACACATTACAATGCGATGCCGCGACGGGAATCATCGAAAGTCTTATTCTCGACAGCTGCCTTTCCGAGCCGACGATCTCACGCTTCAATCGGTCCTACTCGGTTGCAGCCGTGTCCCGCTGACTCGTGGCGCGACCACTGCCCAACACGGATTGCAACTCCGCTGCGGACTCTGATTCCGTGAGGACGCGCCAACCCTTGCAGCGTTCGAGCAACGCCTTGGATGGCGAGAACCGCTCTGGCGGTATCCGCTCCGTCTGGAAGTCTCTGTAATAGTGGGCCATTACGACGCGGTTGTATTCCAAGCCCTTCGAGAGTGCGTCAGGTGAGCGCAAGATAATGTCCCACAGCACGACGAATCCCTGAGGACCGACGTAGAAAAAGTCCCATCGGTCCCACAACGGATCCTGCTCATCGTCCCGGATGACGACATCATGCGTTTCGGCGAACACGACATCGCATTTTCTGCCCTGCACCTTGAGGGTACCGATCCAGTAGCCGTCCGCCATCATTCTCTTGAAGTCGGCCGGCTGGTCGGCATCCGGTCCAACCCACAGGCACCAGTAGGGTCCCGTATCACACAAGAGTTCAGGATCGACGCCACGCCGTAGCCGGAAACTTCGTGTATCGAGCGGGTAATTCGTGCGTTCGCCCGTAACGCCGTTCCACGGCCACTTGAACTCCGAGTAGCGTCCTTTATGCAATAGCAGCGTGTAGAGCGGCTTGCCCTTGACGAGGATTTGCGTTCTCAGACTCGCCGGCGTTGCATCGACATGGACGGTCGAGACCTCTCTTCTCGTCCAGCGGTTCATGGGCAATCGGGAGCGCCACGAGCCCTCTTCGCACCAGTGGTAGATGCTCTCGGAAGTGAACGACAGATTCTCCATCGATTGGTAGTTGCACAGAACTTTGTCGGCGAGTTCAGCCGCCTTGGCCCGGCGCGCCGCTTCGGAGATCCTCTCGCTTTCATTCTTCAAGCGCAGAACCTGATAGAAACGGTTCTCGTATAACTCGAGGCCGACGGCCGCGGTTGCAACGAGCCCGACGCCGGTGAAGAGAAGGATCATCACGAGCTTTCTGATGGCGAAAGCTCGTTCACCGTACGCGTGGCGCTTCGCCAGTTCGGCGACAAAATGGAGGTTACGACTCATTCATCAACTCCTGCCCCTCTGGGCCGCATCAGCGGCGCCGAGCCGGCCCTTGCAGGCATTGCCCCAGTAGCTCGTTCCGACCGAGGCGAAGAGGCTGCGGCGCCGAAAGCTGTCGTCCCACACGATCCAGTGGGCGTAGTCGGCGGGGGCGTCGTGGCCGGCGTCGCTGGGGCAGTGGAAGAGCGGCGCGAAAGAACTCGCCCCGCCCAACAGACCGAGCACGCGGTTCAGCGGCCGCGTGGCCGCCGCCCGCTCGCTGTTCGGACCCACACGGCCGCCCCAGAGGTCGCCGGCCCCGCTGGCGCCGCCGAAATCAAAGAACCCGTCGTCGTACAGGGTGTTGCGGTCGGCAGTCGGGTGAACCGGCAGCAGCAGGTCCCTCGGGTCATCGGTGGAATAGGCCGCGGAGCCGGCCGCGAGCGAGCGAAGATTCGCCAGGCAGCGGACCCGCCGCGATTCGCGACGGGCCGAGGCCAGGGCAGGCGCCAACAGACCGATCAGCAGGCTCAGCACGGAGATGACGAGGAGCAATTCAATGAGCGAAAAGGCACGATGAAAGACTGTGCGGTCCATGATCCACACCCACGTGGAACCAACCCCATCTACCCATAATATACCCCCCCCCACGTCTCAAGTGCGAAATTGGGAATAATGGTATTTTTCATAAGTCTTTATCCGACGAAGAGTTGCCGCTGACGCTGGGTGTCCGTTTTTGAGCAGGCCGCTGGTGTGCTTGGCGGTTGCGGCGCTCGGCGGCGCCGCGGCGAGTCGGGCCAAGCGCGTCATCGATCGGTGGCGGACCCATCACAGGGACAGTCGGAAACACAACGTTTGACTACCACGCGGTAATCAAGACCGGCGTGTCGGTCGGGGCCTGGTCGAACAACGCGATCACGTCGTCACTGGACAGGCGGATGCAGCCGTGCGACGCCGGCGTGCCCAGCTTGTCTTCTTCCGGCGTGCCGTGGATGTAGATGTAGCGATCGTGAGAGTCGACGCCCTTGCCCGCGTTGACACCCGGCTCGAGGCCGCGAAGCCACAGGATTCGCGAGAGGATCAGGTCTTCGCCGGTCCGCCGGCCGGGATTCCAAATCTCGCCCGCGTACTGGCGCTCTCGAAAAATGCCGCCCCACGGCACGCCGTCACCAAAGCGCTCGTCGACCCGGTGCCAGCCCAGCGGTGTCTGAAAGGTGTCGGCGCGGTTGCCCGGTCCCCGCAAGGCGGTTGAGCAGCGATAGGCGAATCTCACCCGGTCGCTTTCCAGCCCGACGAGTTGCTGCCGACCGATCGAAACCCACAGGCCAAGCCGCGACCCCACGCGCCGTTCCCAGTCCGCAGCGCGGAGCTTCTGCCAAATGTCACGGGCTAGGGCGGTGTCGGTCACGACGCGCTCCCGGGTCGTGGCGGATTCGCGTTCGCAACCCGCCCCCAGAATCAAGGCCGTCCCCACGAAATATGTCACGCTCCGTCGCACCATCGGTCGCCGGAATGATACCCTCGGCACCTTCCGAAAACGAGCCTCGCACACGGTCCCGACCCGCGTTCGCTCCGGACCGGAAGTCTGCGTCCGGCTCCTTCGCGTGGCGCGCTACGCCGCGTGGTTCAGAAGATCACAGAGGGTCGTAAACCGGAATCCATCGAGCAAGCCGTCGAGCCGCCCCTCCATCCGCCCTCGAAACATCGACTGCGTCACGTGTCGCACGGGCGACACGTTCAACCCGCAATCCTTGTGGAAGCGCACCCCGTCCACGTCCAATTCATACGGATGTGTGTATAGGATGGCCGGCATCCCCGATCGATTCAGCCGCCGGATCGCCGACCGCGCCACCGCACCCGGCAAGAGCCGGAAATACCCGCCGCCGGCGACCGGAAGGTTCTGACCCAACATCCGAAACGTCGCGGGCGGGCACTCGATCAGGCGACAGTCCGACCAGCGATGAATGTGCCGTGGAGCACCGGCATTGCCGTAGCGCCGATGATGAATCGGAAACACACTCGAGCTGTACCGGAACCCAAGGTCCGCCAGGATCGGACCGGCCCAACGGGTCGACGGCAGCAGGCTGAAGGCCGGCGCGCGATAGCCCATCGGACGCTCGCCCACCAGCTCACCCAGGATGTCGATGCTCCGTCGCACGTCTTCCGCAAACGCCCGGGGCGACATCGCGGTCAGCAGTCGATGGCCGTGTCCATGCGAAGCGATCTCGTGCCCCTCGGCCGCGATGCTCCGAATCAGATCGGGGTAGACCTGTGCCACCTTCGTGAGCACGAAAAACGTGGCCTTCACACGGTGCCGGTGGAGGAGTGCGAGCAGCCGCTCGGTATATCGCAGGACGCGGTCACTAATCAGGTGATGGGGGCCGAGGACGGCGATGGGCCAGTCTTCGACATCAACGGTCAGGACATTCCGAACGGCCGGAGCCGCCTCGGCCCGGACATCCGGGACGGGCAGGTCGGCGCCGAGCGCCAAGGTCGCCGGTGAAGAGATCGATCTCGTCGCCTCCATGCGAAATCCCCGCAGACCCGCCCGCCCATGGCCGGCATTCACCGCTGGTTACATCGGCGGGAACGACCCGATCGGATGAGCGATGCCGGCGCCGCACGCGCGGCCTGCGGCATCATGGGGACTCGCGTCATCATGACCAACCGTAGCG
>CAYQDV010000047.1:4854-18016 GCA_964416295.1 uncultured Planctomycetaceae bacterium
ACACACCGGCGAGACGCCGATGCTCCCCAGGCAAAGGAGCCTGACGGTATGCTGCGGCGCTGGCGGACCAGCCCACCCGCGGCACGCGCCATGACGGACGACTCGATCAGAACTTGCGAAGCACCCCGATGACGACACCCTGAATCCGAGCGTCTGTCGCAAAGATCGGCTCGTAGCGCGAGTTGGCCGGCTGGAGCCGGATCCGCCCCCGCTCACGATAGAAGCGCTTCAGCGTCGCCTCGCCGTCCTCGAGCAGGGCGACAACCGTCTCGCCGTTGCGCGGCGTGTCGCGGCGCTCGACCACGACATAGTCGCCGTCGGCGATCTGGTCGTCGATCATGCTGTCACCCTTCACCTCGAGGACATAGGTGCCTTGCTTGGAGCCGAACAGACTCCCGAGGTCGATGGCTTCGCGGTTTTCGATCGCCTCGATTGGGGCGCCGGCGGCGATCCGCCCGACGAGCGGCAGACAGGTGGGGCGCTCGTCGGCAAGTTCCACATGCTCAGCCAGCTCCAAAGAGCGAGCCTTGTACTTGTTCCGCCGAATCAGGCCGCGCCTTTCGAGGGCGGTGAGGTGCTCGAAGACGGTGACCTTTGAGATGCCGTACTCGTCGGCGATCTCTTCGTAAGTCGGGGAATAGCCATGTCTGTATGTGTAGTCCCGGATGAACGTCAGGATCGCGGCTTGACGCGGTGTGGCGGGTCGCGTCGGCGCCTTCTTCGGCGCGCTCCGGCGCGGGCCGCGCTTCGGGACGGACTTCTTTTTTCGACGCCTTGCGGCCATGAGTTGCCTCCTTGTGCGACGGCCACCGCCGACCCGCCAGGCCCTCCGGCCCGAGGATGAGCAGGGGCCACGCGCCGGCGTCTCGCGCGGTGACCGTCGCCTTTGCAGTGTCCGCGACCGATGCGGCATATTCGGTTCGGGCGCGGCGACTCGATCCGTTCATCAGTGCCACGGCCTCCGCAACGCGACGTGGCGCCGTGGCCTGGCACGCTGTGTTCATGTCCGGCGCCGAGGCCGGTGCCCCCCGCCGCAAAACCGTCGGCCCCGGGGTCCACGCGGCACGAAAAACGCCCCCGGGGCCGAACACACACAGCGGCAGCTCGTCACGGCACGTCCCACTCATGGCCCAACCTCCGTGTTGCGGGAGCCTTGGTCTGGGGCGACGACCGCTGACACCCGATCATAGACGAACATCGACCGAACGTCAAGCCTAACATAAACCTAATTTTTAAGGCCGATTGCCGGACCCCCTGCGCGGCCCTACAGTAGCACGAGCGGAGACAGGCAATGAACCCCACACCAGGAGGCGATCACCGTGGCCCAGTCGGACAGGCAGCATCCCATCGCAAGCCAGGACCCCGAGGTCTGGCGAATCGTTCAGACCGAGGAAGAACGGCAGGCGAGCACACTCGAACTGATCGCGTCGGAGAACCACGTCAGTCCGGCCGTCCTTGAGGCAGCCGGCACGGTCTTTACCAACAAGTACGCCGAGGGCTACCCCGGTCGGCGTTACTATGGCGGCTGCGACAACATGGACGCCATCGAGCAGCTCGCCATCGACCGGGCCACCACCCTGTTCGGCTGCGAGCACGTCAACGTCCAACCGCACTCGGGCAGCCAAGCCAATCAGGCCGTCCTTCTCGCCGCTCTACAGCCCGGGTCGCGATTCACCGAGGTCGAGCAGCGAGAGAAAAAGCCCGGCGAACCGGTACGCACGCCCGGCGACACGATCCTCTCCCTCCACCTCGACCACGGGGGGCATCTGTCCCACGGCAAGCATGTGAATATCAGCGGAAAGTGGTTTCGTGTACGCCACTATCGCGTCGAACGGGATACCGAGCGGATCAGCTTGGACGAGGTTCGGCGTCTGGCCCGCGAGTGCAAGCCCAAGCTGATCATCACCGGTGCCTCGGCCTATCCGCGGCTCTGGGACTGGGCGGGTTTCGCCGACATCGCCCGGGAGGTGGGGGCCTTGCTGCTGGCGGACATCGCCCACATCGCCGGTCTCGTGGCGGCAGGGCTGCACCCCAGCCCGGTCCCCGTGTGCGACTTCGTCACGACCACCACGCACAAGACGCTCCGCGGCCCCCGGGCGGGCCTCGTCATGTGCAAGTCCGACTGGGCGAGGAAGATCAACTCGGCGGTCTTCCCCGGTCTGCAGGGTGGGCCGCTCATGCACATCATCACTGCCAAAGCGGTCGCATTCGGCGAAGCCCTCAAGCCTGCATTCAAAACCTATCAGCAACTGATCCTCGACAACGCCCAGGCGCTGGCCGAGTCTCTGCTGGGCCACGGCTATCGGTTGGTCTCCGGCGGCACCGACAACCACCTGATGCTCCTGGATCTCCGCAGCGGTCACCCCGAGCTGACGGGCGCCGACGCCGAGGCTTGGCTCGAGCGTGCCGGCATTATCGTTAACAAGAACATGATCCCGTTCGACGAACGGCCGCCCATGCAGACCAGCGGCCTACGACTCGGCACCCCGGCCCTGTCCACGCGCGGCATGGGGTCGGACGAGATGCGAACGGTCGTGGCCCTAATCGATCGGGTCCTCACCGGCGGTGGCGATGACGTAGTGATTCAGGCGGCCCGCGGCGAGGTCCGAGACCTTTGTGCCCAATTCCCCCTCAATAAGGCCCATTGATGGGGATGCAGCGGTTGATCCTGTCGACGCGGCCTGCGGTCGCCGCCGCCGTCCTCGCGATGGCCCTGGCCGGCTGCGCCGGCTCGGCAACCGTGCAAATCGTCTCATTGCAACCCAATGCCATCGATCCGCCTCCGGCCCGGGTGTGGCGATACGACGCCGACGAGTGTTATTGGTGGATCGATCCGGCCGATAACCTGAATGTCGCGTTGCGGTCTCATCGCCACAATCTGCTGCTCGGCCGGCTGGGCGATGTCAACTTGACCCTGTCGTTCGTTTTCGGCAAGCCGCCAGCGGGCCACGGCCGCAACTACGCCATCCGCTCTCAACACACCCGCACCTTGATCGAATCCGCCTTGGCGACACAGCGTTTCGAATCGTACGGAGGAATCGCGGGTGTGATCGTCAACGACAACGGCACGCTGCAAGGGAGCTTCCGGATCTGGACGAAGCAACGGCCCGGGTTTTCGCCGCTGATGTTCCTCAGCGGTCATCCGGGAAACTTCCTCGTGTTTGGATCATTTCACGCCGTGCCTGATGAGCACCACAAGGGACGTGACATCCGTCAACATACGGAGTCCGGCGGCTGGGAACGACCGACGGTCCCTAAACGTGTTCCCACCTGACAGCCCGGCGCCACCACGCGAATCGCGCCCGCCGGCTGAGCCTACCCGGACTGGTGCAGTCCGTGCCCACGCGATGATCGCAAGCCGCCGATAACAGCGGCCGGCTTGTTTCGAGTCCCCGTCGAGCCACCTGCCGACACCGCCGGCCGGCCTTGCTATCGGTCACGCGCCTTTCGCGGCCATTGGCCAATTCGGCCGCCGATCCGGCCGATAGATCGAAGGTCGCGGGCGGTGACGGCGATCCCCGGCGCGGACGGACCTCGCGCCTTGAAAGGGGAAGGGCAACATGCGGCGGAGCAGCGCGCTCTCCATCGGAAAGTCCATTACGTTGGCGCTGCTGTTGACGCTGGCCTTCGTCGTGGTCGTCGGCACGGTCGTCTTCGACCGGTTATCCGCCGATCAGCAGCGTGGCGCGGACCGGGCCAGCGCCCTCGCCCTCGCCGAGGTGCTGGCCACCCAGTTTCACCCCGATACCGCCATGCCCGGAAGCGAGATGCAACGCGCGTGCGATCGATTCGCCGAACACCCCAATGTTACAGCGGCCGCGATCTGGGACCAGTCCGGCTCACTGTCCGCCGCGGCCGTGATCGACCCGCAATGGCTCGTCCTCCTCCGCTCGCCGCCTCGCGACACGCTGGCCGGTCCCTCCGTCCGTCCGGCCTCTCGAATTATGGCCGGCACGAACGACCTGCTCCGCGTGGACGTACCGCTCGGCTCGCACTTTCGGCCCGACCGGCCCGCCCGACTGACCGTGTTCGTGAGGATCGGCAAAGCCGGCACCCGGAGGTTAGCACAGCTCGGTCGCTATTTGTTGCCCGTGGTGAGTGCGGCCGCTCTTGCGATCCTCGTCACCGGTCTCTGGTTTCAACGACGGGTCGTCGGTCCGGTCGGCGCCCTGCTCACGGCGGTGCGAACCGGCAAGGTGGGCGACGCCCGCGTCACCCCGACGGCCCGCCGGGACGAACTCGGTGTCATCGCCCGCGCCGTGCTGGAGCTCTATGGCAAGGCACATCAATATCAGGAGCGGGCGCACCGAATCGAACGAAGCCTCGATTCGCGCGTCGCCGACGAGACGCGACGGATCCAGCGCGACATGAAGAAGATCGAACGAGAGGCGTGGCGAGATCCGCTGACGGGCGTCCACAATCGGCGGATGCTCGACGACCGGTTCGCTGCCATCTTCGAGGCCCAGCATCGCGCCGGCGGCGACCTCTCGGTGGTCATGATCGACATCGACCACTTCAAGACACTGAACGACACGCTCGGTCACCAAGCGGGCGACGAGTTGTTGACCTTCACCGGCGAACTCATCCGGCAATGCCTGCGAAGCGAAGACACAGCGATTCGCTATGGCGGAGACGAGTTTCTGCTGATTCTGCCGGGCGCCTCGGTCGAGCAAGCCCAATCCATTGCCGGGCGGATCATCGCCCTTTTCGCGCAGCGTGCCAAGGTCCTCGAAGTGTCCCCCACGCCGTCCATGAGCGCCGGCGTCGCGAGCCAGTTGCTCAACGAACCGGCGACGCCCAAGGAGATCATAGACTTGGCCGACCAGGCACTCTACGAAGCCAAACAGGCCGGCCGGAATAGGCTCCGCATCTGCCGCAACCTCGAGGCCCTCGCCCCGGCCGATTCCTAGCGGCCGCGCTACCACTCGACGCCTGGCTAAGAGTGGCGGTAGTCAGCTTAACAACAAAGACGTATCCGGAAATATGAGCAACAAGCGCCATCATCGCAAGACGAGGGAAACACCGCGCTTTTCACGGAAAAAACCGACGGCTGACAAAAAAGCGGGCGACGCGACTCGAACGCGCAACATCCAGCTTGGAAGGCTGGTGCTCTACCATTGAGCTACGCCCGCAGGAGGTCAGGCGACCGGCCGAATGATAACGCTTCGGTCCACGGCGTCCAGCGGTGGGCCGGCGCCCCTTTCTCAGAACGTGTGCGTGACTTACCGAATCAGGGCCGCGGTCGTCAGCAAGCCGCCGGTCTTTGCTGAGTACCCGCTTCCTCGCGGGCGCGGCTCCAACGAGAGGCGGCTCTGATCAGCAACTACGCCCACCCTCGGCGGTCGGCCCGGGACCGGTGCCTGTCTCCATCACGACGGGAAACCCTCGCCCGATCGGCGGGAGTTCGCCCTCGAGCACGCCACGGATCTTCGGCCAGAGCTTCAGGCCCTCGGCGACCATCCACACCTCCAAGGCGCAGATGACCAGTCCTGCGACGACGAGGTGATACTGGCCCCGCTGCCACCAGCCGTCGGCATTGAGCACACCGAGCTGATGCAGCATGGCACTAAACGGCACGATCAGCATCAGCACCGCCGGGCCGGCGATGAACCAGGTGGGCATCTTCCGCCGGGCCAGATAGAAGGCCACGACCATGAAGGCCAGCCCGGCCAGGAGCTGGTTGGTGGCCCCGAAGATCGGCCAGAGCGTCAGGCCGCCCCTGCCCATGCCGGCGGCCCAAGTGGCCCCCGGCGGTGGGACGGCGGCGACGACGGCGGCGACGAGAACGGCGAACAGCGTCGCGCCGTGCTTGGTCGTGAGCGGCCGGATGTTCGCCGTGGTCGCCAGTTCCTGGATGACATAGCGCTGAAGCCGCGTCGCGGTATCAAGCGTCGTGGCCGCGAACGACGCGACCAGCACGGCCATGAGCGCCACGGCGATCTTGATGGGTATGCCGAGACTGGCGACAAAGTTGCCAGCGCCTTCGACGAACGCGCCGACTTTCTCACCGAGGCCTTTCGCTGCCGACCATGATTCGTATCGGTCCTGCCACGCCGCAGCACCGGCGAGTTTGATACTGCCGGTGTCGTCAAGACGGATGGCTCCGTTCGAAATACTGAAGGTTCCGCCGCGCGCAATAGTCGTAGCCTTTCGCACGACTTGAACACACGCGGCGCCGTCGGCGTACTGATCCTGAACCCAATCCATCGCTTGTTCTGACCAACCTGCTTCCACGGTCAGCGAGTCGAAGCCTTTCTCCGGCGACCCCATGCCAACCAAGCGATAGCGGTCCGCCTGGTCAGCAACCGACCCTCTGAACCACTGCGGAGCGAAGCCAGACGTCATGGATACTTTGGAGCCGAGCCCCAGCCCCGCGCAGCAGGCCAGGATCACCAGCACCGCCAAAAAGCCTTCCGTCAACATTGAACCGTAGCCGATGAACTGGGCGTCGGTCTCGCAGGCGATCTGTTTGCTGCTGGTGCCGCTGCTCACCAGGCAGTGAAACCCGCTGATGGCCCCGCAGGCGATGGTGACGAACAGGAACGGCATGATCGGCGGGGCGCCCGTGACATGGGTCTGCACCGCCGGGGCGACCATGGGCGCCCCACCTTCGGCGAAAAACGTCGCCGCCCCGATGCCGCAGACCAGCAGCAACAGGCCGAGCAAAAGCTGGTAGCTGTTGACGTAGTCCCGCGGCTGGAGCAGGACCCAGACCGGCAGCACGCTGGCGAAGTAGCAATAGACGAACAGCGCCAGCGTCCACGAAATGACCGGACTGATCGTCACCCCGCCGACGGTGAACGCCGGAATCTTGAATTGCAGGACATCGAACTGGGCCGCCAGCACGACGGCGGCGACCATGATTCCCAGCGCAACGAAGGCCGGCAGGTGCGGGCTGACGCCATTCTTGTAGATCAGCACGCCGACGACGATGGCCACCGGCATCGCCACCCAGACCGCCAGCACGCTGGCGGGATACATCGCGAAGATGCCGGCGATGACCAGTCCGAAGATCGCCAGAACGATCGTCAACGCCAGGAACAGGACCAGCAGAAACAGAATCTTGACACGCGGATTGATCAGCCGTCCGGCGACCTCGCCGATGGTCTGGCCGCGGTTGCGGACGCTCACGACCAACGCTCCCAGGTCGTGGACCGCCCCGATGAAGATGCTGCCGAACAGGACCCACAGCAGGGCCGGCAGCCAGCCCCAGATGACCGCGAGGGCGGGGCCGACGATCGGACCCGTGCCGGCGATTGACGTGAAGTGATGTCCGAACAGGATTTCCTTGCGGGTGGCCACGAAGTCCTGTCCGTCGGCGAGCTGTTTGCTGGGTACGGGAGCGTTCTTGTCGAGCTTGAAGAACTTGCGGCTGAGCCAGCGGCCATAAGTGTTGTAGGCGATGATGTAAAGGACGAGGCTGCCGATGGCGATGGCGAAGGTGAGCATGGGGCGTCATGGCTCCTTCTGAATCGGCTCGCCGTGCTTATCGCCGCGGCGCTCGCCGGCGTCAGACGACGAGCGCGGCGATCTTTTCGCTGACGAGGGCTTGGTCGGTCGGGACCATGGTGATGACGTCCCACGGGCAGATCTGGGCGCACAGCTTGCAGCCGATGCACGTCTGAAGATCGATCGTGCAAATCCCCATCGCATAACCCGGATGCAATGGGTCACTGATCTTGTCGATGCAGTCGACCGGACAAACAGTCACGCATGCGTCGCAGCCGGTGCAGAGGTCCTCATCGAGGATTGCCAGTTGCTTCGGCAGCTTCTTCTTCTTGGCCATCGTTACCCATCGCTTCACGCTCTATCGGCGAGCGACACACACCGGGTCACCCATGTGGCCGCAGGGTCCGAACTTACCCAACAGAAGATAGTCGGTGGAGGGCCGTCAGGCAAGCCGCCGGTGTGTTTTCAAGGGCCATCAGGAGACGTGCGCGATCGCCGGATTTCGACGGGGGCGACCGATTCGTCCGTCGGCGTGGACTCGGATTCGGCATCGCTCTCGCGTACGGGCGAGGATTCCACGAACCGCGGACACGGAAGCCGGCCCAGCCAGTCGTTGCCCTTGGCGCGGGCGGTGTCATTCGCGCGGCGAGTTCCATTCCCATTGCCGTTCCCGGATCCGACGTGGCGTGGCTTACCATTGCCGTTCCCGTTGGATCTGGCGGAACGCGCGGCTGCGCCGCGCGCGTGGACGGCTGGTTTGGCGCCCGCCGTCTCGTCGGTCTTCAAGACTTCACGGCCGCTCGTAAGATCGTCCGTTTTTAAGATCGTGGCACCCTTCGCTTCCATCTGAGCGATCGCAAGCTCCGCGTCGGGATCACTCCAATGACCACAAGCATCTCTGACCAGGACGACGCGGCGCTGACGGGCCATGAGCGCCAACACCGCGGCCTTGACACAGCTCTCGGTAACCACGCCGAAGACGATGAAGTATCGGCTGTGCACCTGATTGATGAGCCGGTCCGCCTTGGGGTTCGACAGGAAGTCGCTGCAACGCTTCGTGAAGATGACCTGCCGATACCGCCGCAACGCATCGATCGGAATGTCCAGTGTATTGTCGCCGGGCAGAACGATGCGCCGTGGCAACAACGTAAAGGGCAGCTTCCGCTGGCCGGGCGTGCGATCAACGCAGTACGCCGGCAATCCCGTGTTGTGTTCGCTGGCGCGGTGCGAATCGATGGTTGAGATGACCGGCACCCGGCTGATGCGCGCCCAGTTCATCAGAGCGCGGACATGCGGGAGCATCTGATGCCGATTGGCAACCGGTACGGCGCCGCGCGGCAACAGGAAGTCGCACTGTGTGTTGAGATCGATCAGGACTCGATCAAAAACAGTGTGGCGCGAAGAGACGCTCATTCCCCACTCCGATTTTCCAACTCGAGCATTGCCGACGTTCCAACAACAAATCACAGTGCGGAACGGACAAACCGTCGATTCAGGGGAGAACAACGAGCAGCACAGCGCCGAGATGTTTGTGGTCCTGTCGGTTCCGAATAGATCGGACCGTCGCTTCCGTCTCGCTTCTTTCCCCTGCTGACCTGACAATAGTATCCTGCTCGCAACCGGAAATCGAGAGCAAAATCAATAAGACCTCGTAAAATCCCGCCGCCGCCCGCGGAAATCTCCGCCCCTCCGGCGGCCACCGCCGGGCAAAACAACCCCTACACATGGAGCAGCTTCTCCATCTTAGCTGGCCCGCCGTTGACAGCCCGCGGCGGAGGTTGACAATCAGGCGGCGAGGCGACGGCAGACGATGTTCTCGGCTGGAAAGGGCAGACCGCGTGGGAAATGTGCGAACAGCAGCAATCACAGGACGCAGCCGTCGAGCCGGACGATGGGCCATCTGTCTGTTCTTGGTCGCCGTTTTCGGACCGACCGGTCTGGCGTGCGATGATCTCGACTGGAACTGGGACGCGAGTTGGTGGCGCAAGCCTCGGCGCGTCGTGCGACCCCGGCGACCGCGGGCCGTGCAGCCTGCTCGGCCCGTGGACCGACCCTCGCACGCTGAAACAGAGGAACCGATTGTGCAGACGCCGTCAAGACCCCCGCCGCAGGTGAGAACGCCCGAGAACCCTGCCCACCGTTCTCCATTCTACCAGTTGTATCTCTTCAGCGACGACCACACAGCCGACGCGAATCGAGGCGACTACCACCTTGTGCTGAAGCATGTGTCGGCCCGGTCGTGCGCCAGACTGCTGGAGGCGCTCTATGTCCCCGCAGGCCGGCTGGGAAGCGACGCCGAGTCCTATCTGCTCTACGAAGATACGGACGAGTTCGACGCGGCCAGGGCGTTCGCACCGACCGCAGACGTAGCACCCCGCACATCGGCGGACACGGCGGTCGGACCAGAGGCATCGTTTCGGGCGGGAATCGCGACCTATTACGGCGTACTGTCCCAGGGCGCACTCGTGACACCTGTGCTGGTCGAGACCTGTGAACGCTACCTGGCCACGGCGGCGCAAGCCGAACACCTCGACCCGCGCACGCGTTGGGCCGCGGCCATCCTGGCCGGCAAGATGGCATCCGAGTATCGCTTCGACTACGACGCGGCGCGGAGCGATTACAAACAGGCGGAGCGATACAGCAACGAGGGATCGATCGAACAGATGACCGCCCGGTGGTGGCTCGCGGACATCCTGATCCAACAGGGATCACGGCCCGATGCTCGGCCTCTTCTCGAGGCGATCATCGTCGATGGCGCGAAGTGGGAGCAGTCGCAGATTGTGCGGCGCGCGAAGGTACGATTAAGCAAGAAAGAGTGAGGACTTCCCGGGAGCTTTGGCAGAGTCGAGCCGCGCGGTCGAATCTGCAGCCCGACCAGCGATGCGAGCGATTCGTATGGGTCAGTCGACGGTTGCGACGACGCCGTACGTCGGAAGCGGTTCGTCAATCGATTCGAGCTGGCGCAGATAGTCGTCGAGCTCGTTTTCGGTAAACTCCTGGAGGAACTCGCGGCGCGCGGTTCGGTTCAGTTCCATGATTCGTTGGATGAGCTCTCGCTTCGACATTGTTACGCACTCCAGGGTTCGCACGGCGAGATGTTGCAACGGTGTGGGTCGTCTTTCGGCAGGACGCTGCCGGCCGCAGTCTCGTATCGACCGCGACAGAATGGGAACTTTAGTGGCGCGCGGCCTGCGTCCATGTTGCGATTTATCGGTCCCAATCGCGACCGCGATGATGGACCGCGCGACCACATTCTTGCGCACCGGCCGCAACTGTCCCGCCCGTTTACCGATACTGAAACGGAGCAGGAGCCGGACCCGATGGCGAACGTCAAACATAACGGGACTTCAACGGCCAACTCTCGACCGGGCACGCCGGACGATCCAATGCCGGCGATCGGGTCGGCACACACGGGCGTCAGGCACGCATCCAAGAAGCAGGCCCGCCGTCAGTTCGACTCTTGGGCACACACCTACGATCGCTCCATCGTCCAGCACCTCTTGTTCCAGCCGTCTTACCGTCTGTTCATGGAAGAGCTGTATCGCTGGCGCCGCGATAGAGCCGCGCCGTTCGACCTGCTCGATATTGGCTCGGGCACCGGGACCTGGCTCGCATGGGTCGCGGGGAGCGTGCTCCCGTCGCGACAACTGATCGGGCTGGACTACTCCTCGGCCATGTGCGCGGTGGCGGCCGCCAAGGCGCGCAGGATCGGAGAGGACGCGCCACACTTCGTCAACGGGGATGCCGAACACCTGCCCTGTCCCGACGCATCGTTCGATGTCGTAACCTGCAGCAACTCCTTCCACCACTATCCCCATCAGGACGCGGCCGTCCGTGAGATGCGGCGCGTGCTCCGGCCGGGCGGCCGGCTGATGATCATCGACGGGTTCCGCGACAACGCTATCGGATGGGTCCTGTTCGATGTTTTCATCGAACGGGCGGAGAGCCGACCGGGGGCGCCGGTGCATCACGCTTCCTGGTCGACTATGAAGCGCCACTTCGAGGAAGCGGGATTCCGCGATATTCGTCAAGCCAAGCGCAGCATCTGGGCCCCCATCTTCCTCACGTGCGGCACGGCTTGAGACGGCCATCCGGCCCGGCCGCGCCGTCGCGCTGATCCCGGCCATGACGTCCGACCGACAATCGCATATGCTGCCCGCGCAGGCGGGTACACACCGATCGCCCGTGGAAGGAGCCGTCGTTGTCAGGACCGACCGCACACGAAAAACAGGTCACCGACCTGCAAACCGTTCTGGCCGTATCACGAGACCTCGCCGCGACCACCGAGTTACAGCCGCTGCTGAGCAAGGTCGAACAGGCCGCCCGCAGCGTCCTCAATTGCGAGCGGGCCACCGTTTTTCTCTATGATGCCGACCGGGGCGAACTGTACAGCCGTATGGCCACGGGCGTCGACGAAATCCGCTTCAGTGCCTCACGCGGGATCGCCGGCGAGGTCGTCCGCACGGGCCGTGTCATCAACGTGCCGCATGCCTACACCGACAGCCGATTCAATCCTGAGATCGACCGGAAGACCGGTTTCCGGACCCGTAACCTGCTGTCATTCCCGTTGATCGGCTTCGACAATTCGACCATCGGCGTCCTTCAGGTGTTGAACAAGACCGCGGGCGAGTTCGACCCATGGGATGCAGACCTGGTCCGGACCTTCGGGGCGCAGGTTGGCGTCGCGGTTCAGCGGCAGATGCTGCTGGAGCAGTACGCCGAGAAGCAGCGCATCCAGCGCGATCTCAACCTCGCCCGGGACATCCAGCAGGGCCTGCTCCCGACCGAACCACCCGACATCGACGGCTTTGACATCGCCGGTTGGAACACCCCCGCCGACGAAACCGGCGGCGACTGCTTCAGCTATCTGGCGCTCGATCGCGGCCGGCTGGCTGTCTTCCTCGCCGACGCCACCGGCCACGGGATCGGTCCCGCACTGGTCATCGCCGAATGCCGGGCACTCTTCCAGGCGATCGTATCCGTCACCGATGACCTTGCCACCCTCGTAACGCGTGTCAATAATCTACTGGTCGCCGATCTGCCCGGTGATCGCTTCGTGACTGCGTTTTTCGGCCTCCTCTCGCCGGGCAATGGAACGCTGAGCTATCTGAGCGCCGGACAGGGGCCTCTGTTCAAGTACACCGCCGCCACGCGCCATGTCGACGAACTGCCGGCCGGCGGCCCGCCGCTCGGGATTCTCCGCGGCGCGCCCTATGCACCACCGGATCGCTGGACCATGCAGCCGGGTGACATGATGGTTCTCGTGACGGACGGCTTCTTCGAATGGGCCGACCGCGCCGAGCGGCAGTTCGGAACGGAGCGGCTGGCCACGGTCATCGTCGAGCACCACCATCGCCCCGCCGCTGAGATCATTCAACGCCTGCACAAAGCCGTTCTGCGCTTCGCCGACGGGACGCCCCAAGCAGACGACCTCACAGCAATGGTGATCCGGAAGAGATAGCCACACCTCCACTCTGTTATTTTTGCCGACCCGGCAAAGCAGGCAGCCCCGCTCACCCCAGATCGACCGTGCCGTCCACATCCCCGTAACGTCTCCCCATGTGGGTGACGCAGCGAGGCACCGTGCGCGGCCACGTCGGGGGACAAGCCCCGACGCTTCGATCTGTTACAACGAGGCCCGTCTGCGATTGAGAGAGGCGGGCTAGTGCATGGTCACACGTTGTTTTGTGGGTTCGAAGGATCCTCGGCTGCC
>CAYQDV010000048.1:0-15801 GCA_964416295.1 uncultured Planctomycetaceae bacterium
GTCGAGGCAACCTTCGTCACCTTCGCGCCCTTCGCCTTGCAGCAAGACGCCTTGCCGTTCGTCTTCGCCAGCTTTGCGGCCTTCGCCTTGCAGCATGCCGGCTTGCCATCCGTCGAGGCAACCTTCGTCACCTTCGCGCCCTTCGCCTTGCAGCAAGACGCCTTGCCGTTCGTCTTCGCCAGCTTTGCGGCCTTCGCCTTGCAGCATGCCGGCTTGCCATCTGTCGAGGCAACCTTCGTTACCTTCGCGCCCTTCGCCTTGCAACACCCCGGAGCCTTGCCCGACACCTTCGCCAACGAGGCCGCCTTGGACCCGCAATGCGCCGGCTTGCCATCCGTCGCGGCAACCTTCGTTACCTTCGCACCCTTCGCCTTGCAGCACGCCGGCTTGCCATCTGTCGAGGCAACCTTCGTCACCTTCGCGCCCTTCGCCTTGCAGCACGCGCCCGCCGCCGCGGTCTTGGCCGCCGCACCGGCACAATGCGCGAAGCCCTTCTTCGAGCAGCCCGACGCGTCATTGCAATAGATCACCTTGCCGTCGGCGACGCACGCAATCGAAGTGAACCGGCCGACGAATCGATCCGCGGCGTCGGCCCATGCCACAGTCGCGGCATCCCGGCTGTCGTACGTCTTGCCGGAAACAAGGAAGACGACCTTGCCTTTCGACTCTTTGGCAAACCGTCCCGCTTCGACCGGACAGGTGAAGTCCTTGTCGCCGACCTGAATCTTCATGGCCGGGAATGCCGACTGCCCGCAGCACGCCGCTGCCTTCGCCGTTGCACCGGCCTTCGCCTTGCAAGAGAACGGAACGGTCGCCCGAACCGTCGCGAACGCCATTCCACCAAGCGCGATCAGCCCCAATAATAGAGTTATTCTGCGTCGCATCTAACAAGTCTCCTGAATCTGGCTCACCTGTGTTTCAGCCCGCCCCAGACGGCTCCCTCACCATCCGGCACGGCCCGTTTTTTCTCGGATCACGTTGGGACAACTGGCGGTCGGTCTCGTCTGCCGCCCCATATCGGTCAAGCCCGGCGCGACGGCCATATTATGCGGCGCACGAGAAGATACCGAATCCGTCCCCCGTCGATTGCACGCATGCCCAGTATAACGGTACCGGGACCTCATGTCCACGATTTCAGACGGCGGGCGCCGCCTCCGCAGGTACAACGGACTCCTCTGCCTCGCCTCACTGGCCAGGGAGCATGGACCCTTCAGCGGCGACTATCCCCCGGAAACCGCGCCGTGGCGGTGTGCACACCTTGGCCGGCGTGCGAGACGGGACCGGGCAATATGGGCCGTGGGCGGTCTCGGCGGGGGCCGGACCCCGAGCCGGACGGCGGCGGGAATCGCCACACAACTTCATCCTTGTCAACGGGTTAGAAACGAAGTTCAAAAGACGGCAGGTCCGGAACGGTCGCGAAGCCCGACGGCGCTCGGCCACCGGGACCAACTCGGCCCCGGCCTCAATCGTCGTACCGCTTCTTCTCCCGCTTGTACTTGTGCCTGTACTCGTCTCGTTCGCGCTTGTACCGGGATCGGTCATCCTCCAGTTTGCGGACCCGCGACTGCAGCGCCCGGATCTCCTCGTAGGCCCTGATCAACTCCCGTCGCGCCTGCTTGTGCGATGCCGTGATGGGCACCTTGCCGGCGTCAAACGACTTGCGATGTCCCCCTCCGATATTGATCTCGTCCGGGGCCTTGACGTTGACACAACCCGTCACGGCAAGCGCCATGACAACGGCCGGAAGCAGGGAGCGTATGCGGAGCATGCTATGATGTCCTCCTGATGATGCTGACAGATACATGTCCGGCCGGGATCCTAAGGCCCGCACGACTCGACGGTCAACGCCCCCCGATGCCTCGAAACCGCCCATGACTTCCACGCCCCTCGATAGACCGCCGATCATGCTCCTGCTGGGGTGCACCGCCAGCGGCAAGTCCGCCGTCGCCCTCGAACTCGCCCCACGCCTGAACGCCGAAATCCTGAGCGTCGACTCCATGCAGGTCTATCGTCGGATGGACATCGGTACCGCCAAGCCCACAGCGGCCGAACGCGCCGCCGCCCCGCACCACCTGATCGACGTCGTCGAGCCGGGCGAATCGTTCAGCGTGGCCCGATTCGTGGATCTCGCAGAGCGGGCCATCGCAGACATCACCGCTCGCGGGCGCCGGGTGCTGGCCGTCGCCGGCACGCCACTTTACCTCATGGGGCTGATGTACGGCCTCTTCGACGGGCCGGCGGCAGACGTCGCCTTCCGCGCCGAACTCCGCCGACGCGCCGAGCAGGAGGGCAACGCAGCCCTCCACGCCGAGCTGGCCAGCGTCGACCCCGAATCCGCCGACCGAATCCATCCGAACGACCTCAAGCGGATCGAACGGGCGCTCGAAGTCTGGCACGCCACCGGCCGAACCCTCAGCGAGCAGCAGCAGCAATGGTCCGCCTCAACCCTGCGCTTTCCAGCCGCGGTCGTCGGCCTCCGCCGGACGCGGGAGGACAACGCACGCCGGATCAACGCCCGCGTGAGACAGATGATCGAACAGGGGCTGGTCGGCGAGGTCCGGTCGCTGCTCGCCGAACCGGCCGGGCTGGGTGAACAGGCCGGTCAGGCCCTGGGTTATGCGGAGATCATCGCGCATCTGGGCGGGCGGCTGCCGCTGGACGAGGCGATCGAGCGGATCAAGATCAACACACGCCGGCTCGCGAAGCACCAACGGACGTGGTTCCGGAAGTTTCCAATGACGACATGGGTCGATGTGGAAGCGGACGACACCGCGAGTTCGACCGCGGCGCGGCTCCTGACTGCGATCAACCAGCCTCCGGCAGGGCCGCCGGGCGACGCAGGCACCCCGGCAGTCGCGCCATAGCGTGTCCGCGAGACGGCACTCGCCTGATCACAACCGCGCCCGATCAGAACCGCGCCCTTGAGAGAGCGGCTCTCCAGCAAAGATCGACCGTTTCCCGACGACCGAGGCCCTGATTCGGTGCTTCTCGCACACGCTCTGGAGCGGGCGTCCGTGTCCGCGTCGGCGCGTGACATCAAGCCCCGGCGACCGTTCGCCGTGATTGGCACAAGCCGGACAATGGCCTTACACTCTCCTCCGTCCTGCCCGGCTGTGGCACCGGCTTCCAGCCGGTGTCCCGTGCGGCACAAAAGGATCGCTGGCGATGCGAACAGGGTTGCTGATCGGGGCGGTGCTCGTGGTGGCGGCGGCCGGGCTGCGCCTGACGGTCTTCAGCAGCGGCGGAGCCGCCTATACGCTCGAAACGACCACGGTCGACGCCGGTCCGGTCGTGATGACCGTCGAGACCAATGGGACCGTCGAGCCGCTGCGGACCGTCCTGGTCGGCTGCGAGACCACCGGCAAGATCATCGAGACGATCGTCGATCACGACGACCCCGTCCACAAGGACCAGATCATCTGCCGCATCGACCCCGAATTGGCCAACGCCCAGCACGAGCAGTCGGTCGCAGAACTGAACCGCGCCAAGGCCGCGCTGGCCGACGCGAAACTGGCGCGCGACGAGCAAATTGCCAACCTTCCGGTCGCCACGGCCCAGGCCCTCGCCCGCGTCCAGGAAACCGAGGCCGCCCTCGTCGAAGCCGACTACAACTGGCAGCGTGTCGACAAGCTCTACCACGATGGCAACGCCGGGGAGGCCGAGTGGACGTCGGTCAAAGCCACCCACAAGCGTGCCGCGGCGGCCGTGACGGCGGCGACGGCGGCGTACGACCGGGCGAAGAACGACGAGCGGTTTCTCGCCCAGCGGGCGGAACAGGCCGTCGCCCAGGCCGACGCGGCCGCCCGGCTCGCCCAGGCGCGCTTCGACGGAACAAAGACCAAGGTGGATAAATGCGTCATCCACTCACCTATCGACGGCATCGTCCTCAAGCGTTACATGGACGTCGGCGTGACCGTCAATGCGACCTTGCAGACACCCACGCTCTTTCTCCTCGCCCCCAGCCTCGAACGGGTGCGTGTCAACGCCAAGGTCAGTGAATCCGACATCGTGCACGTGGAGAAGGGCCAGACGGCCCGGTTCACGATCGACGCCCGGGGCCGGCGCACATTCGAAGGTCGCATCATCGAAAAGCGCAGCCAGCCCGACATCATACAAAACGTCGTCACCTACACCGTCATCTTCGAGGTCGACAACGACGCCCGCGGCACGCTGCTTCCGGGCCTCACGGTCAACGTCGAAATCGAATGCGTCAAACGGCCCCACGTCACCCGGATCGCCAACGCCGCCCTGCGCTTCCAGCCGCCCCTGTCCCTCAAGCAGCGGCGGGCGCGCATCAACGCGGCCACCTGGCCCCCGCGGCCCGTCGGTGATACCGACGGCGCCCGATTGGACTACTGCACCAAGGCCCACACATGGCGATTCGATCCGGCGACGGAGGCGTGGTCCGCCGTGCCGCTCTGGGTCGGTATCACCGACAACACCGACACCGAAGTCCTCGCCGGCGCCAAACCCGGCGACCACGTCGTCCGGAAGTTCCACGTGAACCAGACGTCGGGATTCAGCCTCCAGGACGCCCTGAAGGAGGCCGACCCGCAAAACCGCCGGGTCTTGTAGCATAGAGGATCCGCCGGCCTCCCATGACCGACCATCACGCCACCTCGTCCACAGCCGTCGTTTCGACCTTCGCCGATCCCGATCGTCGCGTCATGATCGAACTGCGGAATCTCCACAAGATCTATGACACCGGCGCCACCGCCGTCCACGCCCTCCGTGACCTCAACGTCGACGTCCCCCAGGGACAATACATCGCGATCATGGGAGCGAGCGGATCGGGAAAATCGACCCTGCTAAATATTCTCGGGGCACTCGACGTGCCCACCCGCGGGACCTTCCGAATAGACGGCCAGGCCACCAACGCCCTCAGCCGAGATCAGCTCGCCGCCCTGCGAAACACCTACATCGGCTTCATCTTCCAGAACTTCAACCTGCTCTCCCGCAGCACCGCGCTGGAAAACGTCGAGCTGCCCATGGTCTATGCCGCCGTGCCCGCGCGGCGGCGCCGAGACGCCGCCGTCGCCGCCCTGCGCCGAGTCGGACTCGACGATCGCATGGACCACATCCCGGCCCAGATGTCCGGCGGCCAGCAGCAGCGCGTCGCCATCGCCCGGTCGCTCGTCAACAAACCACGCGTCCTCCTCGCCGACGAACCGACCGGCAACCTCGATACCCACACCAGCGCCGAGATCATGAAAATCCTCAAAGAGTTGCACGAAGACGAAAAACTGACCATCGTGCTCGTCTCGCACGACCCCGGTGTGGCCTCGTTCACCGAGCGCGTCATCGTGCTGCGCGATGGTCAGATCGTCGCCGATCAGCCCACGCCGAGATGTGGCGGACCCGAGGTGCCGGATGTCCGGGCACTGACGCTCGACTCCCTGTCCGACAGCGCCTCGGAGGAGACCTGACCCCGTGTTCGCGCTGTGGATCGAATGCATCAAGATGGGGCTACGCGAGTTGTGGCGGCACAAGCTCCGCAGCTTTCTTACCATGATCGGCATCATCATGGGCGTCGCCGTCGTGATCATCTGTGTCACGGTGGTTCAGGGCGTCAAGGAATCACTCATTTCCGACATTCGCCGCGCGGGCAAGAACATGATCATCGTCCTGTCGAAGGACATGAGAGTGTCCGGCGGCGTGCGCGGTGTCGCCGGCTCCGCCCGCAGCAATCTGACCGTCTCCGACGCCGACGCCGTCACACGCGAATGCGAAGCCGTCATGTATGCCTGCGCCACCCAGCAGAACAACATGCAGGTCATCAGCGACACGAACAACTTTAATATCCCGATCACCGGCGCCACCCATCGCTACACCGCCGTCCGAAACTGGGGTGTCAGCGACGGCCGTGACCTCGAGCCGTTCGACATCATCGCCCCACGCCGTGTCTGCCTCATCGGCCAGACCGCCCAGCGGGAACTCTTCGGCGACAGCAACCCCATCAACCGCCGCGTGCGGATCGGGCAGCTCAGCTTCCGCGTCGTCGGATTGCTCGAACCCAAGGGCTTCAACCCCCTCGGCATGGACGAGGACAGCACCGTCGTCGTCCCCCTGCCCGTGCTCCTCCGCGATCTGATGGGCGTCCGTGATCCCGGCGCCATCCTCTGTTCCGCCAACAGCGACGGCGAGGTCGAGGAGGCCGTCACTCAGATCACCGCCCTGCTCCGCCAGCGACACAAGCTGACCGACGCGGACAACGACGACTTCAAGGTCACCACGCTCAAACAGCAGGAAGAGCGCGCCCGGGCGATCAGTAACCGGATGACACTGCTGATGTTCTTCATCGCGCTGGTAGCCCTGATGGTCGGCGGCGTGGGGATCATGAACATCATGCTCGTGGCCGTAACCGAGCGGACGCGCGAGATCGGCATCCGCATGGCGATCGGCGCGTCGAGCAAGGCCGTCAACCGGCAGTTCCTCATCGAGGCCGGCGTGATCTCCAGCGCCGGCGGCCTCGCCGGAATCGCCCTCGGAATCGTCGGCTCCATCGTGATCTCCCGTTTCATCGGGGCGCCCCCGCTGATGTCCCCCGTGATCATCGTGGTCGCCTTTGTCTTCAGCGCCGGGGTCGGAGTCATCTTCGGACTCCTCCCCGCACGCCGCGCCGCCGCACTCAACCCGATCGATGCCCTGCGGCACGACTGACAGGATCGAATCGGCATGCCGTCCATCGTCCCCAACCGCTTCCTCTTCAAGTTCGAACTACCGCTGCATCGCTGCGCGACACCGCCCGCGATGGATGGGCGAGTCGCGACATGGGACGACCGCTGGCGGCTGCCCGCGCTGCACACCCTCGACGGGGAATCCGGCTTCGGCGACGTGTATGTTACATGGGACGAAAACGGGCTCTACGTCGGCTGCGAGGTCGGCGGCAAGACCCGACCGCCGCGCTGCGACCCGGAACGTTTCTGGAAGGCCGACAACCTGCGACTCATGACCGACATGCGCGACACGCGTCAAATCCGCCGGGCCAGCCGCTTCTGCCAGCACTTCTATCTCCTGCCCGTCGGCGGCGGGCGTCTGCGACAGGACCCCGTGGCCGGCAGCGCGCCGGTCCATCGCGCCGTCGAGGGGGCCCCGGTCTTCCCGCCGGGCGAAATGCCGATCGCCTCACGCCTCACAAGAACCAGCTACTGCCTGACGGCCCACCTCCCTGCACGCTGTCTCAACGGCTTCGATCCCGCCGAGAATCCCCGGATCGGCCTCTACTACATGCTTGAGGACAGTGAACACGGTCACCAGTGCTTGACCGTCGGTGACGACCTCAACTGGTGGGTCGACCCGAGCACCTGGGTCACGGCGGTGCTCTGTGATTGAACCCGTGAGATGTCCCGTCTCATCGGGTGGCGAGCATCGCCGTCCCGCCCTTCCCGGCGTCATATCCCAACTGATTCGCAATCCGTCAATGTTTGAAGTGCCGCGTGCCGGTGAAGATCATCGCCACGCCCCGCTCGTCGCACGCGGCGATCGTCTCCGCGTCGCGCTTCGAGCCGCCCGGCTGAATGAGGGCCGTCACCCCCGCGTCGGCCAGCAGATCCGGCCCGTCGCGGAAGGGAAAAAACGCATCGGACGCCGCCGAAGCGCCGCCGACTCGCTCGGCATGGCCGTTTTCGCGGGCCAGCCAGGTCGCAATGCGGCAGCTCATGACGCGGGACATCTGCCCCGCCCCGTTGCCGATCAGCATGCCCTCCTTGCAGATCGTGATGGCGTTGCTCTTCGTGTGCTTGCACACGAGCCAGGCGAGACGCAGGTCGGCCATTTCGACGTCGGTCGGCACCCGCTCTGTTACGACCGTCCACGCGTCCTCATTGAGGGCGACCCGGTCGCGCGTCTGCATCAACATGCCGCCCGCGATCCTCTTGAAATCGAATCCCTCGGCGTCGGGCGGTGCTGACAGGTCGCCCACGTCGAGCAGGCGGACGCGCCGGCCCCACTTCTTCCTCGAACGGATGACCTCGATCGCCGCATCGTCGAACGTCGGCGCCAGCCACACCTCGACAAAGAACGCCCCGGCGCCCGCCGCCTTCCCCCAGCGGGCCAGCGACGCCATCACCGCCTCCGCAAACGCGATATCCACATGGAAGTTGACCGCCAGGATGCCGCCCATCGCCGCGTTTGGATCGCCCAGATACGCCCGTCGATAAGCCTCCAGCCGGTCCCCCGCAATTCCCACACCGCACGCATTCGTGTGCTTGATGAACACGACCACCGGTGAGATCGAGGCCCCTGTGGGGTCGGTTCCAGCGGGTGTGGGACCGGCTATTAGCCGGTCCCACACGCCGACAAGGCTGAGTTCCGCGCAGAGTCCCAGCGCCGCATCGGCATCAACCAGGTTATTGAACGACAACTCCTGTTCGCCCTGCGTCACCTCGCAGACGAGCTTGTTGCACCGAGGATCGCCATAAACAGCAAAAAACCCACCCGTTTGGTGAGGATTCTCTCCGTAACGGAGCGCCCGCGCTTTCGTCAGCCCGAGCAGCCGATCGTCGCCCAGCGCGCCCGCCTGCGCCGCCAGCCACGACCGGACGACGCTGTCATAGACGGCCGTCCCCCAGAAGGCATCCTCGGCGCCCTCTCGGAGTACCTGTTCTCGGCACCCTCGATCATCCCATCTACGCAAGGCATCCATAACGGCGCCATACCGCCGCCAATGACTGCAAACGACCACATGCCGATGATTCTTCGCCGCCGCCCGCAACAGGCACGGCCCGCCGATGTCGATCATCTCGATGGCGTCATCGAACCCGCAGTCCGGCCGCTTAATCGTCTCCTCAAACGGGTAGAGGTTGACCACCACCATGTCGATGGGCTTGATGCCCTGTTCGGCGAGCTGGCGCATGTGCTCGGGATTGTCACGATCGGCGAGAATGGCGGCGTGGATCCGCGGGTGCAGCGTCTTGACCCGGCCGTCCAGCATCTCCGGAAAACCGGTCACCGCCTCGACTGGCGTTACCGAAACGCCGGCCTCTTTCAGATGCTTCGCCGTGCCGCCGGTCGAGACAATCTCGATGCCGAACTCCTCGACGAGGGCACGGGCGAAGTCCGCCACACCGGTCTTGTCGTGCACCGCAATCAGTGCCCGGCGGACCCTGGCATCGCCCATGGATCAAAACTCACCTTCCTCCCCCGATGACGATATCACAAATCGAGAACGGCCGACCCGCCACGAGACGGATCGGCCGATAGCGTATCACATCGCCAAGGACTAACAATCCGCGGACAGGTCAGCCGTCGTCATCCTCTTCTTCCTCGTCGTCACCTCCACCGTCGTCCTCGCCTTCGTCTTCCTCGTCATCGCCTCCGGCGGCCTCCTCGTCGTTGTCTTCCCCCTCGTCGCTCGCTACGTCCTCATCGTCACCCTCGTCAGCCTCAGTCACGCCCTCGTCGTCCTCCTCACCATCGCCTTCCGCTTCCTCAACGTCGGCCTCACCTTCCGCCGCTTCGGCCTCCTTCTCCTCGCCCTCAACCTTCACCAGCCCGTGGCCTCCCACAGGCCGCGCCGTGCTTCGAGTCGTAAACCAGTCCTCGAACAGATAACGAAGGCGAGCGTTGGCCTTCTTCGGCAGCTCCGTAGGGGCCTTCCCGGCATCCTTCGCCGATGCAACAGACGCCATAAGTCTCGCGGTTCGATCGTTCCTCAGAACCTCGGCCAGATCCGCCGGTTCGAGATGTGGCGCCTCCCTGGAGCGAAGGCACATCATGTCGCCGTCGCGCGACACCAGCAACAGCAACGCATCCGCCTGATCCGCCGCCGCGAACTCGGCCGTCCCCGCTCCGACGCCTCGCTTCTCCTCGCCGGTGGCAACATCAACCACGACCAGCCGACCGCCTGCCTCCGGCCCGCCGTTCCAGAGATAGACGTTTGATCCCTGTTGCAGCAGGAATCGGCCGCCGCCACTTCGCCGCCAGCGATGTTTGCCCGTCGCCGCATCCAGGACGAACAGCCCGGCCTGCGGCACCGGCTGATAGACGTTGCCCGCCGAGACGATCGGCGACTCACGCAGGGGATTGTCGAACCGCTCACGCCACAGCCGCCGGCCCGTTTGCCGATTCAGGCAATAGAGCGACCGGTCACTCGATGCGATGAAAGCGGAGCTCTCACTCAGCACCGGATCGGCGAAGATCGGCCCTTCTGTCTGAAACGTCCAGTTCCGAACCCGGTCCTTCTTCGTGCAGGACACGACGCGCCCGTTCTGGCCGGCATAGTACAGGTACTCCTTGTCCAGAACCGGCGCCGCCGAAACCGTCTTGGGCGTCCGAAGCTGCCAGCGCTGCAGACCCGACAGGATGTTCAGGCAATAGAACCGCTGGTTCGCCGCTCCGACGTAGATCCAGGCGTCGTCCGCCACCGCAGCGCTGCTGGCAGCGAACGGCAGCTTCACCGACGACAGCGGAAGCACGACCTCCGCCAGGACGGTGTCGCCCGACTGCGGCTTGCGCGTCGCGTCCAGCCGCGCCAAGCGACCCTTCGACCGCCGCGGCTTGGTCGACGTGATCGTCACACGAGCCAAAGCCCGGCCCTCAGCCCGTCCGCCGGGGCCGGTGACAAACACCTCCAGAATATTGCCGGGCCGCACGCCGTGAAGCCGCCCGATGTTGATCTCCACAATGTCGTGGGCCACTTCAATAATCACGCCGTGAAGCTTGCGCGTCTCGCCGGCCGGCTCGCCCGTGCGGCGGTTCAACACGCGAACGCCCCCGGGGGTCGTAAAAAAGACAAATTGCTCGGCATGAGTCGGCCCCCGGACCGTCAGATCCGGATCGGCAACCGCCCGCGACCACCGCAACACGCCGGTGCGGGTGTGGACCGCATACGCCCGATTGCCCTCGGTCAAGACGTACAGGTTGTCATCCAACAGGGACACGCGGGACACCCGATCGCCCGCCGCGATCGGCAATGCAGCCTGCCAGAATCGCTGCATGGCGAGCTGGTCCGTCGCAGCCCCCGACAGCACGTCGCCCAGCGCGACACAAGGCAGTGCCCCGGCAAGCGACAGAGCAAGGACGATCAGAACGTGTTTGGCTCGTGGCATGGCTTCAGGCCTCCTCAGGGGCGAGTATGTACGGTGGGATTCGGGCACTTTGGCGCGCGGGGACGGATTGCGGCCGCGACCGCCCGGCGGCAGCCCCGCTCTACCAATGTCTGCAAGGCGCTGTGCAGCGCGGCTCGGTCACAACCCCGCTCATGGACCCCCATTCGACTCCAGCGCACCTGCCGTATAATCTAATGGCAAACCGGCAGTTAGGTCAAGCCTGAGTGTGGCTTTTCCGCGGAGGCGATCCGGACCGAACCGACCGGAAAGCGCCGCACCCGGTGCGGCTCGTCGGACAGACCGCCGCCGAAGCGCCTGCGACGGTCGGAGCCCGGCCGATAAAGGCACCCGCCCGCGGCGAGGCCGCGATTCCGCTTTTTCCCAACTCGCCGACTTTCGGGCTTGCAATGTGGCCCGAGACCGGGGATAATCAGGTGTACGACGGTCGGCGTAGCGTCGCCGGCCGGCAAGCCAGTACGGATCCCCTGCCGGCACGCGAATCGGTGTGACGTGCGTAAAAGGCCTCGCGCCGACGACCACAATGCATCGACCCGGGGGTGGCGGAAGAAGCCGACAGCGCCAGTAACATTCCCGGCCGGCCGACGAAAGAAAAGATTGTTCCAGGAGGTACTCTCGTGAGCACGCTGACGAAAGTGTTCGTCTTGTTGCTGACCCTTTCATCCATCGCTCTGAGCATGTTGGTCGTCGCTGCATTCGCGCGGCAGGAAGACTGGCGGCAGTCGATGTTGGATTGGCAAAAAACCGCGATGGCCGCGCAGGCGAAAGAACGAGCCGCCACGACCAGCGCCCAGTTGCAGCACCAGCGCGACATGGATCAACATCTGCGCGATCTCGAACGCGTTAAGAAGCTGACGGCTGACAAGGAAACCCTGCTTACCCGCATCGACGAACTGTCACGCAGCGAGTCCGACTTGAACAACAAGCTCGCTTCGGAGCAGGCCCAGGTCACAAGCCTTGGCAACACCCTCAACGTCGTCAACGCCTCCCACAACCGAGGGCAGGAGTTCTCCCGAAAACTCGTCCACCGAAACAGCGAACTTGAACGACGCAACATCGACCTCAACGACCGCGTCCAGGAGCTGACCGCCAATATGGAAGTCGCCGCGATGCAGGTCCGGGCACTCCAACAGCAGATCACTGCGATGGCCGACGCACGCGACACCGCCGCACCCGGACTCCGACCGGCCATCCAGATTCCCGGCGGTGCGGGCGTCGTCGAGGCGGGGATCCCTTCGGTTCAGCCCGAGGTGGCCACCCAAATGAGCGCCCCCATCCGCGGTGAGATCCGGGACATCCGGGGCACGCTTGCCAGTATCTCGGTCGGCAGAGCCGACGGCGTTGTTCCCGGTATGACCTTCCTGATTTATCGACGCGCCGGCGGCAAACCGGTCTATCTCGGTACCCTCCGAGTCACGACCGTCAACGCCGACGAATCGGCCGGCACGATTGAGCAGGCCGAAGGCGACATCCAGCCCGGCGACACGGCTCGCGACGAGGCCAGCTTCGCTATGCTGCACTGAGACGGGTCAGTGAGAAGAATGAACCGTTCGGGAACCCCGGCCCCTTCCGAGGGTGAAGTTCAGGTCCCGGAACTGCTCAATCGCGAGCGGGGCTCGCTTGGATGAGAACCGCTTCACCCTCGTCGGCGTCCGGGCCAGCCAGGCTGCGACCACGGGTCGCGGCTGTGAAATGTTGATGGGCAACCGCCAATCGGAGACGGCCTGGGCCGCCCCCGGCGGTGCCTCGACGGAGGAATGACGATGGCACAGCAACCCACCAGCGGCATGCGCCCCACCCCACGCGGCAAGGCCGATAACGATATCTTCACCGCCCTTCTCATCATCGCGTTCGCCGTCGTGGTCGGCACCATCGCCTTCACGCTCTTCCGATCCAGCGAGCTGCTCGGCACCGCCATCCCCGGAATCACCGGCTGAATCCCCAGCCGCGCACCACCCATCCCGTCTCACCCGGTGGGAACATCCCCACGCGATTCCAGCCCAACCGTGACGTCCACTGCCCCTATGGGTAGAATGCCGCCCACCTTGCCCGCCCGGTTCCGGCCGGCAGGGGTCGAGTCCGTGGGTGTCCGCTGGACGACAACCGTACACAAGGGGCGACCGGCTTGCTGTTCGATTCGTTTTTCCGCACGTTCCGGGTGGACATGGGGATCGATCTCGGGACCTGCAACACGCTCGTCTGCGTCAAGGGTGAGGGCATCGTCCTGAATGAGCCGTCCGTGGTCGCCGTGCGCCGCGGCACTAACCAGGTCCTCCAGAACGGAAACGCCGTCGGCATCGTCGCCAAGGAGATGCTCGGCAAGACGCCCGGCTCCATCGCCGCCGTCCGCCCCCTCAAGGACGGCGTCATCGCCGACTTCGACATCACCGAGGCCATGCTCGGCTACTTCATCCGCAAGGTCCACGGGTCACACCGATTTGTTCGTCCCCGCGTCGTCATCGCCGTCCCCTCCGGCATCACCGCCGTCGAAAAACGCGCCGTCTACGGCTCCGCCGAGCGCGCCGGCGCCAGCCGCGTCTACCTCGTCGACGAACCGATGGCCGCCGGAATCGGCGCCGGCCTGCCCATCGCCGAGGCCCGCGCCAGCATGATCGTCGACATCGGCGGCGGAACGACCGAGGTCGCCGTCATCACCCTCGCCGACATCACCGTCAGTGAATCGATCCGCGTCGCCGGCGACGACATGGACGAGGCCATCATCAACCACATGAAACGCACCTATAACATGCAGATCGGCCCCCAATCCGCCGAGGTGCTGAAGATCGAACTCGGCTCCGCCGTCCTCGGCGAAGAGCAGCAGTCGCTCGACGTCCGCGGCCGAGACATGATCAGCGGCCTGCCACGGCGGTCCGTCGTGTCCAGCCAGGAAATCCGCGAAGCCCTCCGCGAACCCATCAGCCAGATTCTCGACGCCGTCACGCACACCCTCGAACGCTGCGAACCCGAGCTCGCCGCCGACCTCGTCGACAACGGCATCCACCTCTGCGGCGGCGGAGCCTTGCTCAGCGGCATCGACACCCTCATGGCCGACGCCACCGGACTCAACGTCACCATCGTCGACGACCCACTCTCCTGCGTCGCACGCGGCACCAGCGTCTATCTCGAACACCTCTCCGAATGGCAGGACTCCCTCGAGTCTGACCGCGACGAATACTGATGAAGCCCATCGGCGAAACACGCAGCGCTCCGCGGGGCCAGTGCATGGTCACACTCTGTTCTGTGTGTTCGCAAGCCCCTCGGCTCCCTCGCGAGACGTCGAACAGGAGTCTTCGCCCGGCGATCAACCCGCAGATTCAAGGTTGACGGCACAGTAGGGAGGGCGAGCCTCCCGGCGAGCCGGTTCGAATGAGAGCCGGTTCGAGTGGGAGCCGGTTCGAATGCGAGCCGGTTCGAACGAGAGCCGGTTCGAGTGGGAGCCGGTTCGAATGCGAGCCGGTTCGAGTGGGAGCAGCAGGCTCGGCAGGAGCCTCGCCCTCCCGCTGGGGAACCCGCAGATCCAGGGTTGACCCCACACTAGGCCCACGCTCGGCACGCGCGGCTCGGATCAGCGACGGCCGACTCAGACAGACACACATGATCCTGACGCCGATTCGGCGATGGTCGCCGGCTGCGCACGGCAACTGGTATTCACATGAACCCCGGACTACGATGAAGTGGTCCGACGCGACCTCCCGAGATCTTTCGATGGATCCCTCGCTGCTGCGCATACTCGATGCCAACCTGAACCGCGCCCGCGAGGCCTTCCGGACGCTCGAAGAGCACGTCCGTTTCGTCCTCAACGACGCCGTTCTGACGGCGACCGTGAAGCGGTGCCGGCACGATCTGGCGGCCGCCGGCGCCGCGTTGCCGGGGGTCGACATGCTGGCCGGCCGGGACATCGAGCACGACGTCGGTGTGTCCGTCACAACGCCGGCCGAAGGCGTCCGGACTAACACAGGCGACGTGGCGGCGGCCTCGGCCAAGCGTGCCACCGAGGCCCTGCGGTGTCTCGAAGAGTACGGCAAGGTCATCGAACCACCCATCGCCGCTCGGTTCGAGCAGTTGCGCTATGCCGTGTACGCCCTCGAACGGGACATCGTCGTCACCGGCCCCCGCCGCGCACGGCTGCGCGACGCCCGCTTGCACGTATTGCTGACCGAAGCCTTGTGCAGCGGCCCTTGGATGCGCGTCGCGGAAGCAGCGATCGCCGGCGGAGCGGACGTTCTGCAACTGCGCGAAAAGCTGTTGCGGGACCGCGAGTTGCTCGATCGGGCCAGGCGGCTGCGCACCCTGACCACCGCGCGCGGCGCGCTCTTCTTCGTGAACGACCGCCCCGACATCGCCCGGCTCGCCGGTGCCGATGGCGTCCACGTCGGTCAGGACGACCTACCCATAGCGGAAGCCCGCCGGATCGCCGGACCGACCGTGCTCGTCGGCCTCAGCACGCACTCCGTCGAACAGGCCCGCGCGGCGCTCGACCAGCGTCCGGATTACGTGGCGGTCGGGCCGATGTTCACATCCGCGACCAAGCCGGCCGCCGCCGCACGCGGACCTTCGCTGCTGTCCGAAGTCCGAGCATTCGCCGATTGCCCCGTCGTCGCGATCGGGGGCATCACGGCGGCGAGCGTCCGTGAACTGGAAACATCCTCCGGAGTCCAGATCGCCGTCTGCCACGCCGTCATCAGCCAACCGGACCCGGCCGCGGCTGCCCGTGAACTCCTTCGAGCCATCTGAT
>CAYQDV010000048.1:15901-17799 GCA_964416295.1 uncultured Planctomycetaceae bacterium
CGCGTGCCACGGCCACGCTTGCGTGGCCGTGCTCTGCGTAGCCGTGCCTCCAACCACGAAGACCCCGCCGATAACCTCTCGCGCAGGAACGCGGCGGTATCGTAGGTTTACAGGTAGGCTCCGTTCGCAATGTAGGCAAAAAACGTGGGCATTCTGGGCATCACACCTCTGGGAGGGACATCCGCCATCGGCGGGCTGTCCGCGCGGCCGGCACGACCGGCTTCCGGGCGCGGTGGCTCGGCGTTCGGCCCGGCCTTCATTCTGGGTGGATCGACAGCCGGTCTCACAGACGGGCTTTACAGCTCGCTGGGCTCGCTGCTGAGCGCCACACGTCCTCCGCTCCCACCCGGCAAGACCCGAAACAAATCGCCCGCAGAACGAAAGCGTGCCACATCGCTCACCGTGGCCGCCGCAAAGATCACGATCGGCGACGCCGCGGGCGGGCGGGCGATCGCGGAAAAACTGCTCGACGCCAATCCTACGGATGTCGGGGCGATCCACGTCGTGGCGCGATCGTTCCTGGCCGACCGAAACTACGATCAGGCCGAGCGATACTTCGCTCGCGCCTCCGGCCTGGCGCCGAACAACGCCACCCTCCGGGGCGAGTTGGCCGCGGCACGCTCGCTCAAAAAAGACGACGCCGATGCCATCGCCGACGCCCGACGCAAGCTCGCAAGCCCCGCCCATCGCGCCGACGGTCTCAGACTGCTGTCATATCTCTCCGACCGCAGCCCGACCAACGCCGAGGTCGACCTCGCCCTCGCGGACGGATTCACCGCAGCCCGCCAGCCGGCGCAGGTCGTCCGGTCACTCGGCGCCGCCCTGCGCCATGCGAGCGGGCACCAGATCGATGAAGTCGTCAGCCGGGCACGAAAACTGGTCGACGATCACCCCCGGTCGAGCGTCGTACACAATCTGCTCGGCCGCGCGCTGGACAAAGCCGGCCGCCGGAGCGAGGCCCTCTCCGAACTCAAGACCGCCGTCGATATTGTCCCCAGCCACGCACCGTTTCGGCAGGATCTGGCCGACAGCCATCTGGCCCGGGCCGCGGACGCCGTGACCTCGGGCGACCTCGTCTCCGCCCAGAAGGACCTGTCGGCAGCGATCGACCTCGACCCCGCCAACCGCAGTGTCTCCGAGGTGTCCTCCCGCGTGTCCGCGCTCCGAGCCGAGCGGGATGTCCGCAGCGGACTATTCACCAAGGCGCTGACCGATCTGGGCAGTGCCGCCGTCGGCATGCCCAACGACCCCGGATTCAGGAAGAAGCTCGCCAGCCTCTATTCCCGCACGGGCGCGCATTTCGAGAATGCCGGAGACGACGCTCAGGCGCTCAAGAGTTTCACAAAGGCCTTCGAGTTGGACCCCGGGGCGGGCGCGGCTCGACGGAAGGTCGGCGAACTGAGCCATAGCGCCGGGCTGAGCGCCCTGGGGCGACTCGATTTTGATCAGGCCATCATCGACCTCGATCGGGCCTACCAGGCGTCCCGCGACAACGACACCTACCGGCAGGACCTGGCAGGTGCGTTCGATCAGCGTGGTCAGCAGCGCGTGACCGTCAATCAACTCACGACCGCAATCGACGATTTCAACAAGGCCGTTTCCCTCGACCCGACCAACACCTCGTTCCTCACCAACCTGTCAAACGCCCTCACCCAGCAGGGCAGCCCATAGCCGCCATCGGTGCAGCCGGAATCGCCCGGCACCGCGGCAGCCGTCCACCCTCACTTGTCCTGAAAACCAAGGGGGGTACTCCTGCTCAACTGTTGTCGAACTGTTGTACTGGCCAACATTCATAAGCCAAGAATACCCCGAAAACCCCTATGTTTCAAGGGGTTTTCGGGAGTGGGCGATAAGGGACTCGAACCCCCGACCTCGCGGGTGTGATCCGCACGCTCTAG
>CAYQDV010000049.1:0-16996 GCA_964416295.1 uncultured Planctomycetaceae bacterium
AAAAATGCGTGCCATTCGCCCCGAGAGCGGTTATCCTGATAGGCGGTGAGCGGGCTACTCTCCAAAGGGGCCGGACCCTCCATTCTGTCGGCAAATGCAGAGATGCAGAAAGGCGCAGGGCTCATGCACCGAATCCTCCTACTTTCGGCGATTCTGACCGCGGTGACGCAATCCGCCACCGCGCAGTGGGTGACCTTTCAGGACGACACCGCAACGCGGCTGTCGCTGTCCAGCGTTGGCATCAACGACGGCCAGGAAAAGGACATCGCCATCGCGGACTTCAATCACGACTTCTGGACCGATGTCGTCGTGGTGCGCAAGCAGCCCTTCTCCGCCCCGGGGGCGCGCCAGGACGTCCTGCTGATGAACGAGACCGGCGTCCTCGTGGACCGCACGGCCGAGCTGGCCCCCGGATTCCTGGCGGACCTGACCGACGCCCGCGACGTGCTCTGCACCGATCTCAACATGGATGGCTGGGACGACATCGTTGTCGCCACCACGTTCGGTGATGCACCCAAGTTCTATCGAAACCTCGGCGTCGACGGCCAGGGGACGTGGCTCGGGTTCGTCGACGAATCGTCCCGTATCGGTCCGATCGGCAACCAGTCCATGCCGTTTCGCATGTGCGCAATCTCGGCCGGCGACGTAAGCGGTGACGCCGTCCCCGACCTCATGTTCTCGAATTACAACGGCGGCGACGACCTCGTGATGATCAACGACGGTACCGGTGTGTTCACCGACGAAACCGTGGCTCGGCTCGGGCCGTTGGCCAACGTCGCCTTCGGCACGCAGAATACCATTGTCGATATGGATAACGACGGCGACAACGACATCGTCAAGATTTCGTCACTGTTCAACGCTCCGCCCTTCGGCATCGGCACCTTTATCCTGTGGAACGACGGCACCGGCCACTATTCCCAGTTCGTCCAGGTGCCCGGCACCACCCAGGACTACATGTTTGTCGTCGGCATGCTCGACGCCAACAACACGCGCGACCTCTACGTCGTGCTCGACCCCCAGGACACCATCCAGCTCGCGACCGTCAACGGCCCGCAGAGTCTCACCTGGAACGGTTTTGAGCCGAGTCCGTCGCCGCGGACGGCCGGCTTCGGCGGCAACGCCAAGCTGGCCGACATCGACCACGACGGCGACCTCGACCTCGGCGTCGGGCCGATCGACGTCGACATCGCCAACTGCGGCAGCCCGGTCGAATTCGCGCTCCTCCAAAACCCGGGCGACGGCGCCCTGTTTGACCCGTGGCCCGGCTCACAAAGCCAGAACTTTCACGTCGACCCTCACGACTTTGCCTTTCTCGACATCAACAACGACGGATGTCTCGATATCTTCATGGGCCTGTGCGCCGGTTGGCGGGTCTTCATCCAGACCAACGGAAACTGCTTCCTCCTCGGCGACATGAACTGCGACGGCGTGCTGAACGGCCGGGACATCGGTCCGTTCGTCATCGGCCTGATCGATCGCGCCGGCTTCATCGCGATGTACCCCAATTGCGACCTCAGGCACGCCGACTTCAACAACGACCTGAGTCTGGACAGCGTGGATCTCAACGCCTTCGTTGCGCGGCTGCTCATCGGTTGAGCGGCCCACCGCGAGGGTTACGACACGCGCAGCGCGGCGAGGCGGTGCGCGACCTCGACGATGGTCTCCAGCGCCCGGTCGATCTCGCTCTCCGTCGTGTCGTGTGACAGGCTGAAACGGACCGAGCCGTTCGCCGCATGATCGTCGATCCCCATCGCCGCGAGGACGTGAGACGGCTCGATCGCCCCGCTGCTGCACGCCGACCCGCTCGCGGCACAGACGCCGGCCTCGCTGAGGGCGATCAGAAGCGCCTCGGCCTCAAGCCCGGCGAACGCGATGTTCGTGGTGTTGGGCACGCGGACGGCGCGATCGCCGTTGACGCGGGCAATGTCCAGGCGCGCGAGAATCCCGGTCTCGAGCCGGTCCCGCAGGGCCGCCACGCGCGTCATTTCCGGCAGCCGCCGCTGTGCCAGTTCCGCCGCACGGCCGAACCCGACGATGCCCGCGACGTTCTCGGTGCCGGGCCGCAGATCACGCTCCTGATGGCCGCCGACCAGTTGGCTCCGCATCCGCACGCCCGGTCCGACATACAGCGCCCCCACACCCTTGGGACCGTGCATCTTGTGGGCCGAGAAGCTCGCGAGGGCGACACCGAGACCGCGGACGTCGAGCTCGATCTTACCGGCAGCTTGCACCGCATCAACGTGAAGCGGCACGCCGCACGCCGCGCACCGCTCGGCCGCTTCGCCGACGGGAAAAATCACGCCGGTCTCGTTGTTGGCGTGCATGACGCTGGCCAGGACCGTGTCGTCAGACAGGGCGTCGCTGAACGCGTCGAGGTCGAGTCGCCCGCCGGCGTCCACGCCCACGAACGTAACGCGGTAGCCCTGGTCGGCGAGCCGGCGACACAGGCCGTGCACCGCGATATGCTCGACGGCGGTCGTGACAATATGGCGTTTCGACGGGCACGCAGCAAGCACGCCACGAATCGCGAGGTTGTCGGACTCCGTACCGCCGCTCGTAAACACGATGTCACGGGGGCGAGCGCCAACCAGCGCAGCCACCTGCTCGCGCGCCGTCTCGATCGCATGTCGCGCCCGCTGGCCCACCCGGTGCAGGCTCGATGCGTTGCCATAGACGTCGGACCAGAACGGCCCCATCGCCTCCACCACCTCGGGAGCCGCGCGGGTCGTCGCGTTGTTGTCGAGATAGATGACCGCCATCTTGGCGATTATAGCCGCGGGCCGTCGGCGGTGAGCAGCCACCGATCCGGTCCGCGTGCGGGCGCGGCTCCTTGACACGCGCCAAGGCCCGCAGGATACTCCGGCAGGAGCGGCACGGGCGATGGCAACTGAGCGAATCAAGCTGAATCCGGACGGAACCGACAGCCCGCAGATCGAGAAGATCGCGCGGGCGCTGGCGGCCGGCGCCCTCGTGGCGATTCCGACGGAGACCGTGTACGGCATCGCCGCCAACGCCGGTCTCGATGACAGCGTGCGGCGCCTGCGGTCGATCAAGGGCCGCGCCGCCGACCGTCCCTTCACCGTGCACATCAGCCGCCGCGCCGCCTGTGACGATTTCGTCCCCGACATTCCGCCGATGGGCCGCCGCCTCATCCGGAAGGGCTGGCCGGGTCCGCTCACGCTTCTGTTTCGGCTGGACGACCCGGCTCGGGCGCCGGCCCACGCGACCCTGAGTCCCGAAGGCGCCGCCGCCGCCTATGTCGACCGAACGGTCGGGCTTCGCCTGCCGGACCACCCCGTGGCTACGGCGATCCTGACGGCGGCCGGCGCGCCGATCATCGCATCGAGCGCAAACGAGACGGGCGCCTCGCCTCCGACCACAGCCGAGGCCGTCAGCGAGGCCCTCGACGGCCGGATCGACCTGATCGTCGACGCCGGCCCCACGCGCTACGGAAAGGGATCGACGATCGTCAAGCTGAACGGCACGGGATATGAGCTGCTGAGGGCCGGGGTCTACGACGCACGCACGATCCGCCGCCTGGCGACAGTCAACATCCTGTTTGTTTGCACGGGCAACACCTGCCGCAGTCCCATGGCTGCCGGAATCTTCAGGAAAATGGCGGCCGAGCGCCTCTCGTGCGATGTGTCGCAGTTGCTCGAACGCGGAGTCAACATCGAATCGGCGGGCACCGCCGGAGGCGGAGGCAGCGCCTCGCCGTCGGCGGTCGAGGTGTGCCGGCGCCGGGGCGTCGACATCGAGTCTCATCGGGCAAGGACCTTGTCTCTCGACTGCATCCGCCCCGCCGATCGAATCTACACCATGAGCCGCCATCACCTTGAGACCGTTGTAGCGATGGATCCGGAAGCCGTCGCCAAGGCATCCCTGCTCGATCCCGCAGACCAGGATATCGCCGACCCCATCGGGGGCACCATCGAGGACTACGACACGACGGCCGGCAAGATCAGCAAGGCGCTCGAACACTGCCTGCAGGAGGTACCCCTATGAGAATTGCAATCGGCGCGGATCATCGCGGATTCAAGGCGAAGACAAACGTAAAGATCGTCCTCACGGAATTGGGCCAGGAAGTCGTCGACTTCGGCACCGACTCGGCGAAGGCCTGCGACTACCCCGATGCCGCCTATCCGGCGGCGACGGCGGTTCGGGATGGCAAGTGCGATCTCGGCATGTTGTTCTGCGGCACGGGGATCGGCATGTGCATCGCGGCCAACAAGGTCCAGGGCATCCGGGCCGCGTTGTGCCACGACGAATTGACCACCGAAATGGCGCGGCGACACAATAACGCCAACATGCTCTGTCTTCCGGCGGACCTCGTCGGCGACGCACTGATGCGACGCATCGTCGAGGTCTGGCTGAAAACCCCGTACGAGGGCGGACGACATGACCAGCGTGTCGACAAGATCGGCGACATCGAATCCAGAGAACGCGACCGGGCCTGACGGCGGCGACGACCGGCTCTCCCTGCCAGCCTGTCGCACAACGGGGCTGGATAAGAAGTCCATGACGTGCCCTGAGTGTGAAAACACGGTCGACGCCGACAGCAGATTCTGCAAGCACTGCGGTGCGAAACTCCCTCCGCCGGAGCGAAGTGCCCGCCCGGGTGCAAGCTCCTCACGGGAGGCGGTCGCGCCGTCGACCGAGCCGACCGATGAAAAAACGATCTGGGAGGGGCGACGTGCCTGGCGTTCATATTACGGAGTGTGGGTTCTGTGCGCAGCCGTTGGCATTTCGTTGCCGGTGGTCGTCTACCGCATGACCGGGGCGGACAGCTCCCTGCGAACCTGGGCGTGGGGCGTGGCGGCGGCGTTCGTCCTCGCGGTCGCCGTTCAGGAGACGCTCGTCGTATTCGGCCGGCGGTATCGGCTAACGAATCGGCGATTGTTCGTCGAACGCGGGATCCTGACGCGGATCATCGATCAGACCGACTTCGTTCGTGTCGACGATGTCCGCATACGACAGGGAATTGTCGGCCGAATCGTCGATACCGGCGACGTGGAGGTCCTCGGCAGCGACACGACGGACAAGAGCATCGTGTTCAACTCGATCGAGCGCCCGGCCGAGGTCGCGGAGCTGTTGTTGCACCACGTCCGCGACCTGCGGAACCGGAAGACCCTGTTTGTGGAGCACGTCTAGCACGTGGTCGACACACCCACCCTCCGCGATGCACCGACAACCCGTTCCGGCGGCCGGGTCGCTGTGGCGACCGTGCTCATCATCGCCGCTGCCGTCGGGCTGGAATACCCGCGATGGGGCGCGACCTTCACGCCGGCACGGGTATTTTTCGCCGGGCCGGATGACTATATGCGCGTCTATCGGGCGCGCCAAATCGCCCAAGGCCGCACCCTGCGCATCGGCTTCATGCCGAAGATCAACGCCCCCGTCGGGGCCTCCCATCACTGGACTGCACCGATGGACTACCTCATCGTCGGCACCGCCCGGCTGTGCGGCCCGGTCCTTCAGCAGATCAACCACGCGGACCCCTTGGGCTGCGTCGCCGCGTGCGTTCCGGTCCTCCTCGGCGCGGCATTCCTCGCCTGCATGATCGCCATGATTCACCGATCCATGGGAAGCACCCCCGCCCTGCTGATCGGGCTGATCGTGGCAGTCTCGCCGTCGTTTCATCGCGTCTTTCAATTGGGCCATCCGGACCATCACGCCTTGCTGGAACTCTTGTTCGTGATCGCCCTCGGGGGCGTGCTGCCTCGACGCCGCAAGAACGGACACCCCGGAGATCCGACTCGCACTAGCGCGATCCTCAGCGGCCTGGCGACCGGACTCGCCATCTGGGTCGCCTCGCAGGCCCTGCTCGTCTGGTTCGTGATCCTGGCCGGCTTCTCGCTGGCCTGCCTCTACGGCCCGCCCATCTCGCGACGCCGATGGGCCTCGGCCCGTCTCGTCTGGAATCTGTCGGTAGCGGCAATAGTGGTCGGTGGCTATCTGTTCGAAAACTGGCCCGATCTGAATGCAGTCGCCATCGACAAGATCAGCCTGTTTCACGTGTTCCTGACCGGCATCGCCTTTCTCGCGCCGGGGCACACGCCGGCCTCTCAGCCGGATCGCCCATCTGAGGTCGCTGCGTCTGCACCGCGCGAGCCGAGCCGCGCGCAGTCTCGAACAACGCTCAACGTCGCGTTGCTGGCGGCAGTCGCGGCTTTCCTCGTCTGGCTGCGATTCCAGGACCACGCGGTATTTGAGTATGTCAGTCGTCCCGAGTTCGCACGCTGGTCGGCCCGGATCGAGGAGCTCCAGCCGCTCTACGTCCGGACCGAACACGCCTGGTCCCTCCAACAACTCCACCGCCAACTCGGATACGCGATCTACGCACTGCCGCTGGCGTGGATGTTCTTCGTCCGCTCGCCGCGCATACCCCGCGCGATGCGGATGGCCGCGGGCCTCCTGGCGCCGGTCATCGCCATCCTCACCCTCCGCTACCTTCGATGGATGGACCACTACAGCGTGGCCGTCGTGCCGGTCATCGTGATCGGTCTGTGGCAGGCGCTCCAGTCCTCGGCTCCGCGCGGCCTGCGCAACAAGCCGGTCACCCTCTTCGTCGCGCTCGGGTTGGTGTTGGCGGCCTTGAATCTTCCGGCTGCCACCAACGTGCTGTCACGACGGACCCAAGGTGAAATCGCGACGCGGCGCTATGTCGGGCGGGCCGATTTTGTCGCCCAGCAAATCCGCCGCCAAGAGACCGACCCATCCAACCTCGGCGACCCGGGCCGCAGGGCGATTCTCTGCGACGACATGGACGGACCGGTCCTGCTCTACTACACCGGTCTTCCGGTCGTGGCAACGCCGTATCACCGGGCCATCGACGGACTGATCGAAGTCGCCCGGTTCTTCGCCGAGACGGATCCGACGGCCGCCCGCGATCAACTCGACCGCCTCGGCGTACGGTATATCGTCGTGCCGCCGCGAATCAACGAACAACTGATGCACTACGAGCGGATCGCTTTCGGCGAATTGCGATCGTTCGACCGGCCCGACCGGAGGATCGACGAGCTTGGGCTTCTCCAACAGACACTTCACTACCGACCCTCCAAGGTTGTACGGACCATGGCCTATCGCCTTCAGAACGACCCGGTCCAGTTCCCCGGCCGACAACCGCCGCCCGTCATTGCCGGCGTCGAACTGATCGCACGCATTCGCGAGAACCCCGGGGCGCCCGACCGCAGCACCGGGCTGCTCTATGTCGTGCACGATCGACCGAGCGAGACCGGCGAAGCTGCGCCCGGGAGGTAGGCAGAGATCCCCGAGGTATTCCGGTGCCGGCGGGTGTATAGTGTCGGGCGAGTCGGCACACGGCCGCCCGGAGCCGTAGCCCCTCGTGGGATGCGTCATGCCAGACCCGAAAAAGGAAATCACCCACCTGCGCGAGCAAATCCGCAGGCACGACCACCTCTACTACGCCGAAGCGCGGCCGGTCCTGTCCGACCGCGAATATGACCGGCTGTTTGACCGCCTCAAGGCCCTCGAAGCCGCCCATCCCGAACTCGTCACGCCGGACTCCCCCACCCAGCGGGTCGGCGAAACGCCGATCGATCGATTCGTCAACGTGCGCCATGCCGTGCCGATGTTGTCCATCGACAACACCTACAACGAGTCGGCGTTGCGCGAGTTCGACAGCCGCGTCGCCCGCGGCCTCGACGGCCGGCCCTACGAATACCTGGTAGACCCCAAGATCGACGGTGTCTCGGCCTCGCTGCGCTACGAGAACGGCGTGCTGACCCTCGGCGCCACGCGCGGCGACGGCCGCACCGGGGACGACGTCACCGCGAGCGTCAGGACCCTCCGCGCGATCCCCCTGCACCTGCTCGGCGCCGACTGGCCGGACGTCCTGGAATGCCGAGGAGAGGTGTTCTGGCCCCGCCCGGCGTTCGACGCCTACAACGCTCGACGCGAGGCCGAGGGAAAGGAACCGTTTGCCAATCCGCGGAACGCCACGGCCGGAACGATCAAACAGAAAGACGCCCGAGCCGTCGCGGACCGCGGCCTCACCTTCCTCGCTCATGGCGTAGGCGAGTTGACCGGCAGGGCGTTTGAAACGCTGGCGGAGATGTTCGCGGCCTTCAACCGCTGGGGCATTCCGGTCAGTCCTCATGCCCGAGTCTGTGAGAATATCGACGCAGTGATTGCGTTCGTCCATGAATGGCACGACCGCCGGCACGATCTGGACTACGAAACGGACGGGCTGGTCATCAAGGTGAACCGCCTCGCACAGCACCGCACGCTGGGGGCGACGAGTCGCTATCCGCGCTGGTGCGTCGCCTACAAGTTCGCAGCCGAACGGGCGGAGAGCATTCTGAAGGCCGTCGATGTCCAGGTCGGCAAGCTCGGAACGTTGACGCCCCGGGCGGTCATGCGGCCGATGCAGCTCTCCGGTACCACGGTCCGCCACGCAAGCCTGCACAATTTCGATCAGGTCGACCGGCTGGACATCCGCATCGGCGACACGGTCGTCGTGGAAAAGGCAGGTGAAATCATCCCGCAGGTCGTCGGCGTGGTAAAGGAGAAGCGCCCGAAGGGCGCGAAGCGGATCACCCGCCCCACGCGGTGTCCGGTCTGCAAGGGCGAAGTGGCGCAGGACGAAGGCGGCGTCTATCTCCGCTGCATCAACCCCGCCTGCGAGGCCCAGCTCAAGGAGCGGCTCAAGTACTTTTGCGGCCGCGGTCAGATGGACATCGAAAGCCTCGGTCAGGTCTTGATCGAAAAACTGGTCGACGAAGCGTTGCTGTGCAGCTTCGCCGATATCTACCACCTCGCCCGGCACCGCGACCGTCTCGTTCGCCTCGAGAGCGAGCAACAGCGAACGATCAAGGGCGCGCAGAAACTGATCCGTGTTCCGTTCGGCGATAAGCGCACCGGCACGCTGCTGGCGGCGATTGAAGCGAGCAAGACGCGACCGCTCGCCCGTGTCCTGGCGGCCTTGAACATCCGACACGTCGGCGGAGCGTCCGCCGAACTGCTGGCGCAGCACTTCCGAGCGATGCAGGCCATCGCCGGCGCCTCCGAGGAAGACCTTCAGGCCGTCGACGGCGTCGGTCCGGAGATGGCTCGGTCGATTCGCGCGTTCTTCGGCAGCCGGGTGGGCGATCGAGCCTGGCGGGCACTGGCAGAGGCGGGCGTCCGGATGACTCAGCCGACCTCGACGCAACGTGGCGCCCAGCCCTTGGCCGGCAAGACGGTCGTCGTGACCGGTTCGCTGGAGCATTTTGGCCGCAAGGAGATCGAGCGCGTCATCAAGGAACTCGGCGGCAAACCGACGGCCAGTGTCAGCAAGAAGACCGACTTCGTGCTGGCCGGCGACAAACCGGGAAGCAAGCGAGACAAGGCCCGAAAACTGGGCGTCCGCGTCCTGGATGAAGAAGCATTCCTGGAACTGGCCGGCATCAAGACAGGGTGACCCGGCGCGAGCCGGAGCGCCGAGATACCGCCGCCGAGGCGCTCTCCGGCGTCGACGGCAGTTTTTTATTTGACCTTTGCCGGATCGCGCCTCGCGATTCGGCATGATCCCTTGCGTCAGCCGACTGCGACGATCAATCCACTCGCAACCAGACCGAATGCGTTGTGACGACCCCGGCATGACGATGAGTTAGACGTGTTGGCATTGGACTCAGGACAGCTTTCATCGGTCCTTGCGGCCTGGGTTTCGACCGGCTCGCTCGCTCTGGCGGGTGCGGCCGTCACGTTTGGCATCGCCGTCACCTGGCTGTGCATCTCTGTAAAACGGACCTGTCGGGCGGCGCGGGAGCACTGTCGGCACCTCGAAGAGCAGGTCCGGGAACACGGCCTCCGTCTCAAATCGCTGGAGACGCGGATCGCCGCCCCCAAGGCATCTCCGAGCACGCCGCGCCTCGAGCAGGCCTGCGAACGGCTGATCGCCGAACTGGGCATTCGGGCTCCGCGCGGACCCGACCGATACGCCCTGATTGTCCGAAAGCTGATCGAAAACGGCCGCGCCCATCGCCGGACGATGGAAGGACTGCTCGGGCGACTTCGGGGGATGCAGCGGTCCACCGAAACGCGGCAGGCACAAATCGAGGCACGAGCGGACGAACTCGACGCTCTGATCGCCCGCGTCACAAAGACCGCTCGACGACTCACCGACGCGGAGCAGTGTGCCGATCGAACCAAGGGCGCGATGGAAACACTCGACGAATGCCTGAACGCCCAACTGGCCCGGCGCGAGGACATCGTGGAACGAATCGACAGGCAGATCGGCACCCGAAACATTCAACTCGTCACGGACATCCTGCGGGCGGAGGGGATGCACCTCCAACTCAACACTGCGTTGGGAGACGTTGACCACGTCGTCCGGAATCTTGGACGGCTGGCATCGGAAACGGAAACAGCCGATCCATCCACGCCCGATCGTCTCGCGGAACACGCTGCGCAGACGCCGCCATCCGATTGATCCCGCCGTCACACTCCCTTCTCATCGACCGTGGTCACGCCAGCCTTCAAACCGAAGCCGGCCATCAGACCCGCCCCGCCATCCACGGTTGCATTCGAGGCTGTTCGGCGATAGAACCATGCCCTCGACCGTGACTTCGTAAAGGAGCAGGAACAAGATGATCGATCAACGACTGGCGCGGCTCCGCGCGGCCATGAAGGATGCGGATTTGGAGGCGCTGTTCGTCTCAAGCCCCAAGAACGTCCGCTACATCAGCGGGGCCAGAGCAATGATGTGCGAGATCGTCCAGCCCATCGCCGATCCCGAGTACTTCGTCCTGATCCAGCCCGACCGCTGCGACCTGCTGTGCGACGGACGATATTTCAGCGGCGTCCGGGACCTGCCGGGGGTCACGCCTCAACTTCTTGAGACGCCGCTAACGCCTCAGGTCGTCGGTGACAAGATCAGGGAGCGGCTGACCCCGGGGGCCAGGCAGATCGGCTTCGAGCGTAACAGCCTGCTTCATGGCGATGCCCTGGCACTGTTGGAGGCGACCGACGGCCTCGACTGGCACGGCGCGGACGATCTGATCACGCGGCTCCGTGTCCTCAAGTCACCGGAAGAGTGCGAAGTGCTGCGGCGGGCACAGGCCATCACTTGTGACGCATTCGATTACGTCGCGGGAATCATCCAACTCGGCATGACCGAACATCAGGTCCGCCGTCAGATCGAGAACTACCTCTGCGATCACAGCGAGGGCAACTCGTTCCATCCGATCGTGGCATTTGGCGAGACCGGGAGCAACGCCCACTACACGCCTTCGCCCGACCGCAAGCTGGAAAAAGGGCAGCTCGTACTCCTGGACTTCGGGGCGATCTACGACGGATATTGCGGTGATCTCACCCGGATGATCTGCATGGGCAAGGCGGACGATCGACAGCGCAAAGTCTACGAACTCGTCCGCGCCGCCCAGCAGCGATGTCTCGATGGGGTTCGGCCGGGCGTGACCACCGGCTCGCTCGATGCCCTGTGCCGCGACTTCTTCAAGGAACACGACTGCGCGGACCACTTCATCCACGGAACGGGCCACGGCGTCGGGCTTGCGATCCATGAAGAACCGCGGCTCAAACAGCGGTTCGAAACGAAAACGCGGCCTGGCATGGTCTTTACGGTAGAACCGGGCCTCTATTACGAGGGCTGGGGCGGCGTCCGCATTGAAGACATGGTGATTGTCACCGAGTCGGGCTGCGAAAACATCACGCGAGCCTCGAAGGACCTGCTGGAGTTGGACGTCTGATGGATCGAGCGCCGCAGGTCACGGCCCGGCGTGGAGGTGTTTCGCAACACCGAATGGAGAACGCATCATGAAAGCCCGTTTTCTTATCCCCGGCCTGGGTCTGGTCGTCCTGTTCGCGGGATGTGCAAATGACGCCTCGGTCCGTACGTCGTCGAGCAAGGGCGCTTCCATCCACAGGATCAAGTCGGCCAAGGAACTGAAGGCTCGCATCGAGGCACACGAGGTAACGGCCGTCCATGCGCTGGATCGGGCACACTACGAGCGCGGCCACATCCCCGGGGCCATCCATGTCGACTACGAACAGATGAAGCCCGGCACGCTGCCGCCGGATAAAAAGACGCCTCTGGTCTTTTACTGTGCCGGCGGCGGGTGTCCGGTCGGTGGCATGGCGGCTCGAAAGGCCGCCGAGTTCGGCTATACGAATGTCTGGGTCTACGAGGGCGGCGTCAAGGAGTGGCGTGCCGCGGGCCTGAAGCTGGCGACCGGCAGCCGCCCCTGACAGGGCGCCCGAAGGCCGGTGGGCATCTGTTAGAAGCCGCCATCGAGATTATACTGGCCGATGGCCCCGCCGAGCCTACACTATCTACAAGTGACCGGAACGCTCGCGTGGGATCGGCACAGGTCGCCGGTCGTTCCTTGGGCAAGCCGGCACTCGGCGAATCAGGACGGGAAGTCTGACCGTGCAGCAGCCATGTCCACGATGTCGTTTCGCGAACCGCTCGGAGGCACGCTTCTGCGCCCGCTGCGGCCTCACGCTCGATTTCTTGCCGGGGATTCCACGAACCGCCGGCCACGTCAAACACCCGCAACCGGAAGCGGTGCCGGAACAGTTTGAGCGATGCGCCGCGGCGGAAGACCTGTACTTTCGCTGGAAGGCGGCGTGGGGCAGCGGGACGTTCCTCGGCACCGAGCCGATTGCGCTCACGCTGTTCAACGCCGGGTATCCGCTCGAATCGGTCGAACTGAAGGTCGAAGGCACGGACGGCGACGGAACCACCGCCTTCGCCGTGGTCCTCCAGACGCCCGCCCTGCCGCGCGGCCGCGAAGTCGGCCTTGAAGTTTCTTCGTATGAACTGTCGAGGCCGGCGAAAGGACTGACCGTGTCTCTCGTTTCTGCGGAGTTTGGATCGGAAGAATCATGCCCGCCCTGATGCGGGAGAAAGGACAGAACCATGTTTGCCTCTATTCTTGCGCTCTCCGCGGGCGCGTGGATCGGACTCGGGTTCCTGGTGATCGTTGGAATCCTCTTCCTGCTATCGGCGTTCACGGTGGAGCAGCAGACGCGGGCGGTCGTCGAGCGATTCGGCAAGTTCGTGAAGGTCGCGTCGCCGGGGCTGAACTGGAAGACGCCCTTCATCGAAAAAGTCGCCGGACGGGTAACGCACCGCGTGCGAGAGCTGGAGATCGAAGTCGAGTCCAAGACCCGGGACGACGTGTTCGTAGACCTGAAGATCGCGGTGCAGTTCTTCGTCGGCGAAACCGATGAGGCAGTCATCGCAGCCAACTACAAGCTGATGAACCCCGGCCAGCAGATCAGTTCGTATGTCTTCGACACCGTCCGGGCCAATGTCCCCGAGATGACGATCGACGCCGTCTTTTCGGAAAAGGAGAAAATCGCCACCGCCGTCAAGGATCGCTTGCGGCATACGATGCAGCAGTTCGGCTACACGATCCTGCAGGCTCTCGTCAATGACATCCAGCCCGACGCCAAGGTCAAGGCCGCAATGAACCAGGTCAACGCCAGCGCCCGACTCAAGGAAGCCGCCAGGAACGAGGCCGAGGCCAAGAAGATCCGCGCCATTGCCGAGGCCGAGGGCGAGGCCCGGGCCAAAGAGTTGCAGGGCATCGGAATCGCTCGGCAGCGGTTGGCCATCGCGCGAGGACTGAAGGAATCGGTCGAGACCTGTGCCGAAGCGGGCATCTCGTCCGAAGAGGCCACCAAGATGGTCATGTTGACGCAGCACTACGACACCGTCACGGCGGTCGGCAGTCGCAGCAAGGCGACGGTCATGATGGTGCCCTATTCCCCCGACGGCATGACCCAGGTCGGAGATCAGATCACCCAGGCCCTGTTGGTGACGAACCGAGCCACCCAGCCGGACCCGACGAAGAACAAACCGTCGAGGACCGCGCACCACGCGTAGTCGCCCGCAGTTCCATGCTCCCGCCGCACTTGACCACCGGGGCGGTCCGCACGCATCATGCCGTCGGGGCGGCAGTCGTGAGGACCGTGCTGCGCCTCATCCGCGGACGGGAGGCGTTTGCGCATGCGCAGGCTTGTGGTATCGGCGCTGCTGGTTGCCGGCGGGATCATCGGCTGGCTCTACTGGCAGCAGACCCGCCGGCCCTCGCTCATTGTTTCGGGATACATCGAGGCCGATCAGATCCGCGTCGGATCGCGCGTCGGCGGCCGCGTCTCCCGAGTGCTCGTCCAGGAAGGTGAGCACGTTGAGGCGGACGCCCCGCTGATCGAAATAGATCCTTTCGATCTGGACGATCAATGGGCCGAGGCCGAGGCGGCGCTGGCCGCCGCGCGGGCGGACGCGGCTCGACTGACCGCGGGGTTCCGATCGGAAGACATAGAACAGGCCCGCGCGCGACGCGACGCCGCCCGCGCGAGGCTCGAACGGCTCGTGGCGGGGCCGCGACCCCAGGAAATCGAGATCGCCCGCGAAACACTCAATCGCGAGCAGGCGGACCTCGAACTCGCGGAATCGGAGTATGCCCGAATCGCCCGACTCCAGGAAAAGAAGCAGGCGGCGCCCACCGAAATAGACGAGACGACGCGTGGGTTGAAGTCCGCTCGCTCGGCGGTGGCCGCGGCCCGACAGCAACTGGCTCTCCTCGAGGCGGGGACGCGCAAGGAGGAGATCGCGGAGGCTCGGGCGGCGTTGGCGGAGACCGAACAGGCACTCAAACGCCTCGAAGCCGGCTACCGGAAGGAAGACCTCGCCAGGGCCGCCGCGCAGGTTGCAGCGATGGAGGCGCGGGCGGCGGCCATCCAAGCACGGCGGCGGGAACTGACCGTGGCCGCCCCGTGCGCGTGCGTGGTCGAAACGATCGACCTGCAGCCGGGCGATCTGGTGCCCGCAAATGCCCCGTCGGTATCGCTTCTGGACCTGTCACGGATCTGGGTTCGAAGCTATGTGCCTGCGTCCCGGCTCGGCGAGATCGGGCCGGGATGGCGCGTCCCGATCGTCGTAGACGGCTTTCCGGCCAAACGCTTCTACGGTCGCGTGACGTTCATCTCCCATGAGGCGGAGTTCACACCCCGAAACGTCCAGACGCCCGAGGAACGCAGCAAGCAGGTGTTCCGCATCAAGGTGACGCTCGACGCGCCGGGGCGCGACCGGCTTCGCGTGGGCATGGGCGCGGATGTGCTGCTCGGCGAGGCCACGCGACCATGAGCGACGCGGTCATCCGGGCGACCGGCCTGACGCGGCGATTCGGCGACACGGTCGCGGTGCGGGATGCGACGTTCGCCGTCGCGCGGGCGAGCATCTTCGGACTGCTTGGGCCGAACGGATCCGGAAAGACGACCATCATTCGCATGTTGTGCGGCGTGTTGCGGCCCAGCGGCGGCGCGGCGACGGTGCTCGGTGTCGACGTGGGTCGCGATCCCGAGGCGGTGAAACGGCGCATCGGTTACATGTCGCAGAGCTTCAGCCTGTATGCCGACCTGAGCGTAACGGAAAACATCCGCTTCTATGCCCGCGTCTATGGTCTGGACGCATCGGCCATGCGCCGCCGCGAGGAGGCCGTCATCGAGCTGACCGGGATCGGTGCCTATCGAGGCCGCATCGCCGATCGGTTGTCCGGCGGCTGGAAACAGCGGCTGGCGCTGGCCTGCGCGATGGTTCACGAACCGGCGCTGCTGTTCCTCGACGAGCCGACGGCTGGAATCGACCCGGTGGCGCGACGCGAACTCTGGGACTTGCTCTTCCGCCTGTCGCATGAAGGCGTCACGATGTTCGTCACGACGCACTACATGGACGAGGCGGAACGATGCTCCCACGTCGGCTACATCTATCTGTCCCGCCTGATCGCCGCCGGACGGCCCGATGAACTGAAACACGCCCCCGACGTCACGCCCGCGGGGATGCGAAGGCTGGAAGTCACCTGTGCCGATCCGACCGCGGCCCTCGCCAGGGCACGCAACACGCCGTCGATTCACGACGCAACGCTGTTCGGGCAGGTGCTCCATATCGTATCGAACGACGACCTGTCAGACTCGGACACTCTCGCGGCGCTGGCGCCGGAGGACCCCGCGGCTTCGGTCCGCCCGATCGCCGCCACGCTGGAAGACGCCTTCGTCGCCCTCAGCCGGGCGGCCGGTGCGAGGGATGTGTGATGTATGGCTTCGCGGCGATTCTCCTCAAAGAGTTCTCTCACATCCGCCGGGACCGCAGCACCCTGTTCTTCGCCTTCGCCGTGCCCGCGCTCCAGTTGACGATTTTCGGTTACGCAATCGACGTCACGATCGACAACATCCCCATGGCCGTCTTTGACCTTGACGGACACCAGGACAGCCGCCGTCTGGTCGAAGCCCTGTGCAACACCCGCACGTTTCGAGTCGTCGAGCGGGTCCACGACCGCCGGGCGTTTCGCCACGCCCTCACCGCCGGGCGGGCCAGAGCCGGTCTCCTGATTCCCGCGGATTATTCCGAAAAACTCCTCCGCCGCGAGCAGGCCCGTGTTCAGGTCCTGGTCGACGGCAGCGATTCGACGGTGGCGACGCCGGCGCTCAACGCGGTGAACCTGCTGGCCACGCAGATGTCCCTCCGTCGCGGTCGCGCGGTGATCGAGGCATTTCAGATCGGCCCGGCCCGCGACGCCTCCGGGGCGGCGGTCCTGCCGATCGAAGCAAGAACACGACTGTTGTATAATTCCGATCTGGAAAGCTCACACTTCTTCGTGCCGGGCCTGATCGCGGTCATCCTCCAGCTCGTGCTGCTGTTTCTCACCAGTTTCTCGATCGTCCGCGAGCGTGAGCGCGGCACCCTCGAGCAACTCTTCGTGACGCCGGTGGGCCGTGCGGGGTTGCTGTTCGGCAAGCTCATCCCCTATGCGCTGATGGCTTTCGGTGAGCTGCTCCTCGTGCTGCTGTTGATGAATACGGTCTTCGACGTGCCGATCAACGGCAACCTGTTTCTTCTGCTGGCCCTGTCCACGCTGTTCATCGTCACGGCCCTCGGGCTGGGTCTGCTCATCTCGACCCTGGCGACGACCCAGCTTGAGGCCATGCAGTTCGCATTCATGATCATGCTGCCGTCCATCCTGCTGTCGGG
>CAYQDV010000050.1:0-16886 GCA_964416295.1 uncultured Planctomycetaceae bacterium
CGCGGTCGGAAGGGCGGATCGAGCGCGCGGCGCTGACTTCGTGTTATAATCGCATTGCCTGTGGGGAAGCGCACCCCGAGGTACCGGCGGGGCACCATGGTCCCCATTCTTTGACCGGAGTCGGTGCCTGAGGCGGGTTCGTTTCAGCTTTCGGCTTTTCGGTTTTTGTGAATGTTTCGGAGCCATCCATGCCATCGCTCAAAGGTCGCGACTATATTGAGACCCAGGACCTGACGACGGACGAGATCAACCACCTGCTCGATCTGGCGGTCGATCTGAAGGCGCGGTTTCATCGCGGCGAGGCGACACCGCTCCTGCCGAATCAGACGGTCTTCCTGCTCTTCTTCGACAAGAGCACGCGCACCCGCAACGCCTTCGAGGCCGGGGCGACACAGCTCGGCGCCCACGCCCACTTTCTCGACAGCGCTGTGACCCAGATCGCGCATGGTGAGACGGCCCGCGACACCGGGATCATCCTCGGCAACATGGGCCACGCCATCGCCATCCGTCACGATCTGATCCTGGACGAGGGCAACCGATACATGCGCGAGGTCGCCAAAGCCACCGACGTGCCGGTCATCAACATGCAGTGCGATGTGGATCATCCCACGCAGACGCTGGCAGACCTGATGACGATTCGGGAGATATTCGGCAACGACCTGCGCGGCCGGAAGATCGCGGTCACCTGGGCCTATTCGCCGTCTTATGCCAAGCCTCTGTCGGTTCCTCAGGGCCTGATTACCCTGATGACACGCTTCGGCATGAACGTCACGCTGGCCCATCCGCCGGAGTACGGCCTCATGGACCGTTGCCTCGACGCCGCCCGCGAGAACGCCCGCAAGGGTGAAACGCGGTTTGAGGTTGTTGACAGCATGGAGGCGGCCTTCAAGGACGCCGACATTGTCTATCCCAAGAGCTGGGGCCCGCATACGCTGATGCGGCAGCGCCTGGATGCCCGGGCACCCGAGCAGATGCACGAGATCGAGGAGAAATGCCTCGCCCTGAACGCCCGGCACAAGTCGTGGATTTGTGACGAATCCCGGATGAAGCTGGCCCGTCACCAGGCGGTTTACATGCATTGCCTGCCGGCGGACCGCGGCTCGGAAGTCACCGACGGCGTCCTCGACGGACCGCAGTCGGTCGTCTTCCAGGAGGCTGAGAATCGTCTCCACACCGCCAAGGCCATCATGGCTGCGACCATGCGCGAGCGACCGTTCACCGGCTGATCCTATGAAACTGGTCGTGGCAATCGGTGGCAACGCGCTCGTGACGCCCGGGCAGACGGGCGATATCACGGACCAATTCGCGCACAGTCGCCAACTGGCGCGGCCGCTGTCTGACGTGGTGGAGCGCGGCTGGCAGGTCACCATCACGCACGGCAACGGCCCGCAGGTCGGCACGATCATGCGGCGTGTCGAGCTTGCTTCCGGTGCGGTCTATCCGATCGACCTCGGCCTAGCGGTTGCGGACACGCAGGCCGGCATGGGCTACATGCTGGCGCAGACCCTCCGAAACGAGTTGCACAGCCGCGGTGTCGAACGCCTCTGCGTGGCGATTGTGACGACCGTGATCGTCGATCCGAAGGATCCCGCGTTTCAACGGCCGACCAAGCCTATCGGTCCGTTCCTGTCGGCCGAGCAGGCCGCACACCATCGCACCGCAGACGGCTGGGAGATTATCGAGGACGCCGGGCGGGGCTATCGCCGTGTCGTTGCCTCTCCGCGGCCGTTGCGGATCGTGCAGCTTCCCGTCATCCGAGAACTCGTTGATGCTGGTCATCTGCTGATCGCCGGCGGGGGCGGTGGGATCCCGGTCGTTGTAAACGACGAGGGTGAATATGACGGCGTCGAGGCCGTGATCGACAAGGACCTGACCAGCGCTCTGCTGGCCGATGAGGTCCGCGCCGATGCGCTGGTCGTGGTGACGGGAGTTGAGGCGGTCTTCAAGAGCTTCGGAAAGCCGGACCAGCAGGCCCTGACACACGTGACCGTCGACGAGGTTGAGGCGCTGGCGGCGGAACGCCAATTTGCGGAAGGCTCGATGCTGCCGAAGATTCGTGCCGCCACACAGTTTCTCCGAGAGCGCAACGCGGCCGATGCCCGCGCCGTGATCACCGACTTTGCTCACATTCCACAGGCACTTGAAGGGAAGACGGGTACGACGATCACGTTGTGATCGCGGAAGAGTGGTCGACCAGCGCGGCAGACCCTCTCCCCGACGGATCCTGGGACGACGCCTGAAAGACACGTGTCTTCAGGAGGACGGTCGAGCCGATCGGGCCGGCCGGTACGCGCTCAGGCCCCGCCGAGGCCCAAGGCCGCCGCGATGCTGTTGAGCAGGGGCGTCAGAAGTGATTGGAACAGTAGTCCGACGAAGGATGAAATCAGTCCGGTCAGCGCCGAATTGAGCACGTCGAACAGGACGCCGGACAGTTGTTGAAGGGGGGACATCTTTGCAAACCTCCACGAGTGCCGTCAGCTCTCACGCCGAAGGCGATTCCGCCATGAACAATCGCTGCCGTCGCCGTGCATCCGGCAGAGCACCTGCCAAGCCGACGACCCGAGCGAGGATCATACAGGATCGACATGGCCGTGTGAACGGGTTGATCGGATTTCGGGAGTGCGCAAAGAAGTCTTAATGCATCCTTAACAATGGGGACTGCCGCGACCGGACCGCTCCGGATTTGACGGTTGCGTTCGGGTCGAGGCGTTCCAATTTCGCGAGGTGCCTGCGATGCTGATCGAGGAGGTGCCGCACCCTCGCATCGGCGGCCGCGTCGCAGGTGTTTCCGGCGTATTCTGCCTGGAGCAGCCCGTTGAGGATTCTAGCGGTTGGGTGCATGTTGGCGCGTTGATTCCGTGAGTGCTGTGGCGGCTGCTCGGTCTGTCGGAGCCGGCGTGGAAACCTGGCGGCCGACGCTGTAGAGACCGCGCGACCGGGCATCGGAAAACTCTTTCAAATTGCCCGCCCACAGGGTCCCCGTGAGCAGTACCACGAGCGCGCACACGGCGACGGCCAGGCCGCCTGCCGCGGGTACGCGAATCCGCTCGCGACCCTCGTCCGGCGCAAAGTACATCGCGCGGGCGATCCGTGCGTAGTAATAGAGGCTGATGAGGGTGTTGAAGACCGCGACGAAGATCAACCAGACCAACCCGCCGTCGTAAAGCGCGAAGAGCAGGTACCATTTTGCGATGAAGCCGCCGAACGGCGGAAGCCCGACGAGGCTGAACAGGCAGATCGTCATCATGATCGCGAGGGCCGGATTGCGGCGCCCAAGCCCGTTGAAAGCGTCTATTGTCTCTTTGTCTGTGGACCAGTAGACCATGGCGAGGACCGCGAAGGCGCCGAAGTTCATAAACAGGTAGACGACGAGATAGGCCGCAACGACGCTGAAGGCAGGATGAGCCGCGCCAGCGCGACCGGCGGCGGGGTGCCAGAGGATTGCGACGGCCATGAGCATGTAGCCCGCGTGGGCGATCGAGCTGAAGGCGAGCAGGCGCTTCAGGTTCGTCTGCCAGAAGGCCGACAGGTTGCCGACCGTGCAGGTTACGGCGGCCATGAGGCCGATGGCCAGGCTGACCCAGTAGAAGGAGCCCTCCAACGCGGGGGCCGAGGAGAAGCCCGCGGAGACGGCGGTCATGATGCGGAGCATAAGCCCCAGTCCGGCGGCCTTGCTTGCGACGCTCAGCCAGGTGGTGATTTCGATCGACGCTCCTTCGAAGACGTCCGGGCACCAAAAGTGGAACGGTACCGCCGAGACCTTGAAGGCAACGCCGATCAGCAAGGCGAACAAGGACACGCCCATGAGGGCGGTCGGTCCGGTCAGCGCGGCCTGCGTCGCCATGCCGTGGCCGATTTCGGTGAGGTCCAGGGTCTGATACTGGCCATAGAGCAGGGACGCGCCGTAGACCATGATGGCGCTGGTGACGGCACCGAACAGGACGTACTTGACGGAGGCCTCGGCGGCCGTGCGATGCCTCTTTCGGAAGCCGGCGATGGCGTAGGACGGCAGCGACGCCATCTCGACCGCGAGCAGAATCATCAGCAGGTTGGTCGTGCTGACCATGAGGGCCATGCCGAACGCGCTGCCGACGAACAAGACAAAGAACTCGGTCGCGTCCTTCTTGTGGCCGGGTTGCCGTTCCGGTGCGGCGCCATGCCCGAGGACCCACAGGCCCACCACGAGGGCGAGGAAGATGGCGATCAGAAACGTAAAGAAGTAGCTAAACTGATCGGCGATCAGCATGGGGGCGCTGCCGGCGGGGGCGAAGCCGGCCCACGGTCCGCCGACGGCCTGCGAGAACCCTCGCAGGCTGAAGACCGCGGTTGCGAGCGCTCCGAGAATCGTGACGGTCCCGGCGGCGCGCCAGTTCCGGCCGTACACGAACGTTGCTCCGAGCAACAGGGCCACGAGGGTCCCGACGAGCGCCCAGAGCGGTCCCAACATGGCCGCGTCATGGCCCGCGGGCATCCAGAGAGGTGCGTTAGTAGCCGCTGAAGCAATCATGTTTCAAAACGCCGCAAGCCGAAGGACAGAGGCAACCGCGATCCTTGGGGGTCGCGCAAGAACAAGGTGAATGGCAGACCCGCCAAACGGCAGAGCCAACGGGCTAGCCGAGTCACGCAATCGATCATGTTGTTTCTGCGCGACGCCCTACGTCGGTTGGCGATTCGCGCTTCCTCATTGCCCGACTCCGTGGAACAGCCAGACGATATCATTCAACGTTCCACTCATCAGGTCGAACGTATATTTCGGAAGGATGCCCATGAAGACGGCGAGGGCGGCCATGGGCACGAGGATAAAGGTCTCCCGGGCGGTGGCATCCGGGAAGCCTGCGTATTCCTCTTGCCGTTTGCCAAGATACACGCGTTGAACGAGCCACAGGATGTATGCCGCGGTCAGGATGGCGCCGAGGGACGCAACGATGGCGACGGGTTTGGCCCAGGTGAATGCGGAGTGGACGCCGCCGGCCTGGAAGGTGCCGATCAGCACCCAAAACTCTCCGATGAACCCGCAGAGCGCGGGAAGTCCGAGCGACGCGAAGAATCCGAGCGTGGCCATCGACCCGTAACGCGGCATGCTGAGCCAGAGGCCGCCGAATCGGTTGATGTCGCGATGGTGAGCGCGATCATAGATCACGCCGACGAGGAAGAAGCACATGGGGCTGGAGATTCCGTGGGCCAGAATCTGGAACATGGCGCCCTGAAAGCCGACGGTGGTCATGATCGCGATGCCGAGGAGCACATAGCCCATGTGGCTGATCGAGCTGTAGGCGACGAGGCGCTTGAAGTCGCTTTGGGCCATCGCGCAGAGGGCGCCATACAGGATGTTGATCACCCCGAGCACGGCGAGGAAATAGGCCCCCCACATCGCCGCCTCCGGAAAGATCGGATAGCAGACACGCAGAAAGCCGTAGGCCCCGAGTTTGAGCAGAATGCCGGCCAGGATCATCGAGATCGGCGTGGGGGCCTCGACGTGGGCGTCTGGCAGCCAGGTGTGGAACGGGAACACCGGCACCTTGATTGCGAAGCCGATGAACAGCATGACGAACATCGCCCTGCCGAAGTTCCAATTGAGGAACATCGTGTTCTTGGCGTTGAACAGCTCGTGGATGTGAGGATTGTTGGCGTATTCGATCAAGCTGAAGGTGCCGGCGCCGCCGAGGGCCTCGGCGCTCGTGAAGTACATGGCCAGGAGCGCAACCAGCATCAGGACCGAGCCGGCGAGCGTGAAGAGGAAGAACTTGATTGCCGCGTATTCCTTCCGCGGGCCGCCCCAGACGCCGATGAGGAAGTACATCGGCAGCAGCATGACCTCCCAGAAGATGTAGAAGAGGAAAAAGTCCAAGGCGCAGAATGTTCCCAGCACGCCGGCTTCAAGCAGCAGAAAGAGGGCGAAGTAGCCTTTGGCCCCGCGGTTGACCTTCCATTGGTCGAAGTTCCAGCTTGCGCACGCGGCGAGAAAGGTGATCAGCGTCGTCAGGATGATCAGGGGAAAGCTCAGGCCGTCGATTCCGACGTGGTATCGAATGTTGAAGTCGCCGACGTTGATCCAACTCAGGTCGCGTTCGAAGAGCATGCTCAGCCCGTACGAACCGCTGAGCGCGTAGCCGCTGATGAACGGACTGAACAGCACCAGCGAGGTCAGAAAGACCGCAAGGGTGGTCAAGACGCCGATCGATCGCGCATGGCGTGACGGCAGGACCAGAACGACCACCATGCCGACGATCGGTAGAAAGATGATCAGATCCAGAATGCGTTCATACACATCGCGACTCCGTCAGTTCCTGCTTCGGCGGTCCTACGGCAAGGCTGCCGCCGTCCTGATCCCCATTAGCTGGTCGAACCCGGTCCTCAGTTGGTCCGAAAAGAGGACGACCAGTAGCGCTGCTGCCGCTGTTCCCGCGGCTAAAACGATGTAAGTTCGGATGCGGCCGTTTTGTGGACGGCGGACCGTCTGTCCCAGGGACAGCGTTGCCCGAGCCGCAGTGTTGACCACGCCATCGATCAAGCCGAGATCCCCTCGGCGGACCGGCATGTCGAGCTGTCGGCCGGTGAACACGGCGGTTACCCGCGTCACAAACGCTGTTCCGTTGACGATTCCATCCACGATCGCGTTGTCGAAGGCCCGTAGCACGAACGCGACTACGATCGTACCGCCCACGACCACGCTGTCGTATACGTGGTCGAAATAGAGTTTCTGTTCGAGCCAGTGGTGGAAGAGGTTCATCGGGAAGACGCGGCGAAGCCGCTCGGCAAGGCCGAGACCGCGGCGGTAGAGACCCCACGCCAGGCCGATGCCGATGATCCACGCGAATCCGACGATCCAGCCGAGGGCATGGTGCGGATTGTGGCCGGCGGTATGCGTCAGCGTCATCATCGCACCCTCACCGGCCTCCTCGATACCGTGAGCTTCCCCATCGATGGCGACGACGGCCGTCGCGTCGGCGGCCGTCCGAGCGGCATCGGCGATCAGCGGCCGGAACAGCCCGTAGCTGCACCAGACCGTGCCGGCGGCCAGGACGACCAGCGGCACCCACATCTTCCAGTTTTCGTGGGCGTGTTCGTAGACGTGGTCGTCCCGAGGCTTACCGCAGAAGGTCAGCCACCAGCACCGCATCATGTAGAAGGGCGTGACGTAGGCGATGACAATCGGCAACCAGAACAACCACGACGGCAGCGCCGTGACTCCGGCCGCGATGCGCAGTTTTTCCGGCGTGCCGGTGGCATGGTGGACCTGTTCACGATGCGCGTCCTGCTCCGCGTCGGCACCGCGCTCGGACGATTCGCTCGAGTATGAGACCAACAAGACGTCTTGATAGTCGAAACGCGCGGATGCGGCGTACTCGGGTTTGGGCTCGTCGTGTTCTTTCCGAACGACCGGCCAGTTGAAGGCACGTTCGTAGGCAACCGCGAGGATTTCATCCTTGCTGAAATAGCCGCCCAGACCCACGCCTGCGAAAGGGATGCCGAAGCCCGAGATGGCGAGAAGACCGACAAAAAACGTCCAGCAGGTCTTGGGCATTTTTCTTCGCAGGCCGCCCATCTTGCGGATGTCCTGCTCGTGGTGGCAGCCCTCGATCACCTGGCCGGAGCAGAGGAACAGCATGGCCTTGAAGAAGGCGTGGACCATGAGGTGGAACAGGGCCGCGATCCAGGCCCCGACGCCCAGGCCGAAGATCATGTAGCCGAGCTGGCTCAGCGTCGAATAGGCCAGGACCTTCTTGATGTCGGTCTGCACGACTGCGATGAGCGCCGTGAGGGTCAGGGTGATGCAGCCGATGACGGCGACGAACATCTGAGCGTCCGGGGTCAGCAGGCGGAAGATCCTCGCCACGAGATAGACGCCCGCCGCGACCATCGTCGCGGCGTGAATCAGGGCGCTGACCGGGGTCGGGCCGGCCATGGCGTCCGGCAACCAAACGTGCAGCGGGAACTGGGCGCTCTTGCCGATCGCGCCGCAGAACAGGCCGATGCCCATCAGCGTGGCGATGGTCATGCCGGAAACATGCCAGCCGAACAGATCAAACGACGCGGCAAACACGCCGGTGTCAGCGTGATATTGCTCAGCAAAGTTTCGGGCTGCGTGATCGAGATCGAAGGTTCCCAGAAACATCACGACCAGCATCACGCCAAAGAGGAAGCCGAAATCGCCGATGCGGTTCGTGATGAACGCCTTCATGGCGGCGTTGCTGGCGAACTTCTTGTCGAAGTAGAACCCGATCAACAGGTAGCTGCACAGCCCCACCAGTTCCCAGAAGATGAAGAGGAACAGGAGGCTGCTCGCGACGACCAGCCCCAACATGCTGAAGCAGAACAGCGAGAGATAGCAGAAGAACCGGTGGTACTTGCTGATGCCGTCGACCTCGTCGCTGTGCCCCTCCATATAGCCGATGCTGAAGAAGAAGATCCAGAACGAGACGAACGTGACCATGAAATACATGATCACGGTCAACGAGTCGAGGTTGACGTGGACTTCGATCGGGGTGCTGCCGAAATCCGCCCAGTGGAATTGCGCCTCGTGCGCGGCCTGGGCCAGTTCGGCGCGCTGGTCGGGGGTGGCCCCCAACCAGCCCGAGAGCACCCACGATGCCAGGAGGCAACTCAGGCCGACGGCGGCCAGAGCGACATAGCCGGATCGAGGCTTGCCCAGCCGGTGGCCGAACAGCGCGAGGAACGCAAAGCTGATCAGCGGGATGAGTACGCCCAGTGCCAGTGCTGTGTGGTAGGCCATGGAAAAGTCAAAAAATCAAAAAGTCAAAACGTCAAAAAGTCAAAACGCCGAAACATCAAAACCCACAAAACGCAAAGGACGGCGATATGCCACAATATGTCGATGGCAGCGGTTCAGCCTTTCAATTCGTCGCCGCGGTCCACATCCACGGTCTGAAAGTTGTTGTAGAAGTTCATGAAGATCGCAATCGCGATGGCGGCCTCGGCCGCCGCGAGGAGGATGACAAACAGGGCCACGATCTGGCCGGCCGGAGCCGTCCCGCCGTCGTGAAAGCGGCTGAAGGCCACGAGGTTGATGTTTGCGGCATTGAGCACCAGTTCGACGCCGATGAGGATGCCGATGGCGTTGCGCTTGGTGGCCATGCACAGGATGCCCAGCGAGAAGATCAGGGCTGCCAGGATGAGATAATGATTGAGTCCGATGTCGAGCATGGTCGGCTATTTCTCCGGCCGGGCCAGGTAGGCGGCGCCGATCATCACAACCAACAGGAGAACGCTGGCCACCTCAAAGGGCACGAGGTAGTCGGTCAGCAGGGCGTGGCCGATCTCCGCAACCTTGGGCGACGCCGTGAGTTCCGGCCCGTCGGACCAGCGGCCACCCAGCAGCAGGAACCCCAGCCCGACGAAGGTCAGCGTGGACACGACGCCTGCGACCGCGATCTGAGCGCGCGTCGGATTGAACCGAATCCACGGCGACTTGCTGGTCAGCATGACGCCGAAGATGATCAGAATCAGGGTGCCGCCGGCGTAGACGATCAACTGAACGACGGCGAGAAAGTTTGCTCCGAGCAGGAAGTACAGCCCCGCCACCCCGCCGAGCGCTGTGAGTAGAAACACGGCCGTGCGCACGATGTTCGTCGAGACGACGACGCCGATCGCTCCGCCGACCGCCAGCCCGGCCATGATGTAAAAGGAAAACGCCTCGATGAAGTCAGTCATAATGGCACGGATGGACTCAAAAGCTTGTTGCCCAGGTCGTTCCTACGATCCGGGCAGGTGTTCGATGACCAATGGTCCCGGCAACCGTCGACGATTCACAAAACCGTACAGTCCGAGGCCGAGGATGACAACTACGATGACGACGCCGACGGCGACGAGCGCGATGTGCAACACCTGATCCAGCCCGATCAGCCAGCCCCAGGCGAGATGCTGAATGCCGAGGACCCAGAGCGTATTGGCCAGAAGGACACCCATCATCAGCGGCAGCAGCACCTGCACGCAGGCGTGGAGGACCTGATCGATGCGTACGCGCGGCAGGGTCCACCGGATCCAGAGTTGCACATAGAACAATAACGCGGCCTTCGCCACGAAGAGAATCGGACCGTCGAAGAACACTCCACGGATCAAGAGGGCGCCCCAGCCGTTGCCCTCGGGGGCGAGCGACGCCGGCAGAGGTGAGGTCCATCCGCCGAGGAACAGAATGACCGCCAGACCGCTGACCGCGAACATCGCGGCATATTCGGCGAAAAAGAAGAGCGACCAGCGGAAGCCGCTGTATTCGGTGAGAAACCCGGCGACCAGCTCGGACTCGGACTCGGGAAGGTCGAACGGGGCGCGTTTGCAGGAAGCGAGAGCCGCGGTGTAGTAGGCGAAAAACGCGGCAAAGCACCAGGGATTGGCGAAGACGAACCAGTTCCAGAAACCGCCCGACTGCGCCGCGGCGAGATCGGTCAGTCTCAGCGTGCCGGCCATCATGACCGGAATGAGGAGGGCCATGCCCATGGGGATTTCATAGGAGACCATCTGGCAGGCCTCGCGCATCGCGCCATAGACCGACCACTTGTTGTTGCTGGCCCAGCCGGCCAGTATGACTCCGACGACCTCGATCCCGAGCATGGCGAGGATGAAGATCAGGGCAACGTCCAGATCGCGGAAGACGTAGGCGCCCGCGAAGGGCAGGGCGATGAAGACGCACACCGACGGAACCAGAGCCAAGTAGGGCGCGAGGCGGAACAGAATCCGGTCGCCCTCCGTCGGAATCAGATCCTCCTTGAAGATCAGTTTGATGCCGTCCGCGGCGGACTGTGCCCAGCCGTGCCAGCCGCCGACGCGCATCGGCCCGAGCCGCGACTGGATGCGACCGGCGACCTTGCGTTCCCACCAGATTCCGAAACCGGGGATGATCCCGATGAAACCGACGACGCCTGCCGCCGCGACCAGGTCGCGAATGATCGAGAATTGAAGCGGCCAGAGCAGATAGGCGGCGAACGGCCATGCGACGCCCCGGGCTTCGATTCCCTGATAAATCTCCTTTGCAGTCAGCTCTCCCTGCAAAGCGGTCATGTCGGGCAGGTTGATCGACGCATCCGCCGCGATCTCATGGACCACGCGGAACACGCCGGCGTGTGCCCAGACCAACAGGCAGATTCCAATGACGCTGGTGCAGAAGATCGCCGCTGCGACGTAGCGTCCGAGCAGGAATACCCCGATAGGGCGGTAGAACGCAACGGCCAGCGCTCCGCCGAGCAGGGCGAGACCCGTGGCGCCCGGGCCGGCCACGCCCAGCAGCGCTGCGGCGACGCGCCAGTCCGTGATCCGAGTGGGCGTATTCAGATCGCAGGCGACGAAGACGACTCCGGCGACAAGAACGAACAGGACGCCCAAGGCCCCAAGCCAAGTGATCGCCCGACCGCGATAACCCCGACGCGCCTCGGGATCGGCCGTCATCCACGGAAGTGAGATCTGACTCAAGCTGCGAACCTCCACCCGCCATTCGTCTGACCGCACCACCGGCCCGTGAAGAGGTGGTTATAACGCGTGCAACCGGGCTTGAACAGGGAACCCGTGGGGGCGGTGGGTGCTTGCAGCGGCGAGAGGATCGTCATCGATCGACCTCGCCCATGACGACGTCGATGCTCCCGATGATGGCCGCCACGTCCGCCAGCAGGCAGTCGGTGCAGACCGTGCTGGTGATGGCGAGATTGCAGAAACTCGGGCCGCGGGCCTTCACGCGATACGGGATCGCCGACTTGTCGCCGCGGACATAAAAGCCGAGCTGTCCGCGGGGATTCTCAATCTCCAGGTAGACCTCGTCCTCCGGCAGCTTCAGATTCTTGCCCTTTTTGACGTAGACCTCGCCCGTCGTGCCGCGGAGCTTGTCGAGGGCCTGCCGAACGATTCGGACGGACTGCTTCATCTCCAAGACCCGGACGTAGTATCGATCCCAGCAGTCGCCGACCGTGCCCTTAAGCCCCTCGCCGATGGGGATATCGAACTCGAACTCGTCGTAGCCGCAGATGGGCTGCACCTTGCGAAGGTCCCAACGAACCCCGCTGCCCCGCAGGACCGGACCGGTCAATCCCCACGCGATGGCCTCGTCGGCGGTGATGACCCCGACGCTTGCCGTTCGCTTGACGAAGATGTGGTTGTAGGACAAGAGGTCGTTGTACTCGTCGATCTTCGGTTCGAAGTAGTCGAGGAACTCGTCGCACATGTCGATGAACGGCTCGGGCAGGTCGGCGGTCACGCCACCGACCGTGATGAAGCTGTAGGTCAGCCTCGCCCCACAGGCCGACTCGAAGAGATCGAGAATCCGCTCCCGCTCGCGAAATGCGTAGAGAAACGGCGTGATCGCGCCGATGTCCAGCCCGTAGGTGCCGACGGCCACGAGGTGCGAGGCGATCCGATTCAACTCGGCGCAGAGCACGCGGATCAGGGTGGCCCGCCGCGGGACCTGCAACCCGGCCAGCGTCTCGACCGCTAGGGCGAAGGCGAGGTTGTTGTTCATGCCCGCGAGATAGTCCATCCGGTCGGTGTAGGGGATGTACTGGTAGGGGGCCACGTTCTCGCCGATTTTTTCGGCGCAGCGGTGCAGATAGCCGATGTGGGGCACCGCTTCAAGCACCATTTCGCCGTCGGTCCGAAGGACCACACGGAGCACGCCGTGCGTGGCGGGATGCTGCGGACCCATGTTGACCAGCATTTCTTCGGTCCGGACGTCGTCCTGCTCGATGCGGTCTCGCGTCAGGTCGAAATCCAGGTCGGGTTGTGCCTCAACGACGATGTCTGCCATGTCACTTCGCTCGCTTGCGCCTGGGTTTAGACAGGTTGAGGGTGAACCCCGTCAGGACCGTGCTCCGGTAGGACTTTCCGAAGGGCACGACGGTCTCATCCCACCCGGTCGCCCCCGGGCGGCGGACCAGGGCGATCAGGGTCGGGCGCCGCTCGTCCTGCCGTGGGTCGATGATCCAGTATTCGGCGATGCCCCCGGCCATCCAGTACAGGTGCCGGTTGCGGACCGTGTCCTTTTTCTCGCGACGCGGCGAGATGACTTCCGCCACCACGATCGGGCACACGTCATCCCACCTGGCCGGAAAGGGATCGGGATAATCTCGAAACGCCGCGATGTCCGGCTGCGGCCGCGTCGGCCCGGGTCGGCCGGTCACGATCACTTCTGAGTCGTCCACGACACACTTGACACTCTTGGGATGCCTGGAAGCATATGCCTCGAGCTCTCCCCGGATGAATCGGACCCAGTGTTCATGCGGCGGCATAGGAATCGGTGACACGATGAGAACTCCATCGATCAACTCGTATACATGGCCTGGTTGTCCGCGGGCGCGCTCGAAGTCCTCCAGCGTCATGAGCCGGCCGGAATCTTCCGGGCCGATGGCCGGCCTGCGCGACGTCTTCCGGGTTGTCTCCAGCCGCCGGATCATGGTTCGCCTCGATTGGGTCGTCTTCTCCCGGTCGCCTCTGTCATGGTGTCGCGGTCACCGCCGCCGGAGCGGGCACCCGTCTGCGATCGTAAGGCCGCGCGGGCTGAAGCCCGCGGCTCGTCGCCGTCGTCTCATCGCACGGATCTTCAATGCACCGGTCGCGTTTGGCCGAATTCCGTCACAGCCGGAATGCCGTTGTACTCCATCGGGAACGCATAATCTTTCCGCAGGGGATGCCCCTCCCAGTCGTCCGGGCACAGGATCCGCCTCGGGTGTCGGCCCTCGGGTCCGTCGACGGAGTCCGGGTGATTGTCAAAGACGATTCCCATCATGTCGTAGGCTTCGCGCTCGTGCCAATCTGCGGCGTTCCAGACGTCGGCCACGCTTTGCACGTGCGGGTTGTCGCGCGGCAGCCGAACGTGGACGCAGAATGTGTGACGCTCGCGCCAGTTTTCGGCCGACCCGACGGCGCCGCAGGTGGCGTGGAGGTCGTACACCAGCTCGAATTGCTCGTCTTCGAGCAGATCGACGGCCGAGATACATCGCAGCATGTCGAACCGGAGGCGGTCATCGTTCTTCAGGAACTCCGCCACGTCGTGCCACGCCTCGGCCGCCACCACGACGTGGGGATGGGCGGTTTCGAAGCTCGAAGCCGTGATCCGTTCGCCAAACGCTTCCTTGACGATGGCGGCAATCGCTTCAGCGGTCATGGCTTATTGAACTCCCGAAGGCTCGCCGACCCGTCATTGAGATTCACCGTCCCCACCTGACTCACTCGGTCGCCGCCAGGACCTTGTCCTTTGCGCCGGTCCAGGAGTCGCGGGCAATCGACTGGTGGCGAATCTTGTCCTGGAGCCGCATGAGACCCTCGATCAGCGTCTCCGGGCGGGGTGGGCAGCCGGGGACGTAGATGTCTACGGGAACGACCAAGTCCACACCCTTGACCACGTGGTAGCCGTGCTTGAAATAGGGGCCGCCGCCGACGGTGCAGGCGCCCATGGCCATGACGTACTTCGGCTCGGGCATCTGGTTGTAGAGGCGCTTGAGGCGGCTGGCCATCTTGTAGGTGACGGTTCCCGCGACGATCATCAGGTCAGCCTGTCGCGGGGAGGCGCGGAACGCGCCGGCTCCGAACCGGTCGATGTCAAAACGGCTTGCTCCGACGGCCATCATCTCGATCGCGCAACAGGCAAGGCCAAACGTCATGGGCCAGATGGACGACGTGCGTCCCCAGTTGATCGCCCAGTCGAGCGACGTGATGACCAGGCCTTCTTCGAATCGATTCTCGATCCAGCTCATGGGCGTATCCTCGATACGTCGGTCTTTTTTTTCTCTGCGTGCGCCGTGCCAATCGTGGGCTGCCGGCCGCGGCTGTCGTTGCGGTTCATGTCCATTCGCGGGCGGCACGGGACAGCGAATCGGGCGTGTTGCCGAGCGATCGCGTCGCCGGCCTGCTCGTTGTCGTGGTCGAACGGACCCAGTCGAGGTAACCAAACTTCAGGAGGAAGACAAACCCCACGACGATGACGCCGAAGAAAAACAACATGTCCCACAGGGCCGCGATTCCGGCATCGCGATACACGACGGCCCAGGGGTAGAACAACGCGATTTCGATGTCGAAGATGACGAACACCAGCGCGACGACGTAGAATCGCAGATCGAATTGGACCCAGCTTGATCCGATGGCCGGCTCGCCGCACTCGTAGGGGGCGCCTTTTTCCGGGTGCGGCAGGCTCGTCCGCGTCAACTTGCCGATCAGCAGCCCGCCCAAGGCCATCAGGATGCCGGCGACCGTGAAGATCAACAGGCCGACGATCAGGCTTTCACCGGTTGGCATGGCTGGTTGGCTCCGTATTCAGGCCCGGCTTCGTGCGGGCGAGAACCCATCGCTGCCGCGATGGGCTATTACGTTACTTGCGCCGGGCGTGTGTTGCTGCCGTCGTGCCGCCGGCTCATTTGGACGGCTCGAGGGCCTTCAACATGGCCTCTCGCGCGGGCCTGGCCCGCTCTTCCCATCGGGCCTTCTTCTCCGCCGCCCACTGCGGCAGGGACTCTTTCTGCATCCAGAACGGCTCCGGCGTCTGCTTGCCTTCCTTCGCCAGTTCGGTGAACTCCACGATCATGTCGCCTCTCGTGTAGGCGCTCAGGTCGTGGTTGTTTCCCATGTGGATGCAGTCTGTCGGGCACGGGTCGCAGCACAGGGCACAAAACATGCACTTCGAATAATCGATGGCGTAGCGCTCCAGCGCGCCGCCGACCGCGATGCCTGTTTCTTTCTTGATCTTGCGCGGGCCGGCTTTCTCGATGTAGATGCAGTCGACCGGGCACGCCTTGGCGCATTGGTCGCAGGCGATGCACTTCTCCGCCTCGAACCAGTGGAAGCCCCGGAAGCGCGGCTGCAGCGCGGGCGCCATGTCGGGGTACTGAAGCGTCACCGTCCGCGCGAAACAGTAGCGCAGCGTGATCTTCATCCCGATCGCGATGGTCCGAATGGTGTCGTAGATGTCGCGGAAATACCCGCCCGATGTCGCCATCGCCCCGGTTGCTCCCATGATCGGAATCCCGCGGCCCGCGCCCACCGGGGCGGGTACCTCGGGGGCCTCGTCTCCAGCCTCGGCACTATAGCCCTGACGGTCGTGCGACGCCACGGGAACCGCCCGCGTGGCCGCCGCGAGCCGGAGTTTACGACGCTCCACTTGTAATGGAGCCGCTCGATTCTGTAAAGATGCCGACTTCCGCCGTGCCTTCGGTGGCCGGTGTGGTATGATGAGGGCGTTGACACCTGCGAGTCGCCTTCGCGTCCCCGGGGAATCGGGGAACCAGGAGTACGCCATGATTCGCTCGCCCGCCGTCGTCTTGCGTGCGTCCGCGTTGCTGATCGGCCTCGCCGCGTGCAGTTCTCGCGGCCTCGCCGACTCCTATCGCCCCAAGGTCGGTCGCTATCATCCGGAGATTGTCCTGCCGACCCTTGAGCATGACCGCGCGGTCGCGCTCTCCGACTATCGCGGCAAGAAGGTTCTGCTGGTCCATTTCGCGTCGTGGTGAGCGGGCTGCCGCCGCAGCGTGCCGGTCTGGCACGAAAAGACGAAACAGCTCGTGGCCGACGGCAAGCTCGTCGTCCTCGGTATCACGCAGGAGCAACACGCCGACCGGTGTCGCCTGTTTGCCCAGTGGAAGGGCATCGACTGGCCGATCCTGCACGACCCGCTCAACCTCGTGGGCGTCGACGTCGTTCCCCTCTACATCGCCATCGATGAACAGGGCGTCGTCCGGGATGTGAAGCCCCGGCCGAACACGCTGGCCGAATCGTTTGTCGAGCAGACGTTCGATCCGCCGCGCGGACGCCGGCCGACCGCATCCAACAAACTGCCCGAGCCGAAAATGACGCGACGGTTTGCCGACGAGGATCGCTCGGCGAAGGCCTGGCGCCGCCATGCGGACGCGTTGGTTCTGTCGGGCAAACCGACATTCCTGACGGAGGCCATCTCGGCTTAT
>CAYQDV010000051.1:0-16848 GCA_964416295.1 uncultured Planctomycetaceae bacterium
CTGCAGGGAGGTTGCCCCTCAGTGCGGGCGAGCTCGTCGTCGCCCCGCTCACGGCGCCCTCGCCGGTCCCGAGATAAACGTCATGGCTCAGAGGCGGGCCGCCCTGATCGCCGGCCGCCCACGTCAGCGTGGCGTCCAACGGCACATCCTCGGCATCCAGCGCGGGAAACGGAAGGTCGGCTCGAACCGGGTTCCGTGTCGTGAAGCTGATGATGGTGCTCCGTGTCACACCGCCGGCGCCCCGTTCATCGACACGCCAGAAATAGGTCGTGTTTTCGTCGAGCGGCACGTCGACACCCGGCTCGAACGTGGTGGTCGCGGCATCCAGTGTCGCCACGAGGATACCGGTGTCGTCACGGGCGTCGGCGGCGGTGACGGCATCGCGATCCGTCCCGAAGAAAACAAGGTGCTCGTCGACCGCATCGCCGGACGTCCACGATAGCACCGGCGTGACGGAAACCTCGATGTCGCCGTCGACCGGCATCAGGTCCGATGCCTGCGTGGGGGCGACGGCGGTAGTGAACTCGAAGACCGCGCCCTTCGTCACGCCGCTCGGTCCGACCTCGTCGATCCGCCAGAAAAACGTCAGGTTCGCGCCGAGGTTCGGCTCGAACGTCGTTTCGGTCTGATTTCCACGGAACAGCGGACCCTCGCGATCGGCCGAATCCACCGCGTCGAACGACGTACCGAAGTAGACGTCATGACTCGAAGCCGCGACGCCGGCGGTCCAGCTCAACACCGTGATCACGGGCACGTCGGTCGCGCCGTCGGCGGGAGCGGGATCCGTGATCAATCCGGGGACGTCGGCCGTGACGAAGTGCCGGACGGCCTCTCGGGTCGTGCCGCCCGGGCCGACTTCGTCGATGCGCCAGTAGTAGTCGGTCGCGGGCAGGAGCGCTTCAGAAGGCGTGAATTGCGGGGTGTCCTGGTTGCCCTGAAACTCGTCACTGGTCGGCGAGGCGTCGGCCACGGCGGCAGCCTCCGTTCCGAAATAGACGTCGTGCGAATCCGTCCCGGCGCCGGCCGTCCAGGTCAGTGAGGCGTCCAACGCAACGTCCGTCTCACCATCCGTCGGAAGCGTGTCGGTCACAGGAGCCGGCGCCTGGGCAGTGGTGAACTCCCAGACATCGCCGGCCACGGTATCGCGGACGGTGGCCGAGTCTACGCGCCAGAAGTAGGTCGTTCCGCCGGCCAGATCCATGGGAGACAGCGTCGCCTCGTCGAACTCGCCGCGCAGCGCGACGGCGTCCGCCGCGGCCACCGCCGCCCGATCGGTGCCCAGAAAGACCACGCTGCGGCTCGCCCGGTTTCCCGGCGTCCAGGTCAGCGTGGCGGCCACGGGCACGCCCGTAGCGCCAATCTCCGGAAACGGCCCCGTGGCCTTCTCGGCGACGACGATCTTGACGGTCGCGGAACGGGCGTCGACGAAATCGCTCGCGTCGAAGACATAGGCGGTCGCGGTAAACGTACCGGCCGTCTCATACTGGTGGTCGATCCGCAGGCCGCCCGTGACGAATCCGCTCCCGTCGCCGAACACCCAGTTGACCTTGGTGACGAGATCCGGCGCGCTGACGGCGCCCTCGGCGTCAAGCGTCACGGTGAAGTTCGGCAGGTCGCCGCGCTGCTCCCAGGTGATGGAACCGAGCGGTGGAAGAAACAGTCCGGCCGTCGGAAGAATCGTATCGCACCCCGACGACGCGCCGCCCAGGAGTGCGGCAGCAGCTAGACAAATGACTGTTGTTGTGATCCCGCTCCTGATGCCCATGGCCGTTCTCCCTCCCGTGCCCGCCAAACGCGCCCCCGGCGGCCATCCGCCGAGTCGCGCCGACAGTGTCTTTGCCTGTTCCTGGGCAGCGTCCTATGCCCGCCTGGCCGGAACCGATCCCACACCGCGAGACACGGTGTATTCCCCGATCGCCCGTTCGCAGCGACTCCGGCCGACTGAGACGGAAGTCCCGCCATGACCGGGCCGCGCGGATGATATCGCGAGAGACGCTTCCCCCCCGGACGCACGCGGTCAATCGATCGACCGCCCAAGCCCCGGTCTCCGGCAGGCCGCCTTCCGACGGTCGCCTGTTCCCGGAGTTCCCCTCTGATCGAGTCTATGTCCGCCGTTCGGCTCGATCAAGGTGGACGAAGGCTTCGCGGCCCGCGAGATCGGACCGCCCCGAATCCGGACCCCGACAGCGGACGAGACGGGCGGTCGAAAAAGACATCAACGACGATTCGGGCCGGCCTTGTTCTCGGTCCCTGCGATCAACCGGGCAATGTTGCTTCGATGACGAATCGTCACGATGATCGTTACGCCCAGGCAGAGCAACAGGAGCGGGAGGTGCTGCCGGAGACTCCAGCCCGAGGCCGCTGCGATCGCCACGAACGCGACCGGCAACGAGACGGCCGCGGCCAGAGACCCCAGCGACACATAGCCGCTCAGCCGAAGCACTGCCGCCCACACACAAATGGCGATCAGGCCGGGGCCGGTGAGCCAGGGCCAGCTTCCGAGAATCAGCCCGGCCGAGGTGGCGGCGCCTTTGCCTCCACGAAACCCCAGAAACACGGAAGCGGTGTTGCCAATCAGGCAGCCGATGCCCGCGCCCAACACCAGCAGATCCGATCGCGTCGCAGTCCACACCGCAGGATTCGTCCGGGCCAGGCGGACGCCCAGCCACGTCGCGACCAGCGTCGCCGCGAGGCCCTTGGCCAGATCGAGCGAGAAGACGAGAAGGCTCCAGCGTCGCCCGAGTACGCGCCCGACGTTGGTGGCGCCTATGTTCCCGCTGCCACAGCGGCGGATGTCGACGCGCTTCGCGCGTGCCACGATCCACCCGAAGGGGATGGACCCGATCAGGTACGTCCCCATCAGGAATAGTCCGACCTCCAGCGACAGGGCCATCACTCGGGTTCCGCAGGGCTGGCGGTCCGATAGCGCGCCGGCAACGCGTCCGCGAGGGTGCCGATCTTCGCACCGGATCGGCATGCCGTGTCCAGCCATTCCTCAAAGTCCGCCATGCGTTGCGGGTTCTCCGCCAGCACCCACGGATGGAAAGCGATGGACACGAAGTGTTCTCGCGCGAGGGCCTTGCGAAGATACCGGTGATGCTTCGACACGATCCGGTTGGTGTGATTGGGGTGGCGGACAAACCCGAGGTCATCCGTGCAGACCGGCACGCGGACCAGCGCCGGGCTGCCCTCGATCATGACGTAGGGATGATGGGCGTGGTCGTGTTCGGCGTTGTAGAGGAAACGATGGAGAACGAGTTCGGGATACAGTCGCTGGTCGCATTCGCTCCGCCGCGAGCGGTACCCGATCGGCTGCAGCCGCAGGTGCGCGAAGGCAGCCCGGCACCGATAGAGCGTGGCCTTCAGGTCGTCGTCCGACTGCTCGCGGACAACTTCGTCGGCATAGCCATAGGCGCCGATCTCGTGGCCGTGTTCGGCGATCATATGGATCTGGTCCGGCACCGTCTCGCACAGCTTGCCCGCGCAATTGAACGTCGCACGCACCCGGAAACGATAGAGGACGGCCAGGACACGCTCGAGGCCGCAGTCAGACAGCGAGGGACTTTCGAAACGCGCGTCGCGGGCATATTCAAAGCACAAGCCAAGGGTCGGTCGCGCAACGGGCAACTCGCCATGATCGCCCGAGAACGCCGAAGCGGCTCCCGGGGGCTTCTGTCGCCGGAACCGCTGCCACCAGTGCGATGACTCAACCTCCAACCCCGGCTCTCCTCAGCGGGCGCCGCCGACAACGACAAACCAGGCTTTTCACCTGCGCCGGCGCCCGATTCAAGCGGATTTTGAACGACGCCGCTGGGCCACGACTTCCGCGAACGTGGCCTCCAACTCTCGCACGTGCCGCGCCATGCTGATGCGCTCGCGCAGCCGGATTGCGTGTTTCGACATGGTGCGCCGAAGCGTGTCCGAACGCAATGCCCCGAGGCGCGCCGCCAGCGTGGCCGCATCGCCCGGGTCGTCCAGCACAAACCCCTCAACGCCGTCCGTCATCACTTCCGTCGCTCCGTTGTAGGCCGTCGTGACACACGGGACCCCACGCGACAGGGCCTCCAGTACGACGCGGCTGCACGGATCGTAAAACGTCGGATGGACGCAGGCGTCCGCGGCGTGATAGAAGGCCCCGGCCCGCCGGGTCGGTCCGGTAAAGACAACGTGACGCGACAACCCAGCCCGCTCGATGCGCCGAACGTACCGCACCGGATTGTCACGGCCGACCACGAGCACTTTGAAATCGTCCATGCCGCCGCGGCGCAGCCGAGCGAGCGCGTCGATCAACGTTCCCATCCCCTTGAGGCGAAGGTTGTGCGCGACGAACAACAGCAGCAAGGTCGGGTCGGCCACGTCGTACTGGCGGCGAATCTTCCGGCGGTCGGCGGCCACCCGCTCGTCCGTCTCCGTCGGAATCCGAACACCGTTGAAGACGACGCGAACGCGCGGCGCCGTGACGCCGTAGTGCCGCTCGCACTGCCGCGCGACGTATTGCGACACCGCGAGGACGCACGGACCGTCCGGGCGAAACACGCTTCGCTCCAACTCCAGCAGGGTCTGATGCTTGACGCTGATCCGGCCGAGCGTCCGCTTGAACAGACGACGCGACGCGGTGGTCCGCAGCGCCACGTTCCGCTCGAGTGTCTCTGGCAAAAGCCCGCCCCGCGGCTGATAAACATCGGCACACGGCAGCGGCACGACCGCGTGGACGAGATCGAACGACGTCCCCGACAGGAATTCCGTCGTCTTTCGCACAAAGGCAGCCGTTCGGAGCGGCCGCAGCATCGTGCCCGGGCGAATCGTGTGGACCGTCAGGTCGGGCGACGAAGGCGAACGGCTCGTGCTGATGAGGTGAATCTCATGGCCCCGCGCGTGAAGCAGGGCGGCCAGCTCCAGCGTCGAAGTCTCCGCCCCGCCTCGCCAGGCCTCGATCCGTTCGATGACGATCGCGATTTTCACAAGTGCTGCGCTCCCCCACCGCTTCAACCGTCGCAAGGCGGCTCCGACTCTGCCCATCGCTGTCGCCGCCGGGCGTCGTGACGGGCGATTCGCCGCCTCCGCGTCTCGATGAGCCCGATCAGTGTTCGCAGCCCCGCCTTTCGACGGCGGGGCGGGGCGACGACCGTGTCATCCGGAAGATAATGATACAGGAAACGCAGACGATCCGCGCGGGTGACCGGTCCGGCCGGCGCGCTGTAAGCCAGACTTGCCAGGTCCTTGATACGCCAGCGGAGCGTCCGGCGGGGAGTTTGAATCATGCGGGCAAGGTCGATCAGATGAAGGACGATTCGGCCGTCGGCGTTTCGTGTCAGCAGAACGTGAGACAGGTACAGGTCCCGATGAAACAGGAGGTTGGCGTGGAGCGCCCTGGTGATCCACGCGAGTTGCCGGATGATCTCGCGACGATCGTCTCGCGTGGGGAGCTGCGACGGGTCGGCCTGCGCGCGGTCCGCCAGCGTTTCCAGCGATGGCCCTTCAATCGCCGCCGTCACGGTGAAGCTGCGGACTTCCCACCAGCCTTGCATCTCTTCGCCGAACGCCACCGAGCGCACCGCAGGCACGCCCAGAAGTGCCAGATGCTCGCTGAGTCGGCCCTCGCGCCACGCACAACTGTGTCTGGGTTTGACCTCGATCATGCGGCGAAGCTGCGTACGGACAGACGGCCGACGATAGCGCTTCAGGTAGTAGACCCGATTCGCCCCGCTGCCGTCTGGCACGCACACTCGGATCCGCTCCCGGAAAACGGCCAGCCCCCGCTTGCGCAGCGACTCGCCGCCTCGGTACTTGAACACCGACCGCAATCCGTCCAGTCCGGCCTGCCGGAGGAACGGTAACGCCGACTCCTGCGCCACCATGCCGTCTCCTCGATAAAGACAGAGTGAGCGCGGATGGCGATAGTCGTCCGGGAGCCGAGGCTGGACGTCGGCCTCTCGAAAACGCTGCGTCAGGGCCGAATCGCCGGCGGACGCCCCGCCCAATCGCCGCCCCGCCCGACCGCCGCCCGATCCGTATCCGGCCAAAAACGACCGAACCGTGCGGCGGTCCGCCGCGAGCGGACTCAGACTGGCCGACAACCGACTGAGATCCCTGCGCGCCTCGCGGTCCGGGGGGGCGTGTGGATCGACCGGGGCGAGCCGCGTCATGCGCTCGACATCGATCAGACAAAACGCCCACCCGCGCGACGAGGGCGCGTCGGCCGTGCCATCGGCGAAGATGTGCTTGGCCTGGATGTCCGGCCAGCGAAACCCCGCCGCGTGCAGCCGGCCGACCAGCCGCCCGGTCTCGTACAACAGGCGCCGCCGCCGGGCCGCCGACAACACCGCCGGTCTCGGAAACCCCGGCACGAGCCAGTGCTCGAGGGTGGTCGTCCAGGGAACCGCTTCGACCAGGAGGAATGCGGCGCGGGGACGCCCGGCCGCACGCAGCTCGCCGAACGCCACGCGCCGCATCGCCGGGATTCCCTCGTCGCGGAGCGCGGCGAGCATGTCCCATTCCAGCCTCGGTTGCGAGAAGCCGCGACGAAGCCGCAGCAGCGGAGCGATCGCATGCCGCGGCGGAACCTTGAACACCCGCTTCAGAAAGAACGCCCGCGGCCGGCCGTCGACCGGCACCTCCAACGGAATCGTCTCGCGATAGCGATGCCGGCTGGTGGCCGGGCCGCCGGCGACCGTCATCATCGCGTCGAACCGATCCAGTCCCGCGGCGTGCAGCGCTTCGCGAAACGGCGCCTCGATTTCAAGCTCAGTCCTCAATGCCAGACCCCGTGATCCTTGATCACTCGGTCGAGGAAAATCGTCCAAATCAGCGCGCGACGGTCCGCCCGCAGGCCGCTCGCACGGAGATAGTCGCTCAGCCAGCGCATCTGTTGGGTCCGCGTCATCCGTCGGCGGGCCTCCTTGTGCAGACTCGACAGATCGCGCAGGGCGCCGTGCATTCGGTGCGGTCGCCATCGCCGCAGCCCCCCCCGCGGCGAGTCGCACACGCAGATCGACGCACACGCCGCGTCCGCACCCGACACCAGCAGGTTACGCCACTGAAGATCGATGTGATAGAACCCCGAGCGGTGCATCCTCCCCACAACCCGGGCCGCCTCGGCCAGCAGGGCCGCGCGGGCCGGATCGCCCGCCGCACGGTCCGCGCGAGGCCATCGCCGTTCGAACAGAGCCTCCATCGAGACGGCCTGCGCCACTTCGCGCGTGACGATAATGGCGTCGAGCAATCGCCAGCCGCGCCGGCGACTGCCATGCACGACGACCTCGGGCGCCGCCACGCCGCACCGCCGGCGCAGGGTGGCATAGTTCCGCGCCTCGATCGCGGCCTTGTCGACGCGGAACCGATGCCGCCGCCGAACGCCGAGGTAGCGGTACTTCTTGAGGTAGAAAACGTCCCGGCCGTGCGCCGACGGGATCGTGAATCGCCGCGTCTCTGTCGTGCCACTCTCCCCGACGATCGCGCCCGCCTCGAAACCGATGAAGTCCTCGTACCGGACAAGACCGGCCGACTCAAACGACGCCTGCCTGTTCTTGTCTACAAATGTCAATCGGGTAGCCATCATCGCTCCGCCTCGGGCCGCTGCTCACGCCGCAGTGGCCGGGAGACGGCACGGGCCGGGAGAGGAGAGAATCGGGTCGGCAGCGGCCGCATGCCGCGTCCCCGTATGCTCAGACACCCAGTGCGCTCGCCACAGTCACACCAATGTCGGCCGGAGACTCGGCAACGTGGATGCCGGCGGCCTTGAGTGCGGCGACCTTGCTCTCGGCGGTGCCCTGCCCGCCCGAGATGATCGCGCCGGCGTGGCCCATCCGCTTGCCCGGCGGGGCAGTCTGTCCGGCGATGAAGGCCACCACCGGTTTCGAGACGTTCGCTTGAACGTAGGCGGCGGCGGCCTCTTCGTCCGTGCCGCCGATTTCGCCGATCATGATGATCGCGTGGGTGTCCGGGTCAGCCTCGAACAGGCCGAGCAGCTCGACGAAGTTAAGCCCCTTGACCGGATCACCGCCGATGCCGACACACGTCGTCTGAGCGAGGCCACGCGTCGTGCACTGCCAGACCGCCTCATAGGTCAGGGTGCCGGAGCGCGAGATGATGCCGACGTTCTTGGTCGAACCATTCACCGGCTTGTGGATATAGCCCGGCATAATGCCGATCTTGGCCGCACCGGGCGTGATGACGCCCGGACAGTTCGGGCCGATCAGGCAGGCCTCGCTGTCGTCGATGAACTTGACGCCCCGGACCATGTCCAGCGTCGGAACCCCTTCGGTGATCAATATGATCGTCTTGATTCCGGCCGCCGCTGCCTCCATCGCGCTATCGGCGGCGAAGGGGGCGGGCACGAAGATGAGCGAGCAGTCGGCCCCGGTCTCGCGGATCGCGTCGAAGGCCGAGTCAAACACCGGCAGACCGTGTTCGCTCTTCTTCCCGCCCTTGCCGGGAACGACGCCACCGACGATCCTGGTGCCATACGCAAGGCATTGGGCCGTGTGAAACGCACCGGCCTTGCCCGTGATGCCGTGGGTGATGACCTTCGTGTCGCCATTGACAAGGATGCTCATGGGATTCGTCCTCGGTTGTCCGTGATCCGTTCAAGCCCGCGGCCATCGCGCCTCACCGGTCAACACGCGGCTGACGACGCCCGGCCTCGACGTGCGGGATTGTACGGCGCAGGTGCCGTCCGTGAAACATCGCCGCAGAGTCGCCGTCTATCCCGCGCTTCACCGCACAATAGACGCCGGCGCGCGGCAACGGTTCAATACGTTCCATGACGAAACCGGACCACGAGGCCGTTCGTCGGATATTGATGGTCTCCTACTGGTATCCGCCGGCCGTCGGGGCGGCGGCCGAGCGGGTGGCGGCCTTCGCCCGGCATCTGCCCGACCACGGCTGGGAAACCCACGTCCTCACGGCCCGCCGCCTGCCCCCCCCGCCGGAGCGCCCCGGTGTCGAGGTTCACGCCATACCGGATCGCTTCGCGTCCTCAGGGCCAACCTTCGCCGACTACGATCCGCGGCAAAAGCCGCCGCGCCTGCGGCCGTGGCTCCGAGATCTCGTCTTTCCCGATCGGTTCGTCGGCTGGCAGCGTCGGGCGCTCGGTGCCGGGGTGGAGATCGTCCGGCACAGCGGTGCGGACGTGATTCTGGCGTCGTTTCCGCCCGCGAGCGCCGTTCAACTCGCCTTGCAGTTGCATCGCCGGACCGCCACACCCCTGGTTCTGGACTTCCGTGACCGCTGGTTCGGGCCGGGCGGCTATCAACTACGACGGGCGCAGGCGCGACGGGCGCACGAAGAACTCCGGCGCGAAGCCGTCGCCGCAACCACCGCGATCGTCACCATTTCCGACGCCATGGCCGACGCGATCGCGGCCGAGCATCAATACCCCCGCCGGCGAATCGCCGTGATTCCCAACGGCTTCGACAACGACCGGCCGCGGCCCGAACGCCGACGCCCGGATACCGGAGAAACACTGACGATCGCCCACGTCGGAACCGTCATCCCACGCAACCGGCCCGATCGGTTCCTGGCATCCGTCGCCGCATGGAAGCAGCGGGGCGGGTTGGATCGCGTGCGTTTCAGATTCGTCGGCAACCTCTCAAAAGACTACCTGCGGTCGGCCGGTCTCGATGACGTCGTGGCGACGACGGGACTCGTGCCCCGCGATCGGGCGTTGCAGGAGATGACCGACGCCGATGCCCTGCTGCTGCTCACCGGCCGCTACGTCGGCCGATGGGGGCACAACGCCAAGCTGTTTGAATATCTGGCCGCCGGCCGACCGATCCTCTGTCTGGAAGAAGCACCGCCCAGCAATGACCGAACGCTCCTGGAATCCGTCGCGGCGGACCGCTCGTTTTTCGCCGCGGTCGATGACCCGGCCGCACTCGCCGACGCGGTGGCAGCGGTGCGGACCTGGCTGGACGCGTCCGAAGCGATGGCCGCAGCGCCGGTTCCGGACCTCGATGCGTTCAGCCGCACGCGACTGACGGCAGCGCTCGCCGATCACCTGCGCGGGTGGTTGTGATTCATCCGTCGTCGCGGATTCCGTCGGGTGACCCGGCCGCGCCGACCTGAAACGAAAGCTGCTCGAGCTGGACCGCGAGGTCCACCGACGAGACCGCCACGGCGGGGTCCACGTCGAGGCTGGCCGGTGCGAAATTGAGCAGCCCCCGGATGCCGGCGGCCACGAGACGTTCGGCGACATCCTGCGCGGCGGCCGCCGGGACGGACACAATGGCCAGCCGAATGTCCCGATCACGAACGGTCGGGCCGATCTCCTCGATCGGCTGAATCCGGACCCCGTCCAGTGAGGGCACGGGCTGACCGATCTTTGTCCGATCCGCGTCAAAGACCGCAACCAGGCGGAAGCCCTTCCGGGCAAACCCCCGGTGGGCCGAGAGGGCCGTTCCAAGGTGGCCGGCGCCGACGAGAAGGACGTTCCACGTCCGATCCGTTCCGAGGATGCGGCGAATCCGACCAATCAACTCTTCCACATGGTAGCCGATCCCGGGATGACCAAACTGCCCGAAATAGGCCAGATCCTTGCGGACCTGCGCGTCGGTCAGCCTCAGGGCATCGCCCAACTGCCGCGACGAGACCGTTCGGCGGTCCGCCTGCCGGAGGCGGTCCAGTTGCCGGAGATAGAGACTCAGACGGCGCACGGCCGGCGCCGGAATGTTGCCAGACTTCATCCGGGTCCCTCGATTCTCCAAGGCGGGCCGACGATCGTCGTATATTATCGTACCCACCGGGCCGACGCCCGGTCAAGATGGCGGGGGGCGCAAGGACGTCGATATCGCGTTCTTGTCGCCGATCCGTTGACAGGAAGCCTCAATTCCTGATAGGGTTGACGGTTGAGGGTAGAGCAGACACGCGCGGTGCCTGCAGTCGCCCGGGTGATTTGCCGGCACTCGGACCCGGGGGTCCGGGCCACGCCGATCCGGCACGGGAGGGGGGCTTCGGTAATTGCTATGACGTCTAGTCGTATTCAAGTGCTCACGCTTCTGCTCGTCACCGGACTCCTCCCCGGGATGGCGCCCGCCCAGACGCGGGACAAGCTCGCACGAATTGCCGCCAAGAAGAACGGCCTCAACGCGGATGACAAGGCGACGATCCGGGTCGAGGTCGTGGATCGTGTCAAAGAGTTACAGGCCGCCGCCGATGAGCAGCATCGCCGCGATGCCCGAGACAAGCTGCTCGGATCGATGAAGCTGCCCAAGGCGTCGCGGCAGTTTCGGGCGATATACGCGGCGACCTGTGCCGATCGGCTGGAGGCGCTGGTCTCAGGCGAGGACCTCGTGACGGCCCTGAATGCCGCGGAAGTGCTGCGAGCCTTGAACCATTCGGCGACCTGTGGTGCGCTGGCCAAGGCCCTCTCCTCACAGCATCAGGCCGTCCGGTTCGTCGCGGCCCGGGCCGTGCAGGACCTGGGCAACCGCCTTCGTCCGCGAAAGGAGCGTGCCGCCGTCCTGCGGGCGCTCGGTAACGCCGGCAAGAACGAATCACACAAACTCGTGCTGCGCGAGATCTACCACGCCCTCCACATGGATGCGGCCTCGAACAGCGACACCATCGCACGCGAATGCGCCGACGCCCTCGTCGAGACGTTCAAGGGACGAGCCGGTCGGCTGGCGGAGGGCAGCCGCGACGAGAGTGCGGACGAACCCGGCTTCGAGGTGGCGGCGATTCTCTATAAGCCCGCAGATGCCGAGCGGCGAGCCGAACTGAAACGCTCGGTCCGGGCCTTGCTTCAACATGCCACGGAGCGCTTCTTCTCGGCGGATGTCGGCCAGGGGGCCAAGTCGGTCCTCCGCGACGTCATGGTCTCGGCGGAATCGGCGCTCCACGCGATGCTCAAGGTGTCCAAGGTCTCCCCCCCCGGCAAGATTCCCTTCAATTCGTCCGACGAGAAGCGGATCCGCAAAGCCCTGCAAGCGCTCGACGCCGCCCTCGCCAAGGCGGGATAGAGCCCTCGTCGCTCACGACTGAAACACACAAATCCAAGCGGCCGGGTGCCACGCCCATCGGCGAAGCCGTGGGCGTGCGGAACGCAACGCAAGACGCCAAGTCCGCCTCGTAGGGTCCGCTGTTCGGACCGCTGCCGCTGAGCCGGGTGCGCCGCAGGGAAAAAGACATAGAAAGGAATCCTCATATGGAGGGAACCGAGAACGGACTCTCGGTCCGGCACGCGGACAACCCCCATCCTCCCAGACCTGGCGATGGCACGCCGGCCGGTGACAGGCCGAAGAAGCAGTTGATAAAAGAGCCTGACTCCGTTTTCCACGCAGAGTTACGGAATGGCTCTCCGAGAACCCGTGAACGGTTACCATTTCACGATATGATCTCCGCCGAGAGGCGCGACGAGTGCGATTGCGGTGATCGTTCGCGGCGCGAGTCCGTTCATGGTCGGTCCGTCTGCATGCAAAGCTCGTCGGGGGCGGTCGCGATGCGGCCGGGTCGCCGCTGCCCGGGGAGCCGTGCGCTGGGGCTTGCTGGTCCTGATCGGCGTGTTGGGCGGCGCGGCACTCGTGATCGCCCGATGGGTTCCGCAACGACCGGCTGCGGACCTCCGCGTCGTCGAATCGGTGTCGATCGCCACGCTGGACCCCGCCGCCATCAGCGTCCTTCAGGACATCCGCGTCGTTATGCAGCTCTACGAGGGGCTGACCGTGTTCGACCCCCCGGCTTCGGCTGGAGGCGATGGGGTGCGTGGGACGGCGCTGGGCTGCGCCGACCGTTACGAACTCGATGCCGCGGGCACGGTCTATCGCTTTCACCTCCGGCCCGAGGCCCGATGGAGCAATGGCGATCCGGTCCGCCCCGACGATTTTCTGTTCGCGTCGCGGCGGGCGATCGAGCCGGGCACGGCCCAGGACTATGCCTTTTTCCTCGACGCCATTGTCGGTGTCCGGGACTACGTCGCATGGCGGCGGGCGGAGATCGACCGGATCGGGCGGCTTCCCGCCGACCGGCGCCGGGCTGCACGGGATCGACATCTGTCGGAGGCCGATCGGCGTTTCAAAGAAGACGTGGGTCTCCTGACGATCGGACCGCGGACGCTCGAAATCCGCCTCGAGCACCCCGTGCCCTACTGGCTCGACCTGCTCTCGTCTCCGGTGTTCCTGCCGCTGCACCGGTCGACGGTCGAACGATTTCGCCGGATCGGTGAGACCGGGCTGATCTTCTATGACGCGCGCTGGACCAAACCGGGCGCGACGGTCTACAACGGTCCCTTCGTGCTGGACGAGTGGCGGTTCAAGCGGAGCCTGACCCTGCGCCGCAACCCCGCCTACTGGGATCGGGACCACGTCCGCCTCAGCTCGGTCGAGATTCTCGACGTGGCCGACCCGAACACCGCGTGGCTGATGTACGCCGCGGGCCGCGCGGACTGGATCGCTTCGCTCGAAGCGACCTTCACGCCGGAGCTGGTCGCGCGGGCCGATTCGCCGTTCGCCACGGCCCTGAACCACGACGGCGACGACCGTGACGACATCCACGCCTTCGGGGCGTTCGGCACCTATTTCTACAATTTCAACTGTCTGCCCGAACTGCCCGACGGCCGAATCAATCCCTTTGCCGATCCGCGTGTCCGCCGCGCGTTCGCGCTGGCCGTCGACAAGCAGGCCCTGTGCGAAAGCGTCCTCCGCCGGGCCGAGACGCCGGCCGCAACGCTGATTCCGCCCGGCGCGATCCCCGGCTATCCGGCGGCGGTCGGTTTGCCGTTCGATCCGCCCGCCGCCCGGCGCCTGCTCGCAGACGCGGGCTATCCCGACCCCGCGCTCTTTCCCGAGGTCGTCATCAGCTTCAACAACGAGTCCTATCACGGGCTGATCGCGCAGTCGATTGCGGCGATGTTTCACACACATCTGGGCGTGCGGGTGCGGGTGGAAGGCAAGGAGTCGCAGTCCTATCGCGAGGACAAGCAGAATCATCACTTCATGATCGCCCGGGCAAGCTGGTTCGGCGATTACACCGACCCCACGACCTTTCTCGACACGCTGGCCGCAGGCAACGGCAACAACGACTCGGCCTATGCCGATCCGGCCTACGACGCCCTGCTGCGGCGGGCCGACGCGGAGCCCGACCCCGCCCGGAGATTGTCGATCCTGGCGCGGGCCGAGACGCGCGTCTGCCGCGAGACGCTGCCGATTCTGCCGCTGTTTCACTATGTCAACATCTACGCGTTTGATCCCGAGCGAATTCGCGGCCTCGCGCTGCATCCGCGGCTGCTCGTGCCCTACAAGCGGCTGGAGGTCGTGCGATGATGGGCGTGCTCCTCCGGCGCGTGGTCCAGATGCCGCTGATCCTGCTGGCGGTCTACACCGCGACGTTCGTCATGGTCATCGCCGTGCCCGGAAATCCGTTTCAGTCTGCCGGCGGCCGGTCGATGCACCCGGCGGTGGAAGCGGCGCTGCGACAGCGCTACGGCATGGACGACAACCTGCGCTTCTACTTTCGCTATCTCGGCCGCGTGTTGACGGGCGACCTCGGGCAGTCGCTGCAATATGAGAGCTGGTCGTGCAACGAGATCATCGCCGAGGCGCTGCCCGTCTCCGTGGCGGTAGGCGGCGCGGCGATCCTCATCGCCTTCGCCGGCGGCCTCCTTCTGGGGACGCTCGGCGCGGTCTTCCGGCATTCGATCCTCGACTACGCCTCGCTCGCCGTGGCCGTCGTCGGGGTCAGTGTGCCGACGTTTGTCATCGGAGCGGCGCTGCTCGTGATGTTCAGCGTGACGTGGCCGGTCCTGCCGGCGGGAACGTGGCAAAGCCCGCAGGACCTGCTCCGTCCGGCCCTCACGCTCTCGCTCCTGCCGATGGCCTATATCACGCGACTGACCCGCCTCGGCATGATCGACGTGCTCGGCAGCGACTTCGTCCGCACAGCGCGGGCCAGGGGCCTGCCCGAGTGGCGGGTCATCCTCCACCACGCCCTGCCCAATGCCTTCCTGCCCGTCCTGAGCTATCTCGGTCCAGCCGCCGCCGCCGCGATGACCGGCTCCTTCGTCGTCGAGCGCGTCTTCAACATCCCCGGGCTGGGCGTCCACTTCGTCAACAGCGTCCTGAACCGCGACCAGATGCTCATCCTCGCGACCGTGCTGGTCTATTCCACGCTGATCGTCACCTTCAACCTGATGGTCGACATCGCCTACCACCTCTTGGACCCCCGGCTGGAGGGCCGCGCGCCGTGACCGCCGCCGCCACGCAACCGCTCTCCGCACCGCGCCCCATGACGCCGATGCAGCGCCAGTGGGCACGCTTCCGCCGCAATCGTCTCGCGGTCGCGTCCGCGTGGACCCTGCTGGCCATCGCCGCAGCCTGCGCGGTCTCGGTTCCCTGGACCCATGCCCTGAGCGTGGCGACCGACCTCGCGCAGGCCCGACGGCCGCCCTCGACGCACGCCCTGTTGGGAACGGACCTGCTCGGCCGATCGATGGCGGCGCGGTGTCTGTTTGGAGGCATCATCAGTCTCGCCGTGGGTCTGGCGGCCGCGACGATTTCGGTCCTGCTCGGCGTCGCCTGGGGCGCGGTGGCCGGCTGGGCGGGCGGGCGCACCGACGCGCTGATGATGCGGATCGTCGACGTCCTCTACGGTCTGCCCTACATCCTGCTGGTCATCCTCCTCAAGCTCGGCCTCGACGGCCTGCTCCGCCACCGCCTGGGCCTCCGCGCCGAAACGACGAATGTCGTCATCCTGCTGCTGGCCATCGGCGGCGTCAGTTGGCTGACCATGGCGCGGGTGATCCGCGGACAGGTCCTGGCGCTCAAGGTCCAGCCGTTCATCGAGGCCGCCCAAGCCCTGGGGCTGCCGACGCGGCGGATTCTGATCGTGCACCTCCTGCCGAACCTCGTCGGGCCGATCCTGGTCTATGCAACGCTGACGGTGCCTCAGGCGATTCTCCAGGAATCGTTCCTCAGCTTCCTCGGCATCGGCATCCAGCCGCCCATGCCGAGCTGGGGCAACCTGGCCGCCGAGGGCGTGACGGCGATCAACAACATCGCCAGCTTCTGGTGGCAACTGCTGTTCCCCTGCGCCCTGCTCACCGCCACGCTGCTCTGTCTCAACTTCATCGGCGACGGCCTGCGCGACGCGTTCGATCCGAAGACGGTGTGATGCGGGTGCGATGCGCTGCGGCGGCTGCGACACGACTCAATGGATGGGGAGCATCGGCGTCTCGCCGGTGCGCTTGCTCCGAGAACGTGGGCGTGGGACGGGGGGCACGATGACCCACTCGCTTGCGCTCGGGGCTCGGATCAGCCCGCCTTGCCGCCTTCTGACGGGCGCGGTTCGGATCGGGCAGGCCCGGCCCGCCGCAAGTCTCACGGACCAACGACACCCGGCCGCGCGCGAATACGGAGCGCGCCGCCGCGGCCGGTCGATTGACGCGGCGGGGTGGGACCGGTATCGTTCGCCCCGTTCGGTCCCGGCATGTGTTCCGTGTGCCTGTTCGTGAGGCCGGAAGACTCCTCCTCGAGGATCCAGGAAGGTTCGATCGATGCGTATCGCGCTCATCAACCCCGTCGCCCGTCGGTGTCAGGGGTATCACACGATCGGCAGCAAGATCCCGCAGTTGGGGCTGCAGGTCCTGGCGCAACTGGTGCCGGAACCCCACACCGTCGACATCATCGACGAGATCTTCGGCTTCGAATACACCGACAACGAGTTGCGCCGAGGGCGCTACGACCTGGTGGGCATCACCAGCTACTCGAGCGGCGCCACGCGCGCCTATGAAATCGCGGCCCAATGCCGGCGGGAAGGCATCCCCGTGATCATGGGCGGACCGCACGCCTCGGCCATGCCGGACGAAGCCGCGGATCACTTCGACGCCGTCGCGGTCGGCGAATGTGACGATCTCTGGCC
>CAYQDV010000052.1:0-7667 GCA_964416295.1 uncultured Planctomycetaceae bacterium
TCGGCCTCACGCGCCGACTGGGCCACGCTCGGGCGGACCCGCCTGCTGACGCTGCTGCGGCTCCGCGACATGGCTCGGGCGGGGCGGACCGTGACCCTGCCGCTGGTCAACCGCACGATTCCGCTGATCTGCGACGAGTGGGCCAGGCCCGAACTCGGCAGCGGCTGCGTCAAGATCACGCCGGCCCACGATCCCAATGATTACGAGGTCGGCCGGCGGCACGACCTGCCGCTCGTCAACGTGCTGACCGAAGACGGCCGCATCGCCCGGATCGTCGAGCCGGACGGGCAGGTCAATCCGGGCTCCGAGCGGTACGAGGGCCTGCGGTTCGCCACGAAGGGGCGCGAGAGGGTGGTTGCCGACCTTGACGCGCTCGGCCTCGTCGAAAAGATCGAAGACCGCATGATCGAGATCGGCCACTCGGACCGCAGCAAGGCGCCGATCGAGCCGTACCTGAGCGACCAGTGGTTCGTTCGGATGGGCGACCTGACCGAAGAGCAGGCCGCCCGGGTCGAAAGCCCGTTCCTGAAGCAGTATTTCAAGGAAAAAGAGCGCCACTCTGTCGAAGAGCCGCGGGCTTCTGAAGAGCCGCGTCAGCCGAACATCAAAGAAACGCCACTCGCTTCTGCCGAGCCGCGGGCTTCAGCCCGCGCGGCGCCGGAAGACCCGCACGGCCACGCAAGCGTGGCCGTGGCACGCGGCGCGGCCGGCCTGGCCCAGATGACCATCGATGCGGTCGAGGGCGGGAGCGTGCGCTTCCACCCGCCGCGCTACAAAAAGACGTATGTAGACTGGCTCAGCGAGAAACGCGACTGGTGTATCAGTCGCCAGCTCTGGTGGGGCCACCGGATCCCGGTGTGGTCGGGGCCGGCTGAGAATCTCCGCCGACTCAGCTCCGATCTCATGCCGACGCCGGACTCCGACGCCGTACGGACCCAGGAGATCAAGGGTGTCCAGATACCCGTGTCCTTCTACACATCCAACGACGTCGACTACTGCGCCCTGTGTGTGCCGCCGGACCGGTCGGAGATCGAGCGCGTGCTCGAGGAACAAGTCGGGTTGTCGCAGGACCCCGACGTCCTCGACACCTGGTTCAGCTCCGCCCTGTGGCCCCATTCGACCTTGGGCTGGCCGGACGGCGACGACACCGCCGCCGAGCCGCAGGCTTCAGCCTGCGCGGCCCCTCGACCAGAACAGCCCTCCCTCCTCCACTACTTCTATCCCACCAGCGTCCTCTCCACCGCCCGGGAGATCATCACGCTCTGGGTCGCTCGCATGGTCATGACCGGGCTGTACAACATGGGCGATGTGCCGTTCACCGACGTGGTGATCCACCCCGTCATTCAAGACGGCCAGGGCCGCAAGATGAGCAAGACGCTGGGCAACGGCGTCGATCCGGTCGACATCATCGACGAATACGGGGCCGACGCCCTGCGCTTCACCCTGGCCGACCTGGCAACCGAGACGCAGGACATTCGAATGCCGGTGCAGACCAGGAAGCTGCCCAACGGGCGGGCGATCAACTTCAGCCCCCGGTTCGAGAAGGGCCGCAATTTCTGCAACAAGCTCTGGCAGGCCGCGACGGGCTTCGTGCTGCGCAATCTTGGCGATTATGACCCGGCTCCGCTCAATCCTGCCGCGCTGGCGCTCGAGGAACGGTGGATTCTGTCGCGGCTGACCGACTGCCTCGCCCGTGTGGATCGGGCGGTGGACAGCTATCGCTTCAGCGACGCCATCAACGCCGCCTATCACTTCATGTGGGACGACTTTTGCAGTTGGTACATCGAGATGACTAAACCGAGGCTGGCAACGGGCAAGCCGCCGGTGGGTTTGGCGCCGCACGCCTCGGAGGCGCGCCCGGCCGAAACCGCAACCGCGGCCGCCCGGCAGGTGCTTGTCCATGTCCTCGACCAACTCCTCCGCATGCTGCATCCGTTTGTGCCGTTTGTCACCGAGACGCTCTGGGCCGAGTTGAACGAGTCGGTGCCGCGGCGCGGCCTGCGCAATATTGCCCAATCTGAGCCGGCACTGATCGAAGCCGCATGGCCGGAGGTCGATGACGGACTGCGGGACGAGGCGATCGAGGCGGAGATGGCGACCTTGCAAAACGCCATTCGCGGCATCCGGGACATCCTGGCCCTCGTCAACACCTATCGCGGCCGCCAGAAACAGCCGGCGATCCGGCGATTGCCGCGCGTGGTGATTCGGACCGATGGTGCCTGCATCCGCCGTTTTGAGTCGCATCGATCCTTCGTGATGTGCCTTGCGGGCTGTGATTCGTTGGAGATCGTCACCAAAATCGACCGGCCTCCGGGGGCCATGAGCCGGGCCTGCGGGCCAATCGAGGTAATTGCTCCGGTGGCGCACCTCATCGACATGGCGGACGTCCGCCAAAGCGAATCGTCGAAGCTCGCGGACGTCCGGGCGGCCCTGGAGCGGTCCGAGCGGCAATTGGCGAACGTAGACTTCGTCCGGCGGGCCGATCCGGCGGTCGTCGAGCGGGCACGCCGGCGGGCCGCCGATCTGGAGCGTCAGGTTCGGCTCATCGAGCAATCCTTGAGCGACATGGAATGAGGCGTCGTTCAGTCCCGGCTGGCATAGGAACGAGAAGGGCTCCTCGCTCCAGCGGGCGGCTGCTTGAATTCGCCCGAGCGACCCCTTAGTCTGAGCGTAGGCATCCGGTGCACCCTCGGTCGAGGGTGCAGTGCCGTGTCAGGGCAGGCAGGGGCGGAGCCTCGTGTTTCAGCCGGTCCCGGTCGAGACCGTCCGGAACTCAAAGGAGCGGGGCATGGACGTTCGGATGGACCTTTCCCGAATCCTCATTCAGGATACTCGGGAGCAACAGGTCATCTTCCTCCGCGAGCGGGATGCCGATGCGGAGTCTGCGCGGGAGTTTCCCATCGTCATCGGGGACGCGGAGGCCATGGCGATCGATCGGCGGCTGAAGGGCTATCGCAAGGAGCGTCCGATGACCCACGACCTCATGGCCGACGTCATTCACGGCCTGGACGCCGAACTCGAAAAGATCGTCATCAACGACTTGAAGGATCACACGTTCTACGCAAGACTGGTGCTGCGCTCGCACGGCGAACTGATCGAGGTCGATTCGCGGCCGTCGGACGCCATCGCCTTGGGCGTGGGTGTGGCCGATGGTACGCCCATCTATGTGAACGAAGAAGTTTTGAACGAGGTTTGTCAATAGCAAGCGGGCCAAGGCGGCGGCAGGACCGCGACCCGGCCCGATCTCGAGCAACAACGCAATCATGGCCGAACAAGACACACGATCCCAACAGGTAGACGCATTTATTGATGCAGTGCGAGGCGCCCGACAGCGCCACGCGGCCGCGGGCGGTCGGATCGCCGTGTCGCGGGCGCCGGCAGTCGCCGACGTCATGGGAGGAATCGGCGAAGACAGCGGGGCGCTGGTCCTGACCCGAACCTTGCCGCTGTCTGTTTACATGGCGGCCTGGACGACGCCGGATCGATCCATCCGCCTCCTGCGGGCCGCGTCGCCGCGCGACGCGACGACCGGGGCCATCGACCTGCCCGTCGGGGTCCTGACCGGCGCCGACGCCAACGGCAATACCCGCGACCTGACCGATCTGTGCCGGAACGGCAACTACGACTGGGCGATCCCGATCGGCCTGGCGATCCGCCACGCCTTCACCGCGGGCCGGCTGCCCCCGCTCGACAGCGGCCTGGTTCTCTTGGTCCAGAGCGACCTCCCCGCCGAGTGCGATCACGGTCGGCTGGCGGTCCAAGCCACCGCCGCCATCGACGCCCTCGCCCGGCTCGCCGATCAAAAGCTCGATCCGCTCGAACAGGCCCGGCTCGCGGCAGACGCCATCACGGCTTTGACCGGTGTCTCCTGCCTCCGCACGGCCCTCACCGCCATCTGCGGCTCCGACGACGGGGCCTTGCTCCAGATTCGCTTCCATCCGAAGATCCAGTGGGAGGCCTTGGCTCTGCCGGCAGAGATCGACATCGTCGGTGCCCGGACCACCCTGTCGCGGCCGACCACACCCGAGCGCCTCCTCGAAGCCCGAATCTGCGCCGAGATGGGCCATCGCATGATCCGGGAATTGCAACGGCACGACGGCATGACGCGCGATCCGAACGGCGGGCGGCTGGCCGCCATCACACCCACCGAATACGTCGAACACTTCCGCGATCGGTTGCCGGCCAAAATCACCGGCGGTGTCTTCACCGAGCGTTTTGGCTCCCTTCGCGGCCTCGATGGCGAGCTGGAACCACGGACGCCCTACAAGATCCGATCACGCTCCGAACACCAGATCTACGAGAACCGCCGTGTCCACGAGTTTGCCGGAAGCCTCGCCCGGGCACGGCGCAGCGGCGACCTGGCCGCGCTCGTCCGGGCCGGCGAACTGATGTACGCCTCACACTGGAGCCACAGCCAGCGGTGTGGCATCGGCGGCGTCGAAACCGACCGCTTCGCCAGCGCGATTCGCCGGCGCGGGCCGGACGCCGGCCTGTTCGGCGCCAAGGTCACCGGTGCCGGTGCCGGCGGCGAGATGGTCGTGTTGATGCGAAACGATGAGACCGCCCGCACCGCGCTGGCCGAGGCTGTCGCCGAGGCCGAGGCCGCTTCCGGCCGGCCGATTCAGACCTGGACCGGCGCTCTGCGCGGCACCGCCGCCTATCAGCCGCCCGCCCTCGACGACCTCGTCACCTCCGGCGTTGCGTCCTGAAGCTCGTCCCGTATCGCACCGCGTGGGGCTGCGTCTCGGATGCGCCGTCTCTTGCTGGTCAAGTCCGGGAAGCACTGGCATCCCGCCGGTGTGATATCCACATGTTCGAACATCGCACCGGCCAAAGGCCGATGCTCCCCGATCCAATGCGACCCACCACCGTGCTGCTCAGCCGAGATCGGCTGTGCGGACTCCGATGCTCGCGCACCGTCTGCTGCTACTCGGCCCAGCGCTTGCGGAGCAGGCGGTCGCGCGGCGGCAAACGGCGGAGGACGTCGATGATGCGTTCCGCCGCGTGGCCGTCGCCGTAGGGGTTCGCAAGATCGCCCCAGCCCGCGCGAAACTCCGGATCGATCGCCCGGCGCAGGGCGCTGAGGATGTCGGCTCGTCGGGGCGGGGCGTTGATGACGTTTGCCGGACGCCGGCGGCCCTGCTGGCGCCGCCCGATGTTGACCACCGGCAATCGGAGAGAGGCGGCCTCGATCAGGCCCGCGCTGGAGTTGCCGGCGAGGGCAGCGGCGTGGGCGAGGCAGCTCCAGAAGCGGTGTTGCGGCAGGGACCGCACGACAGCGACGCCGGTCCGCTCCGACGCCCATCGCTCCATCGCCCGCGCCAGCCCGGCGTGACCGGCGTCGGCGTTGGTTCCGATCAGCAGGATGTTCGCGTCCAGCCGGCCCACCGCCGCGAGCAGTTCGCTCAGCGACTCGGCGGGCGGCTCGTCGGCCAGCGTTTCGGGATGAAAGGCGACGACGACCGTCGTTCGGGAGAGGTCGAGGCCGACGGCTGTCCCGAGCGTCTCGGCCGGTTCCGGCTCGAACCGCGCCAAGGCGTCGAGCGCCAGGGCACCCACCCGATGAATACGCCAGTCTTCTTCTCCCATGCGGCGGATGCGGTCGGCGTGTTCCGGGAGCGCGGGAAAGTGGAGGTGCGACAGTTTGGTGAGAGCGTGCCGGCACTGATTGTCCAGGGAGCCCTCGGTCCGGTCGCCGCCGTGCAGGTGGGCGATGGGGACGCGGTGGATCAGCGCCGCTATCGCCGCCGCCAGCATCTCGGTCCGATCGCCCAGCACAAAGACGAGGTCGAGCGACGCCTTCGCCAGCGCTTCGGAAAAGGCGGTCACGGCCCGGCCGGCGGTCTCCGCCACCGCCCGCGGGTCGTCCCCCGCCACCTGGTGGTCCACCGGGACGACGGTCATCGGCGGACCGTCCGTAAGGTCGTCGAGGGTGTGGCCGAACGCGGTCGCAAGGTGTGTGCCGCCCGCCAGACAGGTCAGTTCCCAGTCGGACCGGGCGGCCAGCGACCGCCAGAGCGGGCGGTAGATGCCGGAGTCCGCCCGGCTGGTCGTGATGCAGCCGATTCGGTGAAGCCAGTCGGTGGGCGAGGTTGCGGAATCCATGCCGGTGCGTCGTGCCGGCGTGTCAGTCGATGCGGACGCGTGCCGGCGGGGCGTCTGGATCGTTCGCGAGTTGGTCGAGTCGCTCCAACTGGCCGTGCAGCACCTCGGCCTGCGGCGACTTCGGAAACTGCTTGATCACCTTTCTCGCCAGCGCGGCCGCCTCCATATATCGACCGTGGGTGGCCAGGTCCATGATCTCGGCCTCCATGTCCTGACGCATGGCGATCTCGGCATTGTCCCGCAGCGTCGGGATCTCGACCTGAAGCATCTCTGACTCCGGAGACTGTGGAAACCGCTCGATGAAGGTCCGCGCCGCCGCCAGGGCCTCGACCCAGCGCCGGCGGGACGTGTAGCGCTGGATTTCCGCATACATTCGTTGGCGCTGCTCCTGCTGGAACACCTGGAATTCCCGCTCGATTCGATCCATAAGTTGTCGGGGTTCGACGGCGTCCGGATGCCGCTGCCGAAGGTCCTCCGCCAGTTGCCGTGCGCGATCCCAGGCCGAAATGCTGACCAGCTCGTCCACCTGCTTTTCGCACTGTCGGATATCCGACGACTCGCGCTTTTCCCGCGCGGACTCGACTTCACCGACGAGCGCCGCGGACGGGTTGTCGGGATATTTCTGTCGAAGTCGTTCCGCCAGTGCCCGGGCCTGAACGAAATCGTCGTCTTCGATCAGCGAACAGACGGCGGCACGCGTGTTACGAATCTCGTCTTCGCCGACACGCTGCTTCTTCTCGTGACGCTCCTCCTCAGAAAGCAGACCGTTATCGCGAATGTCTCGCAGGACCATGAGCAGTTCCTGCCACTCGCCGGCGGCCGCTCCGTCCGGTTCGCCGGTCGATCCGTGGGAGGTGGCGGTGCCTTCGTCCGGGTCGGCAACCGGGGTGGCATGCGTTTCATATTGAAACCGCTCGATCCGCTCCAGGCCGGCCCGCACGTCGGCGAGCAGCCGCACGATCGCCCCCGCCGAGAGCATCAGGCCGGCGGCGGCCAGGCCCACGCCGAGCCACACGCCGAGCTCCGCCGCGCCCGCCAGACCGATTGCGCCGAACATCCTCGCACGCTCCATCGTTCGGACCGCGCCCACAAAGCCGAACGCCAGCAGGACGACGATCGCCAAGGCGCGAAGGAACCACGGGCCAAGAAGGGCCGGTGTGCGAACCGGGTCGGAATCTCGGAAGGGCGGGTTCATCGGTCCTACTCTGGAATACCGGGGCATGGCAGGCAGGATGGGCGCGCCGTGGGCCACCCAAACCTCTCCACACTATCCTACGTCGCCGGGCGGGGCCGATTCAAGAGGGCGCAGCCGCTCGCACGCTGGCCGTGTTCCGAACGCGCACCGTCCGGTACCATGTCCGCATGGACGAACGCCCCGTACGCCCGATATCCGGCCCCATCGACCGAACGGTCTCCCTGCCGGGCAGCAAGAGCCTGACGAATCGGGCGCTGCTGGCGGCGGCGCTGGCGGCGGGCACCTCACACCTCGAGGGCGTGCTCTTCGCCGACGACACGCAGCGGATGATGGACGCCCTTGGCGCGCTGGGCATCGCGATCGAGGC
>CAYQDV010000052.1:7767-16589 GCA_964416295.1 uncultured Planctomycetaceae bacterium
GAAGGCCGCGACGGATTCTGCCCACTGAGCGTTCATGCCCGAGGACTCCGTGGCGGCTCCGTGCGGTTCGAGCGGCCCCCCTCCAGCCAGTTCGTCTCCGCCCTGCTACTGGCGGCGCCGACAGCCTCGAAAGATGTCTTGATAGATGTGAGCGGACCGCTCCCGAGCGCCCCCTACGTGCGGATGACGCTGTCGGTGATGGAGGCCTTCGGGGTGTCGGCCGTCGAGGATGAGATGCGAAAGTTCATCGTCCCCGCCGGGCAGACCTATGCGGCCGCCGGTTACGAAATCGAGCCGGATGCCACGGCGGCGAGCTACTTCTGGGCGGCGGCGGCCCTGACCGGCGGCCGGGTGACGGTGGACGGCCTCGGGAGCGCCAGCGTGCAGGGCGACGCTGCGTTCGTCGACGTGCTGGAGCGGATGGGGTGTCGCATCGAACGCACCGCCCACGACACAACCGTTCGCGGTCCGGCCGGCGGCCGTCTTCGGGGTGTCGACGTCGATCTGAATGCCATGCCGGACGTCGCGCAGACGCTGGCCGTGCTGGCGGCCTTCGCCGACGGTCCGACGCGCATCCGCAACGTCGCCAACCTGCGGATCAAGGAGACCGACCGCCTCTTCGCCCTCGCCAACGAGCTCGGGCGGCTCGGCGTGGAGACGGAAGTCTATGAAGACGGGATCGAGGTTCGGCCGGCGCGGCCGCCCGTCGCCGCGGTGATCGACACCTATCGCGATCATCGCATGGCGATGAGCTTTGCCCTGGCGGGTCTGCGGCTCGACGGCGTCGTGATCCGCAACCCCGGCTGCGTCGACAAGACCTTCCCGGAGTTCTTCGAGCTGTGGGACGAACTGGGGTGACGCGAGGCCCGTCGCCGGATGCGCCGGATCCGGCGGAACACGCAGGAACGGAGATCGCCATGCGAACGAAATCGATCGGGCCGGCCCTCATCTTTTCGATGACGGTTGTCTTTTCCGCGGCGGCGAGTGCCGGGGATCCGGCTCCGGCTCGTCATGCGGCGCTGCGCAAGCTCTTCCACGACTACTGGGAGCACCGGCTTCGCACCAGCCCCGAGCGGGCCACCTACCTCGGCGACCACCGCTATGACGACCGCCTGTCGCGTTATGACGAGGCGTCGCGTCTCGCGGACATCGAGGCCCACAGGGCCTTCCGGCGACGTCTCGAGGCGATTCCGACAGGCCGCCTCAGCCCGGCCGACGCCCTGAACGCCGAACTCTTCGCCCGCGTGCTCCGCGAGCGGATCGAACTGGCCGAGTTCCCCGAGCACCTGATGCCGATCAAGCAGCAGGACGCCCCGCAAATCGCCATCGGCATGATCCAGCAGACCCACCCCTTCAAGACGCCGCGAGACTGCGCCAACTATGCCGCCCGGCTCGCCGCCTTTCCCCGGCAGGTGGATGAGGTGATTGCTCAGATGCGCGAGGGGCTGCGCCGCGGCATCGTCCGGCCCCGGATCACGATCGAGCAGTCCCTGCCGCAACTCGACGCCCTGATCGTGAACGACCCGGTCGCTTGCGAGTTGTACAAGCCCGCGAATTCGTTCACCGATGCCCAGGGGGGCGACGCGATGAAGCGACAGGTCCGCAAGGCCACGGAGAGCGCGATCGGCGGCCTGCGGAAACTCCGGGCGTTTCTCAAGGACACCTATCTGCCCGCGTGCCGCCAGACCGTGGGCTATGGCTTTCTCCCCGACGGCAAGCGCTGGTATCGGCGGCTGGCCCGGCACCACACGACGACCTCGCTCACACCGGAGGCCATTCACGGGTTGGGGCTGGACGAACTGCTGCGCATTCATACGGGGATGCGCGACATCATGATGGAGGTCAAGTTCACGGGCGACCTCGGCGCATTCATCGACGCGTTGAGACACGACCCGGCGCGGCACAACAAGACGCCCGCCGAGATCATGCGCCGCCACGCTGCGAACTTGAAGCGGAGCGATGCCCATCTGCCGGAGCTGTTCGGCATCCTGCCGAAGACGCCGTACGAACTCAAGGAGATGGAGCCGTTTCGCGCCCCGGCCGCCCCGGCGGCCTACTACTACAACGCCCCGGACGACGGCTCGCGGCCGGCCTATTTCTATGTCAACACCTACCGCCCCGAGACCCGTCCGATCTATACGATGGAGGCGCTGGCCTATCACGAAGCGATGCCCGGGCATCACCTTCAGCTCGCGCTGGCGCAGGAGAAGAAGGGCTGGCCCGACTTCCGCCGGTTCGAGGGCATCACGGCCTTCATCGAGGGCTGGGCCTTGTATGCCGAGCGGCTCGGCTACGAGCTCGGCGGCTATCGCGATCCGTACGCCCGGTTCGGCCAACTGACCTACGACGCGTGGCGGGCGTCGCGGCTGGTGGTCGACACGGGTATACATTACTTCGGCTGGTCGCGGGACCGGGCGATCGCATTCATGAAGGCCAACACGGCCCTGAGCGACCAGAACATCCGCTCCGAGATCGACCGCTATATCGCCTGGCCCGGTCAGGCGCTGGCCTACAAGATCGGCCAACTCGAAATCCTCAAGCTCCGGCGGCGGGCCGAACGGACCCTCGGCGACCGCTTCGACGTGCGGGCCTTCCACGACGCCCTCCTCGCCGAAGGCTCCCTCCCGCTCTCGACGCTCCGCACGCGCATGACCGCCTGGATCGACCACCGGGCGGGTGCCCCATCCGTTCCGGGCGCAAAGCCATGAACAGAGTATCGTGCCGATAGAATGGCCAGGCAGAGCCGCGGGCTTCAGCCTGCGCGGCCGAAGTCATACAGACAATCGTATGACTTCGGCGCACCAGTCGCGTAGGGTCCGCTGTGCGGACCACGATGCCGAACGACATCATTTCCGGATCCGGTCCGCACAGCGAACCCTACGTTACGGCCGGGCCGACTCCCTCGGCGTCGGCGTCATGCTCGCGGGTCGGGTCGATCTTCAGATAGGCGGAGAGCCAGTGCACGCCGAGGTAAAACGGGATCGTGTCGAGCGCGGCGATGACGAGCTTGAACAGATAGCTGCTGCCGACCAGGGCGATGAGCGCGGCCAACGTCTTGTCGCCGCGCATCAGGGGTCCCCAGAAGGTGATAAAGATCACCGCCGTGGAGTCGACAAGCTGGCTGACCATCGTCGAGCCGTTGTTGCGGAGCCACAGGTGGCGGCCGTGCGTCAGCTTCTTCCAGAAGTGAAACAGGAACACGTCGCAGAACTGGGCGGCGACGTAGGCGCACATCGAGGCGAACACCGCCCCGCGCGTGCAGGCATAGAGCAGGTGGAACAGCAGGCCGTGGTCCGTGAGCACCTCGCCGTCGGGCAGAGTCACGGGGCCGGACAGCGGCAGCACCTGCCACGGCGGCGGTGACCATGAGCCGTTCGGCAGCCACTCGGGTCGAACGGCCTCGCTGATGGGTGCGGCCCGGTCGCCCAGCCAGAGGAACAGCAGGATCAGTCCGTTGAGAAACAGCCCGACCCACACGACGAAGTTGGCCCGCCTCCGGCCGTAGAACTCGCTGATGAAGTCGGTGCAGAGAAACGTCAGCGGATAGGGCAGGACGCCGACGGCGAGGGCGAGCGGTCCAAGGTGGATGAACTTGGTGATGCCCAGGATGTTGAGCATCGTCATCGAGCCGAGAAAGACCCCGGCGAAGACGAGGAACACCCGCTCGCGGCGTTCGTGAAGCCGGCTGTCCTGATAGTCGTACGGAAGCCCGCCGGCCATGGCGCGAGGGTAGGAGGTCCGGCGAATGGCGTCAACGGACGGGTGCCGACGCAAGCAGGTGCCTCGCCCCCGGACGAGATGGGGCACCCTCACGCTGCAAGGGTGATGAGGACGAACTTCCGGCTTTCGGCTTTTCTGCCCGCCGAGATGGGCTGCGATAGACCCCCGGCGGCGGGTTGGCGGTTGCCGGGGCCAGAGTTTAATCCACCCAAGGGCTCCGGTGGCCCGTCGCCGGGGATACGTACGTCTTGTCTTATCGTCCCGCCGTGCGCCGATCTCCACCGTAAGGACGGCACATTGTAGCGCGCCGCGGCCGGCCGGCGAGCCGGCGTCAGAAATCCGACTCTCCCGGCGCACCGGCAGCGTCGCATTGCGCCCCACGAATGCCTATAATGAACATTGGAAGCCCGAGCGGAGAGGAGGGCTTGCGGGGCATGGTGTCGCTTCGACCCAGAAAGTCCGACTCGTCCCGCCGGACGCGGACGTCCGTTTCCGGCGATCGCCCAGCGTTCACGCTGCTCGAGTTGCTGGTGGTCGTCGGCATCATCGCGCTGCTCGTCGGCATCCTGCTGCCCGCATTGGCGACGGCCCGGGCCGAAGGCATGAAGGCCAAGTGCCTCGGAAACCTGCATGCGCTCGGGCAGGCGTTCGCGGCGTATAGTGTCGACGACCTGAGCGGCTACACCTCACCCATTCACCCCAAGGCCGAAACCCACTGGATATGGGACGGCGACTACGAATACGGCGGGCAGACCGGCCGAATCGCCTGGGGCCATCCGGACTTTCACGCCAAAAACCGGATGTTGAACCGATATCTCTTCACGGACGGAAACAACACACCCTTCGAACTATATCAGTGCCCGGGCGACAACGGCATTCCCCGGGCGCCGGTGAACCACGAGCCGGCCTTCTTCACGCCGGGACTCGAAGGCCTCAATCTGTATCAGATCACCGGTACGAGCTATCGTCTCAGCCACCACATCGACTACCTGCGGCGCAGTCCGTACGACAAGCACTTCTACGGCCCCTACATGCGGCCGAAGACGCGTGTGCCCAACACCGGCGACACCATCCTCCTCGAGGAGGCCATCACCGAAGTCGCCAAGTGGAACGACCCGACCTACGTCACCACCGGCTGGCACCGAAAGGCCAACATCTTCAACGTCATGTTCGTCGACGGCCACGCGGCGCCAATCCACCTGCTCGGGCGAGGCGATCCGCTGGCGGCGAGCGGTAATCCGAACTACTGGATCTGGCGGGGCGAAGGCTGGCGGATGGACTGCTTTCCCGATCGGCCCATGCCCGACCGGCCGCAGGTGTCGGATTGATCCCGCTCACTGGCGGTCGATCACGGCTCGGTAGTTGTCGAGATGGCGCATCGCGCGTTCGTGGCGCAGCCGGGCGTTGGTCGTCTCGGCGGCGAGCCGCGCCGCCCACATCCGGCGCGTGTGTCCGAGCCAGAGCTTGAGCGTGATCAGCGCCACGAGAATCAAGCCGATCGAGCCACCGCCCGCCAGCGCGAGCGTGTTCGAGACGTTGAGGGCGCCATGCTGGTCGGTCGCCGGCTGTGCCGTGATCGGCGCGGCGTGGCTGTCGGCGCCGGCTTGCTCGATTCGAACCGGCGACCGGCGATCGCCACGCGACGCGTCCTCGCCGGACGTCAGCCGCGCGTTGCGCACGACGGCCGCACCCTGGTCGACCCTCGCCCCGGACGAGTTCGAGATCGCGGCCCGTTCGGGCAGCGCCACGCACCCGGCAACCCACACCGCCTGTGCGACGAGCCATGCGGAACACGGCACGCCCGACCGATGGCGAAGGCGTCGCGGCCTCATTCGATCGGCCCGCCGGAGGCGTTCGCCTCGGGCGTCAGGGCCGGCTTCAGCTTCTTCAGGGCATCGAGATAGGCCCGCACGGTGGCCGGCGTAACGGCCGCCGGGTTGAGGTGGCCGCGGGCCATGAGGTGCGTGCCGGGCGACCGGGCGTAGGCGGCCTGCTTGAGACCGAACTCGACCTCGCCGTGGCCCTCGATGCTCACGTCGCCGTCGAACCCCGCCATGCCCAGCGCGATCACGAAACCCGCGGCCCGGTCGGGGTCGACATCCTGAACAGACTGGCCCCCGCCCCCACATCCCGCCACGCTCGACAACACCACACAGAAAGCAATCCATCGCGACATGTTTCGCCCTCCCTTACTCGAAACGATACCCACAATCTTGCTCGCCGTTCCGAGGCGCCCACGCCGCGTCGGGAAAATACGGCACACCGGTTCTGTGTGAAGAAGGAGCCGCTGCAGCGCCGACTGAGTTGTCTTTCACCGTTCAACGGCCTACCGTTGAGTAATGACTCCTATACGTGTGATGAAAATGTGTCTCATGACGGCCGCAGCGATCGTCGCCTGCGGGATGAGCGGCCCGTGCATCCCGACGCCCGGACCGATCTGCACGCAGCAGGCCGTGCCGTCCATCGTGCTGAATCTGCGCGACCCGAACGGCAAGGTCGTCGCGGCGGCCGACGCGGTGTTCACGATCAACGGAGGCTTCTTGGGCACGGCCCATTGCGAGGGCGACTGCGACCGGTTCACGCTCATCTTCGAGCGGATCGGGCGGTTCGACATTTCCCTTCAGTCAGTCGGGCTGGTTCCGCGGGCGCTGGCGATCACGGTTCCGTCGGACGCGGCGGGCTGCCACCCGGTCACACAGACGAGCGATGTGTTCTTTCAGCGGGACACCACGATCGGCGTGTTGAGCGGCGGAGTGTGGCGGGCGGTGAACGGCGCGGGTCAGGCGACCATCCTGCGGTTCGGCGTCAACGGCGAGCCGATCGGCGCGATGTTGACAAAACGTGTGAACACCGGCGACACCAACCTCTACATCGCCTACAACGGCAGCCGGATTCGCGGCGTCATCGGTCAGCCCGTCATCAACGCGACGGCGCCGATGCCGACCCGAACAAACGACATCTTCGACTGGTCGACAACCTCGGCCGGATGGCCGGTCGGGTTCACCGGCGCGACGATGTCGCCGGACCTGACAGCGCTCACGGGCACACAGCTTGGCGATACGATAGTCTATACCCGTCTGTCAGACATCCCCGCGCCGCTCCAGGCGCCGTGAGCCATCGCGGACCCACAGCGGACCCTACGGACGACACTTGTCGCAGGGAGCAAAGCCGCGGTCGAACGCTTCGGACCGGCTCTTCAGCACGATCCGCCGATCGGACTTGATCTGCTGAGCCACCTCGCAGTCAGGACGGTGGAAGGTGCCGTACTTCGGATCGGCCGGATAGGCCGTCTCGGTCGATTGGGCGGCGTCTTTCCAGATTCCGCGGTGGTGTTTCCGGGCGTCGGTCTGGGCGTCGAGGAGGCGCTCGGCAAATCGCTGCGTCTCGGGCGTCAGGCGGACAAACACCAGGCCCTCGCGGACGAGTGTCTCATTAACGAAAACATCGTCGGCGAAGGCGTAGGCAAACAGACGCTCCTTGCGGTCGCGGGGGTGTCGATCGTAGCGCAGCCGCAATTCGCGGCCTTCGACGAGCTCGGCGTTTCGGCGCGTGGCCTCGTCGTGGAACGGTTCGTCGTCGTAGGGGGAGCGGATGCCGGCATAGACCACGCGGTCGGCCGGCTTGACCTTGATACAGTGTCCGCTGACGACCCGCCGGACCGTCACCAGCGACGGTCGGTCCCGGAAGCCTTCCGTGTCGTCTCCCGCAAGTGACCACACCAACATCGTGCCGGCCACCAGCACAAGTGCGCCGACGGCGATCCAGCGGATCAGGATGGGCCGGTTTTCACGTTCCCACAGGCTCATCACGGATTCCGATCAAGGGCGTGCCAGATCTTTTTCACGATCAGGTTGTCGGCCATGTTGAACGGGTGAACGAGTTCATTGTTCCTGAAGATACCCGGGTCGGGAACCCACTTGGCGTGTCCGTCAGTGTAGGCGACGTTGAGGCCCGTCAGGTGGGCGGATTCCACGACGTTGGGGATGTGCATCAGATCGGAGAGGAAGGCCTCGGGTCTCATCTGCGAAAAGCTCTTGTTGCTCAGATTGTAACGGCGGGCATAGCCGGCTCGAGTGAGCATGCCCCGCACCGCGGGCCAGGGGTTCGCCGGAGACCCCTTCACGTGAAACGGCGCCGACTGGACCGGGCAGAACAGAATGGTCGGGTCCTGAATGATGGAGATGTTCTTGACCAGCGGTCCGAAGTTGTTGTCGAAGTCGAATCGGTCAAAGATCACATAGTTGTATTGCCAGGCGCCGTCGAAGGGCAGGTTGTTCAGCGGGGGCAGCCGGCCCTCGGCGTTGATGTACTGGGCGTGGGCGACGTACAACTCGCGAAGCCGCGTGAGACACTGCGTCCTCCGAGCCTGCTTGCGCGAGCCGCTCATGGCTGGCATCAGGATGGCCACGAGGATGGCAATAATCGAGATCGAGACGAGCAGTTCGATCAGCGTGAATCCGGCGGGACGTGCTCTGGACGTGGTCATGATCAGGACTCCGTGGCAAGCGGCGCCGTTTGAGCGGTGAAAGAAGCGACCGGCGCTTCTATCGGCGTGGACTTCGCGAGGACCCTTCCGTGGTTTGCGCCCACGGCCGCCAGCGCCCGGTCGGCCTGCCGCCAGAGGGCCGGAGTGAAACGCCGTGTGCGCGTTCGCAGCGAGTGAACCGCGCCGACCCGAAAGAGGGCCGACGCATGATAGAAGGCGAAGGTTCGGCGGTCCACCGGTCCCATCAAACGCTCGTATTGCCGGAGGAACGTGTCGCTGGGGATGCCGTCCTCGCCGGAAGCTCCGTCGCCGGCCATCAGCCGGGCGAGCATCAGATGGGCCGCCAGGTTGCCGAGGTCCACGCACGGATGCCCGAGGGCGAGTGTGTCGAGATCGAGGAGGGTGGCGGAGCGCCGCCCGAGAACGATTTGACGCTCATAGAAATCTCGATGGACGGTTCGTCGCGTTGTCGTATCAATGCCGCCGGCAGCTTGGACCAGGGCCTCGACCCGCCTCTCCGTCTCCGCGGCGGGCGCCCGGAGAGCCCCGCGGAGGAGGGCGCGCCAGCGGCACACGAGCGTGCGCTCGTCTCCGGCGGACAGAGTGCTCTCGGTGG
>CAYQDV010000053.1:0-16466 GCA_964416295.1 uncultured Planctomycetaceae bacterium
CAACCCCAGAGTCGGGGTCTCCGCGTGTCCGCCAGCAAATGAAGAAAGACACAAACCCAGCGGAGGAGACAGAGCCGGCCGTATCGGGCCCGCCCCGCCACGTGGCGGGCGAGCCGGAGAAGGCCAAGGCTCGGAAGTGGTTTGCGCACGCGAAGGCGGTGTCTGAGTCCAAGAACTACGATTATGCCGTCGAGCTCTATGTGAACGGCTTGGCCCTGTGGCCGGAGGCCATGGACGAGGGGTTGAAGCCCCTGCGTGTGTGCGCGACGGCGCGTCGGCTCAACGGCGGGAAGCCGGCCGGGTTTCTGGAGGCGAAGAAGCGATCTACAGGTGGCAAGGACGCGCCCAAGGCCCTGAACAACGCCCTCTATCTATTCGGCAAGGACCCCGTCAACGTCGGACACATGGAACATATCCTCAAAGCCGCTGCCCGAGCGGCTTGCGATGGCACCGTCCGGTGGATCGCGCCGGTCCTCGTCGAAGGGCTGATGCACGAGAAGAAACTGCCGGAAAAACGCTACGCGGAGTGCTGCGAAGCGATCGAGTCGGCCGCAGAACTGTCCGTCACGGCCGGAGACTATGTCTGCGCCTCGGAAATCCTCCAAGCGGGCCTGCGGGCGGCTCAGATTTGGTCGGGGCACTATCCGAATTCTCAGGAGGCGCAGCGTGCCTACAGCGGCGCGAGCAGCAAGCAGACGATCGTTAAAGGCCGATTCGGTTCGGGCGAGGACTTTCGTGAATCGCTCAAGGATGCGGATGACCAGCGCGATCTCCGCGATCGGGACAAGATTGTGCGGTCTGTTGATCGAGACGCTGAGTTGATTGCGCGGGCGCGGCGCGACTGGGAAGAAAACCCCGACGTGCCCGCCAAGCTGCTGACGCTGGTGGACCTGCTCATCCGCAAGGAAGACGACGCGATCGAGAAAGAGGCCATCGCGTTGCTGGAGGCGGAGTACGCGGCCAACGGGGCCTATAACATCAAAGTCAAGGCCGACGACGTGCGGATGCGACAGACGAAGCGCCATGTGCGGCGGCTCGTGGCCAAGGTGAAGGCGGACCCGAAGAATGCGGACATGCGAAAGGCGCTGGCCGTCCACCTCGCTCGTCAGAACAAGATGGAGATAGCGATCTTCCGCGAGCGTGCCAAGCGTTACCCGACGGACATGCGGATTCGATTCAGCCTGGGCACGCGACTGTTCAAGGCCAAGCGCTATGACGAGGCCATCCCGATGTTTCAGCAGGCCCAGGCAGATGGCCGGCACCGGGCGGACAGCCGGCTGTATCTGGGGCGGTGCTTCCACGAGAAGGGGTTTGATGCCCAGGCAGTCGAAATCCTGTCTTCGGCGCTGGATGACGTCGAATCCAAGACCGGAGACATGGCCAAGGACCTGAGCTACTGGCTCGCCCGGGCCCAAGAGGCGGATGGAAACCCCGAGGACGCCCGGAATACCTATGGCCATTTGATCCAGCTCGATTACAATTACCGCGACGCGCGGAAGCGTCTGGAGGCCCTGACGGTGGCTGATGAGGGCGCTGCATAGGGCGGGTTTGCTCCGCGTGCTCGCCGGTAGTGGACGACTCGATGGTATCGGCCGCGTGTGTGTGCGCGGCAGGCCGCCGCGCCGGCCGTGGTGTTTGACAGGAGAGCTACGTGCCCCGATCAATCTCATCGCAGAAGCGACAACGGCAGAATGTCCGCCGCGCCGCCCGGAACACCGCGCGGCGAAGCCAGATGAAGACGCAAATCCGGAAGGTGCAGGATGTCCTGGCGTCGAAGGATGTGGATGCTGCGGAAAAGGCCCTGCGCGAGGCGTTCAAGGTGATCGATCGCAACGCCAACCGCGGAACGCTTCACCGGAACACCGCCGCTCGGCGGAAGAGTCAGCTCACACGCCGGCTGAATGCCCTGAAGGCGGCGAAGTAGCGCTCCGACACACATGGTTTGATGGGTGACGCGGACACCCTGCCTGCACGTTTTCGGAGGAATCGCACCGGCTTTGGCGCCGATGCTACCCACCCATTGAGTCCTGCCGGAGCAGCAGGCACACGCCGGTTCTTCTTTTTGGGGTCCAAGTCGATTTCGCCCTGGCCACTGTGGTTCGATGAGCGCTTCCGAGGCTGATTTCGCATCCCGCGCCGGCGCAAAGCTGGCTCATGCCCTGGACACGTTCGCCCTTTCGCCGCAAGGCCGGCGCTGCGCCGATCTCGGCAGCAATGCCGGTGGTTTTGTCGATTGTCTGCTTCAGCGCGGGGCGGCGGAGGTCTACGCCATCGAGCGGGGCTATGGCGTGCTCGCCTTTGCCCTGCGCAACGATCCCCGTGTAGTCGTCATGGAGCGGACCGACGCGCGGCATCTCCGCCTGCCGGAGCCGGTCGACCTGGTGACGATCGACACGGGTTGGACCCGGCAGCAGGTGATTCTGCCGGCGGCCGTGCGGGTTCTGGGGGCAGGGGGGCAGATCGTCACGCTGATCAAGCCGCACTACGAGGCCGACGCCGCCCTGCTGCGTGGCGGCGTGCTTCCGGACGAATCGTGCAGTGCGGTTCTGGCGCGCGTCCGCCAGTGCCTGCCGGGCCTGGGTCTGCAGCTCGTGGCCGAGACCGAAAGCCCGCTTCGCGGACACGGTGGCAACCGGGAGTTTCTGTGGCACCTTCGGCCGGTTGCGGCGAATGGGTAGCGCTGATGCCGCGCCTACTCCAATTGCGCCATGACCTCGTCGGGCATTTCGAAGTTGCTGTAGACGTTCTGGACGTCGTCGTTGTCTTCGAAGGCCTCGATGAGCCGGAGGAGTTTGGCGCCGGTGGGAGCGTCGATCGAAACGGTCGTGCCGGGAATCTTGGTAATGTCGGCGGACTGGCAGGGAATCTTGCCGTCGCCGAGTGCCTTCTTGACGGCCTCGAAGGCGTGGACGTCGCAGGTGACCTCGTAGGTGTCGTCTTCGTGGCGGACGTCATCGGCTCCCGCGTCGAGGGCGACCTCCATCAGCGTGTCCTCGTCCGTGTCGGCGTCGCCGATGATGAACAGGCCCTTGGTGTGGAAGTTCCAGCTCACGCAGTTGGTTGCGCCGAGATTGCCGCCGCCGCGCTCAAAGGTCTTCTTGATCTCGGGCGCGGTCCGATTGGGGTTGTCGGTCAGGGCATCGACGATGATCGCAACGCCTCCGGGGCCGTAGCCTTCGTAGACGGCGGGCACGAACTCGGCGCCATCGAGGTCGCCGGTGCCCTTGGCGACGGCCTTCTCGATGGTGCCGGCGGGCATGTTGGCGGCTTTGGCCTTGTCAATTGCGTAGCGCAAGGTGAGGTTGGCGGAGGGGTCCCCGCCGCCGCTCTTGGCCGCCACGATGATGTTTCGGGCGAGCTTGCTCCAGAGTTTGCCGCGTTTATCGTCGTTCGCGGCCTTTTTTCGTTTGATGTTGGCCCATTTGCTGTGACCTGACATGGGATCGGCCTTTCCAAAAAGCGGTTCCTCGTATGTGGATTATAGCCGGTTCGCCGCAGGTGCGAAACGGCCCGTGCCGAGGTGCGGCGAGTCTGGGCGCATGACGGATTCGGTGTGTGATCGCTCGGACGGTCCTCGTAGCGTCGGGCCCCTGTGCCCGACGTTGGCGAACGGGCGTCCACCGGGCGGGTCACGTCGGCCACGGGGAGCCGACGCTACAGCCGACCCTACGGCCTCGCGGTCGGTTCGGTCGCCGGGTGGGCCGGCTTGGACGCGGGCTGCGGCTGCTCACCGACCGGCGCCGTTTCGACGGCGTCGTCGCTGTGTGATTGATCGAGCTTGGCGCGAATCTGCTTTCGGAGTTGGCGCTGCTCGATGTCGAGTGGGCGGTCGCCGGCGGCGTCCTTGTCGATTCGGGTGAGGGCTTTTTGCCAGAAGGTTCCGGCGCGGTCGGCGTTTCCGCTGCGATAGAGGGCGTCTCCCATGTGGTCGAGGATGACGGCGTCGTCGTCTCGTTCCTGTCGGAGCGCGAGGTCGATGTAATGGATGGATTGCTCGAAGTCGCCCCGCTTGTAGAGGAGCCAGCCGAGGCTGTCGAGGTAGGCGGAGTTTCGTGGCTCCTCGCCGACGGCGTGGCGGATGAGTTTTTCGGCGCGGTCGAGGTCGCGACCGGTGTCGACCAGCGTGTAGCCAAGGTTATTGCAGCGGCCGGCATCCTTTGGGTCGGCCGCGTAGAGTTCTTCGAGATAATGCAGGGCCTTGTCGAGGCGGTGTGTTCGCTGGCAGAGGGTCGCCAGGATGCCCTTGAGTGAGTCGACCAGCGGCGACTGAGCGCCCCGCCCCGTCACGGATCCGAGCAGCTTGTTGATCATCGACTCCGCTTCCTGAAATCGCTCGGCGGCCACGAGGGCGATGATCAACTGTTGGTAGCTGTCTTCGTTGGGGGATGCGCTGACTTCGGCCTGAAAGTGCTCGATCGCCTCATCAAAACGTCCGGCGAGGAGGTAGGTGCGGGCGAGCCAGCGGCGATAGCCCTCGCGCTGCCCGGGCAATTCTGCTCCTACGCTGGAGATCTCTATCGCGCTGTCCCACCGGCGGTCGGACCAGAGGGCGTCGATCAGGTAGAGATTCAGCATTTCGTCGTCGGGGTCGTCGGCGAGCCATGACAGGATGACCTGCTGGGCCTCGACGTAGCGCTCGGCGGTCTTGAGCTGCAGGATGAGCTGCCGCCGCGGCTCGGCGCCGGTGGGGTCGTCGTCCAACCACTGACGCGAGGTCCTGACGGCCTCGTCGTGGCGGCCGGCGGCACTGAGCGTGCGAAGATAGACGTTGCGCCGGTACGCGTCGTCCGGCGTCTCATCGAGCCAGTCTTTGGCGGTCCGGACGGCGTCTTCCATCCGATCGGCGAGGAGGTACTCGCGAATCAACTGGTCGGTGAACAGGTCGCGCGTCTGCCCCAGATCATCCCGTTTCAGCATCTTGCGCAGTTGCGTGATGGCCTGATCGAACCGTCCCTGGTCCAGCGAGATTTCGATAAGCTGCAATTGCCACTTGATATTGCGCGGCTGGGCAACGAGAAGATCGCGGAGAACCGCCTTGGCATCTTCAAACCGAAGCAGCTTCATCAGCGCCGTGGCCTTCAGGTCCCGCGTTTCGATGTTGTCGGGATCCCGCGTCAGGATGGGGTCCGCAGCCGCGAGGCACTGGACATAATCCTTCGTTTCGCCATGGCTGCGCATGAGATAGACGCGAGTGATAATGTCGTCGGGGTGGGCCTCGATGAGGCCACGTAGGACGGCTCGGTAGGCGTCCAGGTCGAGCTCGCCGGTAGCGAAGCGGATCAGGGCGTCGCACCGATCCACGGCCGGCCCCTCCAGCTTGAGGCGGGCGAATTCCGCAAAGAGCGACCGGGCCTGCTGAACCTGTTTGGCGTCGAGATAGAGGCGAATCAACGCTTCGCGAGAGGGGAGGTAGCGCGGGTCCAGTTCTTCGATGATGCGGGTGTGAATTTGTTCGAAGAGGCGGAAGTCGCGGCGGCGTTTCGCCAGGTCCGCCATTGCCAGCATGACGTCGCGGGAATCACGTTTCAGGCGGTAGGCTTCGCGCAGGGCCGTCTCCGCGTCGTCCAACTGATCGAGGGCGAGGTGGGCCTGGCCCTTGATGAACAACGTTTCCGAGGTCCGCGAGCCCGCTTCCATGGCGGCGTCAGCAGCCTTTACGGCAGCCGCCCATTGCCGGGCGGCGAGCAGCGTCCGAGCCAGGGCGACCCGATTGGCGGCGGATTTCGGCTCCAATTGGACGGCCTCTTGCAGTTCGGTGATGGCCGCGTCGAGCCGTCCGGTCGCCGCCAGCACGCGTCCGTAGACGGAGTGAACCGCCGCGTCGGAGGGCGTCTTCTCGGCGCGATTCCGAGCGGCCTGAAGGAGCCTGGCGCCCATCGACGCGTCGGCGACGGCTCGTGTCAGCAGTGCCGCCGGGCCGTCGTTCGGAACGGTGGGGTCGTGCAGCAGCCGTGCGAGCACCTGCACGAATCCGTCGACCTGCTGTTGCTTCAGGTAGAGGTCGGCGAGTTTCTGAAGGGCGTCGGTGCGGTCGGGGTTTGCGTCAAGCATGCGTTCGAGTACGTCGATGGCCGCATCCGTCTTGCCGTGTTCGGCGAGGACTTCTGTCAGCTTCAACTGCAGGGCGGGATCGCGTGATCCGGTGGCCAGCCGCGCGATTTCGGCATCGTATCGATCCGGTTCGCCGGCGATCGTGCAGATTTCTCCGAGCAGATCCAGACCTTCGGCTTTGTCAGGCGCTTTCGTCAGGACGCGATGAACGACGTCGAGTGCGTCCTGCACATGTCCGGCCCGAGCGAGCGATCGCGCCAGGCGCACGGAGAAGGAGACATCCTCGGGCGCTTCGGTGACGGCCCGTTCGTACGCCTCGATGGCGTTGTCGTGTCGACCGAGCCGTGTGTATATGTCTCCGAGGAGCCCCGCGGCCATTCCCCGGTAGAGGACGATGACCTCTTTCAGTTCCGGGTAGGCTTTCATGTCCGGCGTGGGCTGCTGAGCGGCCGCCTGGTAGGCTTCGAGCTGGTCCACGGCCGCGGTGAGGTAGTCCGCTTTCCGCAGGGCCATCGCGAGCGACAGATGCGCCAGCACCGTTTCGGGTCGATCCGGCGCGGCGTTATGCGCCGACAGGGCGAGCCGGAACGAGCGGATCGCCTCGTCAGCGTGATTGTCCTGCCAGGCGATTTCACCGAGCAACTGATGGACCGCCACGTCGTCCGGCCGCTGTGTGATCGCTTCGCGGAGGTGGGTTTCGGCAAGGCCGCGATTACCCTGGCGCAACGCGGCGCGGGCGAGGAGAATGCGGGCGTCGACGAGGCTTGGATGGATTTGGAGGGATTTTTCGAGCGCGGCGATGGCATCCGCCCAGAGTCGATCGTCGAAACGTTCGCGTCCCTTTCGAAGATAGCGCAGGGCGGGCGGTGGTGGCTCCGTTGCTTCCACAGCATTCGCCGATGGCAGGTGTGGCACCGGCATGATTTCATTGAGCCGGAGGAATGCGCGATCGGGGTCGTAGTCGGCAACGGTCGATGGCGCCGTCGTGACGGCGGGCGTTGTCGATGTTGCGGCACACGAGACGGCACAGAATACGCTGAAGAGGCTGCAGAGCATGACCCGGGGCGTGGGCCACCAGCCGGCCGGGCGAGTGTGTCGGGTTCGCTGGGATCGGCTGGGGGCCAGCGCGTCGGCGCGTCTTGCGCTTCCCCCGAAACGCACGCCGCCGCCCAAGGCGCTCATGTTGAAGCCACTCGACTCGATGACGGAAGGGAGCACCACGGAGAAAGCCTGTTCCACGCCGGAGCGAGTTTTCGATGGGTGCAACATGGCACAACGTCCTCCATAACGGCTGCCAACTCTCGCCGGTCACTTGCGGCGTTTCTTCGATCCGGACGCGCGAGCGGTTTTCGATGCACGCGAAGAAAGCCGCTTGGCCGGCTTTGCGGGCCGAGTCTTCTTCGCGGCCGCCCGCGCGCGGGGCCGGGCTGCCGCCTTCTTTGTCCTCGGCGCGGAGGTCCGTGCGGTGGGCTGTTCTCGGGTCCGGGTCGTCGCTGCGGCTCGTTTCGGCCGGGCGGCCTTCTTCCCCGCCTTGGAACGGCGTTTCGTGGCCGGTGGACGAGGGCTGTGGGTGGCGGCATACCGCTTGAACAATGCGTAGAAGGTGACGCCGTCGCGTGCCTTGATGTGGCGCTCCAGGAAGGTCTGAACCTCGTTATTCTTTGCCTCTTCGTCCACATAGCGTCCGCGCCGAAGATAGGACAGCATGTGGTCGTCGATCGGAATGGCGTGGGCGCCGAGCGTGCCCATGATGACAGTCGCACGCGCATGGGCGTCGACTCCATCGAGGCCATTGAGGAAGGATTCGGCGTCGGTGCGCGTGCTCGATCTCATGAAATCGAGGTTGAGAGCGTGCTGTCGATTGAAGATGGCGTGGAGTGTTCTCGATATCTGCTCCGCGACGGAGCGGGCCTGGGGGTAGTCGCGCCCAATGATCTCCACGAGTTCAGAAACAGGCGTGACACGAAGTTCATTCAGGTCGACGGTGGCGCCCCGAAGGCGGGACCATGCGGCCGCGGCCCGAGCTTCGGAGGCGGTGCGGCTGAGGATGCCGCGCATCAACTGTTCGAGCGGATCGTCTGTCGCCGTCGTTGTCGGCTTGGAGCCCTCACGTTGGACGGTTGCGAACAGGGTTTTGATCCGGCGGGCATACTGCGAGGCGTTCTTCATTCGGTCGCTCCGGGAGGTCGCGCCGGGCCTTCGTCCGACGTGGTGTCGGGCGGAAGGCCGGGCAGGACCTCGTCAAGTTGTTGCAGCGTCTGGCGGGCGATCTTCAGTCCATGATCCAAGTGAAGGCGCAGCTCGGGACATTTTCGGATGTCCAACTTGCGTGCTATCTGGCGCTGTACAAGGCCGCGGGCGCTCTGGAGTCCTTTCATGGTAGTGGTGGCCTCGCCGTCCGTGCCCATGACGCTGACATAGACGTCGGCGAACTCGAGATCGGCGGTCACTTCGACCCCCGTGACGCTGGTAAGCCGGCTGATCCGCGGGTCGGAGAGGCGGTTGGCGATGGTGTCGCTGACGATGCCCCGCACAACGGCGGCGACTCTTTTGTTTCGATAGCTCATGTCTTGGAGCTTTCTCCCGGGGCGTCGCAGGCCCGAATCAGGCGCATCGCGCGTCAGATCAACTCAATTTCATACTCGATCAAGGTCAACTCGCGTTCCCGCCGGATCTCGTCGACGATCTTAGAAAGACAACTGTCGGTGAACCGTCGGTCATTGGAGACCAGGGCCAGGGCCATCCCGCAGCAGCGGTGCTTGTCGAGATTCTCCACTTCGGCCACGGAGACGTTGTGCTTGCCGCTCAGCCGATCCTTCAGGCTCCGGATGACTCGGCGCTTGTCCTTGAGCGACCGAGCGCCGGGAATCGCGAGCGACAGGTGCAACAGACCCACAACCATCGGCGCTATACACCCGACCTGTCGCACGCTGGCCGCCGGTCGTCATTCGAGCGTCTGTGCCACCTGTATAACTTCATAGGCCTCGATGATATCCCCCGGCTTCAGATCGTCGAAACGACGCACGCGGATTCCGCATTCGAGGCCGGACTTGATTTCCTTGGCGTCGTCCTTGAAACGCCGCAACGACTCGATGGGCGCTTTGTCCACAACCACCACGCCGTCCCGGACGACGCGAACGAGGTGGTTTCGCGCGATGGCGCCGTCACGGACCAGACATCCGGCGATTCGACCGACCTTCGAAATCGTGAAGACCTCGCGGACTTCGGCCCGACCACGAGACTCGAAGTGTTCTTCGGGCGGGAGCTGGTCTTCGAGGGCCTTGCGGATGTCGTCCACCACCGCGTAGATGACGCGATAGGTGCGAATGGAAACCCGTGCGTCGTCCGCCAGTTTTCGTGTTGCCGGATCGGGGACCACATGGAACCCGATGATGATCGCGTTGCTGGCCTGAGCGAGCACGACGTCCGACTCGATGATGGCGCCGACGCCGGCGTGCAGGATGTTCAGCTTTATGCGATCCTTCGGGAACTTGGACAACTCGTTTTTCAGTGCGTCTACCGAACCATGGACGTCTGCCTTCAGGATCACCTGCAGCTCGGGAACCGCTCCCTCCACGGCGGATGCCAGGACCGACTCCAGGTTCGTGGGCTTGGCGACGCGCGACAAGGTCAGCTCGCGGCGTTGCACGGCAACCTCTTCGCCGATTTCCTTTGCACGCTGCGCCGATTTGACCACGTAGAACGGGTCACCCGCGGTGGCACCCTCGGTGAGTCCCGTCACCTCCACGGGAGTGGACGGAGCGGCGGTCTTCAGGGATCGGCGGCGTTCATCCTTGAGCGTCCTGGCACGTCCGTAGGCCGCGCCGCAGACGATGAACTGTCCGGAGCGGAGCGTGCCTTCCTGGATGAGCAGACGAGCGACGTTGCCCTCGCCCTCTTTGCGTTGGGCCTCGATGACGGTTCCGTGCGCCGGAATGGTCGGATCGGCTTCAAGGTCCATGATTTCGCTCAGCATTGCGAGATGGTTCAGCAGGTCGTCGATGCCCTCGCCGGTCACTGCAGAAGTTTTGACGACGTCGGTGTCCCCGCCCCATTCGCCGCTGGGGGTCAGGCCTTGTTCCGAAAGCTGGGCGTAGATCTTGTTGATGTCATGCGGCAGGTCGATCTTGTTCAAGGCCACGACGATTGTGGCATTCGCCGCCTTGGCGTGGTTGATGGCCTCGACGGTCGTGGGCATCACGCCGTCATCCGCCGCCACGACCAGCACCACGACGTCGGTGATGTTCGCACCGCGGGCCCGCATGGCGGTGAATGCGGTATGGCCCGGTGTATCGAGGAAGGTGACCGATTTGTCCTGGACGGCGACGCGGTAGGCACCGATGTGCTGGGTGATTCCGCCGGACTCTCCGGCGACCACGTTCGCTTTGCGAATGCGGTCCAGGAGGCTGGTCTTTCCGTGGTCGACGTGCCCGAGCACCGTGACGATCGGGGGACGCGGCATCAGGTGGTCACGGAGGATCGACGCGAATTCGTCGGCGAGGCGGTCGAGGCCGCTTCTTCGCGGGCGGACGGTCAGTTCGATCCCGAATTCCGCGGCGATGACCTGGGCGGTTTCCGTATCCAGGCTCGATCCCGCTGTCTTCATCTGGCCGTGTTCCTGGAAAAGCTTCCGGAGGATGTTGGCCACCGTGATGCCGGACTCTTTCGAGAGTTCCTTTATCATGACGGGCTCATCGAGCTCGATCTGGCTCTTTTGGACGTGCTCGACGGCACGCCTTGAGCCGGAACGCCGCGGCTGCTTGCCTTCAATGGCCCGCAGACCGCCGATGCCTCGTCCTGTGGCATGGTCCAACCGCTCTCGACGCTCGACCAAGTCGCGATCGCGCCATTCGCGCAGCTTCTCGACCGACAAAGCTCGGGTATCGCGTACACTTCGGCGCGGCGACCGTCGCCCCCCCGGGGGGGCGCTCTCGGCGGCTCCGGGTGACTTCCAATCCTGGCGACCGGGCGGGCGCCGCGGCCCGCGACGGGCTTCCTCCGGCGAAATCGGTGGCGAGGCGGCATCACTCCGCCCGGGTCCTCTTGGCGGGCGTGGCGCGCGACGGGGAGGCGCGATATCGTCCGGACGCTCCATTCGGACCACTCGCGGTCCTTGGAGCTTCGCCGGTTGCGGCACGTTTTGAGGGCCGGCGATGATTGGGGCTTTCTGCTTGGGCGGCGCTCCGGCGGCCTTCTCGCCCACCGCAGGGGACTCGGAACCCGTTGTATCCGTCGTCGCAAGGGGGGGCGATTCCGGCGATTGAGCGCTGGGTTCAGCCGTTGCTTCCGGTGCGGCGGCGACGACGGTTTCTTCCGATGCCGGTTGGACCTCTGCCGCGGCGGAGGTTGCTCCGTCGGGCGTGCCGGGACTGGCTTGCGTTTCCGCAGGCGGGAGCGTTTCCGTTGGTGCCGACGTCTCGGCGCCGGGCGCCGAAATGGTCGGGGCCAGCTCGCCCGTGCTTGGTGCCTCGCCGGCGGGAGCTTCGAGCACGGCCACGCCGGTCGAACCGGACTCCGATTGTGCAGCGGTCTCGGTCGTCTTCTTCTTGCGCCGCGTCTTGACGCGGACTTTCGCGAGATTGACGCGTTCGGCCTGTTCTAGGGTCGTCGTGTGCGCACCTTCGCTGAACCACTCACGAATGGTCGCAGCCAGTCCGGCATGCACAACGTGCATGTGGTTCTTGACCTCGATGTCCTCCGCGCGGCACTTCTCTATGATGGCCTTGCTTGCGACGCCCAGCTCCTTTGCGAGCGTGTGCACTCGAAGTTTCTTCTCTGCCAAAACCGATCTCCGCGACCAGACCTCAGACCTGCGAATCCATGCGATTCCTGTATTGCCGTTCCGTCAACGTCAATCCTCTGCGTCTTTTCCCTCGTCGCTGCCACTCTGTTCCGCGGTGGCTTCGGCGGTCACCATGGCGCCGTCGTCAGGCTCCGCGTCACCTGTTTCCGACGGCTCGCTCGTGGCGGCATCCTCGGACTCTGCGGTCACGGAGGAGTCCGGATCTGTCGAATCAGGTGCATCGCCTGCGTCGGGAGGGGCGCCGTCGGCCGTTTCGGTACCGTCTTGAGAGTCGTCGTCGGCATTTGGCGGGATCGCGTCCTCGGCCGCTTTCTCCTCGGCCGCCTTCTCCTTGGTTGCGGCCGCGGCGGCGATACGCTCGGCTTCCAACTCTGCCTGAACGAGTTTGGCTTCAGCGGTACAAACCTCGACGATGTTGGCCGCCGCTTCCTCGGACAGCTCCAATTCCTTGACCAGCGGGGAGGCCCCGACCAACTCCACGTCCATGACACTGATCAGGCCCAGCAAGGACACGCGCTCCGCGACGACCTCATCCAGCCCTTCGATCTTGTGGAGCGTCGCCGCGAGGCGATCCAGCCCGCGGTTGTACTCCTTGGGTGTCAGGATATCGATGTCCCAACCGGTCAGGCGGGCCGCGAGCCGGACGTTTTGACCACGTTTTCCGATCGCCAGCGAGAGCTGTTCCTCGGGGACGACCACGGTCGCACGGCCGAGCTCGAAGCAGAGTGACACATCCTGAACCTCCGCGGGCTTCAGGGCGTTGGGGATCAGGATTTGCGAGGACTGGTTCCAGCGGACAATGTCGATCTTCTCGCCGCCGAGCTCCTCGACGATGTTCTTGATCCGACTTCCCCGCACGCCGACGCAGGCTCCCACGGCGTCGACTTTCATGTCGATCGACGAGACGGCCACCTTGGTGCGGTAGCCGGCCTCGCGGGCAAGGGCCTTGATTTCGATGATCCGTTCGGCCACTTCCGGCACCTCGAGTTCGAACATGCGTCGGATGAAATCCGGATGGGAGCGTGACAGGATGATCTTGACCTGGTGTGGGGCTTCGCGGACGTCGAGGATCAGCGTTCGAACGCGTTCTCCGGGCTGGTGGGTTTCACCGGGAATGGACTCGCTGCGTGGCAGGAAGCCTTCGGTTCGTCCGACAGTCGCGACGAGCGCTCCGCCTTCGAAGCGGGACACGGTTCCCGTGACGATCGTGCCCTTGCGCTCGATGTATTCTTCAAAGATGCTGCCGCGCTCGGCCTCGCGAATTCGCTGGATCATGACCTGCTTGGCGGTCTGGGCCGGAATGCGGCCGAGTTGGGCCATGCTGATGGTCTCGCCGTTCAGCGTGGCCACGATGTCGCCTGAGAAGCGGTCGATCGATACGGAGACGTCTTCTTCGGGGCCGTATTTCTTGCGAACGGCCGACTCCATCGCTGCTTCAAGGTCGCCAAGGACGAGGTCCTTGTCGATGTTCTTGTCGCGCGACATGGCGTCGACGATTCGAATCAGTTCCACGCTCATCGCCACTATTCCTCTTGGTCTACTATCGCGTGGAAAACCGGCGTCCACGCACGCCTCTGATTGTCGCTGGCACCGCGCCCGCTCAGCCAAGACGCGTCGGTCCGGGCAAAAAAAATGGGCACTCTGCCAGGCCCATACCGGCAGCAGGTTGCGGCGGGTGCTGCCTTCCCGCGCGAAGATCTCGCGGTTGGGACGGTCACTTAACCCACTGACCGCCTCCTCGGAGATTCTTCGAGCGGTGCCTGTGAGGCACGGGCCGAACCGACCTGGGCCGGCTCAATGGGCACAGGCCCGCTCTCCATTACGCCCTGCCGTCACATTCGCGCCCACCTCGCCCGGCTCGAACAGGTGGACGCCGCGCATGTCGATCTGCATCCGCAACGTCTGACCTTCGACGGCCTGGGCCTGCGCCTCCACACGACCCACCAGTTGGTTTCGGGCTGGGGTGGTCATGTAGACATCCTTTTCATCTCCCAACAACTCGACGAGCGTTATCTCGACGTCCAACGCCGGGTTGGCCTCGTTCGCTCGTTTGAGGCCCTGCTCGGCACCGCACTGGTGGCAGAAGCGCCCCGTCATCGCCGTGCTGCACTTCTCGCAGGTCGTCTCGTTTCGGGCCGACGCCGCCGCGATCGACAGCGCCTCGGGCCGGACGCCCATCACCAGGGGCTGATCGATAAACCCATTAAGCCTGTCCGCCATCCCGGAAGGCAATGCGATCCGGACTGAGCCTTCGTCGAACGCCAGCGCACCGTCGTCGCGGACCACTCGGCCATCCAGGAAATTCATCGGCGGCGTTCCGATAAACCCCGCAACGAAACGATTCACGGGCCGCTGGTAGATGGCCATCGCACCGTCACACTGCTGGACCGTTCCGTCTTTCATGACCACGACCCGGTCGCCCAATGTCATGGCTTCTTCCTGATCATGCGTGACGTAGACCGTGGTCGTCCGAAGCCTGCGCTGGAGCCGCTTGAGTTCGGATCGCATCTCCACGCGGAGCTTGGCGTCCAGGTTCGACAGCGGCTCGTCGAACAGGAAGGCCTTCGGATCCCGAACGATTGCACGACCGACTGCCACGCGTTGGCGCTGGCCGCCGGAGAGCGCCTTGGGCCTTCGGGCAAGGAGGTCGTCGATGCCGAGGGCCCGTGCGGTTCCCCGTACCTTCCGATCGATGTCGCTCTTGCTGATTCCGAGGTCGCGACGGCGAAGCTTCAGGCTGAAGGCCATATTCTGATATACCGTCATGTGCGGGTACAGGGCATAATTCTGGAACACCATGGCGATGTCGCGGTCTTTCGGTGAGATGCCATTGACCGTTCGCTCACCGATTCGAATCGTGCCGGAGGTGATTTCCTCCAGACCCGCGATCATCCGCAGCGTGGTGCTCTTGCCGCACCCGGATGGGCCGACGAGGACGACGAACTCCTCATCGGCGATTTCGAGATTGACCCCGTCCACGGCCCTGACGCCGCCGGGATAATCCTTGCAAAGATCCTTTAATGTCACGCACGCCATATAGTTACAGGTTACGCCCCATGCGTAACACGAACGCTAAACCCGGGATTATACGTCGGACGCCACATCTGTCAACGGTGATCTTGGGGCAAAAAGCGCTCGGATCGCCGATTCTTGTCGTTGAAACGCGGCAGAGGCGGCATTACGATGAGGCGCGCGTGCTCGGCGGGTAGCCGAGCGTACCTGCAGCGTTGCGGCGGCTTGGCGTGGGTCGCCGGTTGGGAGAGTTGGCTATGCTGACGCGAATTCACCGTTGGAGCAAGAGAATCCTGGTTTTGTTCGCCGCTCTGCCGGTGTTTCAGGCCGCCGGTGGCTGTGATACGACCGGGTTGAGCGATCTGGCCGTCTCGACTGCGCTGAGCGTGGGCACCCAGATCAATGTTGCTCTGTTTCAATCATTCGTGGGTTCAGTGCAACAGACCCTGCTGAGAAGCTTCCCTTCGCTCGATATCCTCCAGATACTGCTCGGAGCGAATCGACAGCCCTTCTTCCCCTGACAGGGGGCGGGGAGGCTTCAGGGAAAATCGCTTCCCACCTGTTGATGGGCCGTACACATGGACAAGGATCGGACACCGCTTATGACGCCGCGTCGATACCGCTGGATTCGCCGATTGATGATCGTTCTGGCCGCCGCTCCTCTTCTGCAGTTCTCGCAGTGTGCGACGGGCGTTCGGCAGGTCTTCGCCGGCGTAGCGAATTCCATCCCGGCGACGGTTTTTGGCATTCTTCAAAGCACGCTTCTATCCCCGATTTTTGCCCTGCTGAGCGGCGGTGGCGGGACGTCGACCGGCGGCGGCATCTGACGCCCGATTCGGCCTCGACGCCCCGCGGCAGTCGGTCGCCGATCCTTCTCGAAAAACCAGCCGGTGGGCCGTCCCGGTCGCGCGGGGCGATGCTGCCTCAGGTCTCGCTGCCATCCGGTTCGTCGGGTGCCGCCGCGAGGACGGGCAGAATATCCGCATCGCTGAACGCCCCGCGAAGGATGAATAACAACCGTGCCCGGGTGATCTCCGGTTCCGTCCATCCGGCTTCGGCGAGCGTGCGCCGGGCGACGACGAAGTCGTGCTGCGAGGGGTCGCCGGTGTTTGCTCTCAACACCTGCTCGAATCGTTCGAGGAAGCGTGTTTCCCGGAGCCGGGTGTCGAGGCCGGCCGCGTCCGGTGCGACATCATCGGAGCGGGGCATTCTCATGTACTGAAGGCCCGTCTCGCCCGGGCTGAGTTCAAACCAGACGACGCCACCGCGCAAATAGGCCTCGTAGAAGTCCGGCGGGACGGCGTGGACGATGTGATGAAATCGCTGCTCCGGCAGCAACCCGGAAAAGGCCGGCGTGGTGACGACGACGTTCGTCCCGCGGTAGTGGATGTCGTCTCCGATCCGGACAGAGACTCCGTCGAATCGATCGGCGAGCAGGGACTGAAGCTCTTTGGCGATTCGCTGGTGGTCCTTGCGTTCGATCATGATGAGAGTTGCCAGGCTGAAGGTTGTCGGCGGTCGTCCGGAGCTGCCGGCGGGCAAGCCGCGTGCTCCACTCGTTTCCATTCGGTGCGACGGTTCGCGCGGACAGTATTCGCGG
>CAYQDV010000054.1:0-7041 GCA_964416295.1 uncultured Planctomycetaceae bacterium
GATCAACAGCGCGATGATCGAAATGACCACCAGCAACTCGATCAACGTGAACCCGAACCGCTTTCGATTGGCGTACATCATCACTCTTGACTCCTTTAGGCTCATCACCTTGCGGGCCGATCGAACTATCGGCATAACTCTGGAGGCGCGCCGCGTCGCGCGGCATCCCCCTCTTGCTTTTGTCTGCTGCCAGCCCCGGCCCTCTGCTACCGAGTGCGACACAAACGTTTCCTGTGGCAGCTCGCCAACTAAGGGACTATAAGCAGCTTCGGCTGATTCTGACACTCTGCCCCAGATTCGGCCAAGACCGAACCGGTCAGAACACCTGGTCGGGATTGTCTTCGATGCCCGCCAAGCCGTCACCGCAGTTTCCTCTTCGTCCAGCGAGGCTCGCCACGCCGTTTTTGAAAGAGGATTCCGCAGGGGGGGCCAATAGCCGACACCTGCCTCGCCGCTCATTATAAGCCACCGGCCACCCGGGACGCAAGCCCAAAATCGGCTGCGTCGCGCGGCGCAAGCCGTCACCGCCCGGCGGTGCGGCGGGGAGGCCCCCGCGAACCGTAGATTTCTGGCGGGAAACCGGGCCGTGGCAGTGGATTCGCGGACGCGGATCGGTTATCGTAGATATTGGACGGGGATTGGGAAGTTGAAGGAGACGCACGGAGAGGGCGGCAGATTCTGCGGGTGCCGGCGGCGGACTTTCGATCAAGCCGCTCGCCGGTGAGGCCGAAACCTTGGTGGTCTCCGACTGGCTGTGCGGGGTGCCGTGTGATCCGCCGAGGGTGCAGACCCTTCCAAATACTGTGACCCCGCTGAGGCCGATCCTGATGGATTTGATTCCAGACACAAAAAAGCATCAACAGGCCGAGTCTCCGGCCGCGTCGCAGGCGGATCAGCCGCCGGCCGGCGGTTTGGGCAGTGGGTCCGATACGCCTGTAGCCGCTTCTTCGGCGGAAACGGCGGCGGTCTCACCACCCTCGCCGGTCCGCCCGCGCGAGCCTGAGAACGACATTGCCGCGGCGCTGCGTGAAGCAGACGGGGACAATCTCGACGCGGCGGTTGAGGATGCGATGAAGGGCGTCTCCGCGTCAGAGATCGCCGATTCGACGAGGGCGGCCGAGGTGGTTACCGACGAAGTTTCGGTGGGTGCGATTGTCTCCGGACGCATCGCGAATATCGGAACCGAGGACATTCTGGTCGATTTCGGCGCGAAGTCTCTCGGCGCGATGCCGCTGACAGATTTCCGTCGTGGCGAGTCGTATAATCTCGGCGATACGATCGAGGTTTGCGTCGTCGGCACGGACCCTCGCGGCGGGCTGCTCAAGGTCTCCATGCGTGAAGCCAGGCGCGTGAAACTCATGAGCGGGATGCGGGTCGGTCTCGTCGTCGAGGGCAAAGTGACCGGCATGAACAAGGGGGGGCTGGACATGGACGTGGAAGGTGTGCGGGCATTCATCCCCGCCAGCCAGGTCGACCTCCATTTCATGAAGGACATTTCGGATTTGATCGGCCAGATGATCCGGGCCGAGGTCACCAAGTTCGAGGTTGACACCGGCGACCTGGTCGTCTCACGCCGGAAGTGTCTCCTTCACGAGCAGGCCGAACGAAAGCAAAAGCTGTTCGCGGAACTCGAAGTCGGTCAGATCCGCAGAGGCAAGGTCCGCAGTTTGACGGATTACGGCGCGTTCGTGGACATCGGCGGTATCGACGGGCTGCTCCACATCAGCGACATGAGTTGGGGCCGGACCGGCAAACCCGAGGACCTGCTCAAAGTCGGCGACGAGCTGGATGTGAAGGTTCTAAAACTGAACTCCGAGAAGCGGAAGATATCGCTCGGTCTCAAGCAGATCACGACCAACCCGTGGGAGACGGCGGAAACGCGATATGTGCCCGGGGCGACGATCAAGGGCCGTGTTGTGCGACTGGCGAGTTTTGGAGCCTTCGTCGAGTTGGAGCCGGGGCTGGATGCCTTGTTGCCCATCAGCGAGATGAGTTGGACACGTCGCGTTCGCCATCCGTCGGAAGTCGTGAAGGAGGGCGACATCGTCGACGTCGGCGTCGTCAGCGTCGATACGAAGGCCCAACGGATCGCCTTGAGCCTCAAGCAGTTGCGCGACGATCCCTGGTCCAACGTGGAGAGCAAGTATCTCGTGAACGGCACGGTGAAGGGCAAGGTGGTCCGCACGACGGACTTCGGGGCGTTCGTGGAACTGGAGGAGGGCGTTGACGGGTTGATCCACATCTCCGAATTGGCGAACGAACGGGTCCGATCCGTGACCGACAAGGTCAAGCCGGGGCAGGAGGTCGAGGTTCGCGTGCTGGGGGTGGACAGCGATGCTCGGCGCATTTCGCTGTCGATGCGGTCGCGGCCGGCCGAGTTGTCCGCAGAGGAGGCTGCGGCCGGGACTTCGTCGCGCGAGGCTCCGGCGAAGAAGCGGCCGAGCAAACCGCGTCGCGGCGGCTTGACGTTCGGCTGGGACAGTCAGGGACTCGGTCAGATCAATCTGTCGCAACTCGGCGACTGAATGCGGTGTAACATCTCTCGAGGGTCGGCCGGGCTTGTGCCGGAGGACTTGCCGATCCTGCCGACCCATGTCAAAGTGTGCTCGCAGTCGACCGTGAGTCCAGCGCGCGGTGCGACCGGAGGATGCGTCATGTTCACACGAGCAGCGTTGGGCTGGGCGGTTGTTGGAATCCTTACCGCCGGCGCGGCGGCGGATGGGCCGGTGGTCCAGGTGCGAGGCACGGGCCGGCAGCGGTTTCAGCCGACCTTCGTTCGCGTCCGGTGGCGCGTCTATGCTTACGGCAAGTCCGCCCGATCGGCGCTGAAGAAACTGAGGGCCTGCCGGTCGGAACTGGAGAAGCGGATTGCCGGGCTGGACGCACCTCGCCCCACTCATCGATTCGGCGCGGCCGTCGAGCACAGACCGAGCGAAGGACGAATGGCACAGATGCAGGCGCAGATCATGCGAGCGGCGATGGGGCAGGGCGGCGGCGACGAGGACAAGCCGAAGGACCGCGTTCGTCTGGCCATGCCTGTGCTGCTGGAATGGAACCTCGCAGGCCGTCGCCCGGAGGATCAGCAACGCGAAATGGACGCCATTCGGGATCAGCTTCGCGAGATGGAGGTGCTCAAGACGGGCGACGACGATGAAGACGACAGCGCGGGTGATGATGAGGATCACGCCGGCGATGGCGACTCGAAGGTCGCCGACACCGCTGACGCTCCGTCCCCCAGAATACGGATCGAGGACGGTCCGACGTTCTTTTACGTGCGGCGGCTCACCGACGATGACATGAATGCGGTCGCTCGACGGGCGTTTGAGAACGCCCGCAGCCAGGCCGCGCGACTGGCCCGGTCCGCGGGTCGATCCCTGGGTGCGTTGCAGCGCCTCTCCGACTCGATCCTGTCGAGCATGGACCAGCGTCAGCGCGAGGCGCAAGAGATGATGGCCATGTTCGGTCGCCAGCTACCCAGATTTGACGAGGAAGAGGACCGGCCGGGAACCGAACTGGTGTCCGACAAGCTCAAACCCATTGCGTACCGCGTGGAGATGACCGCCACATTCACACTGAAGGGGCAAGAACCACAACCATGAACGAAATGACGCCTCGCGAGATCGTCGCGGCGCTCGATCGCCACATCATCGGCCAGGACGAGGCGAAACGCGCCGTGGCCATCGCGATCCGAAACCGTTGGCGACGCCAGCAGTTGCCGGACGAAATGCGAGAAGAAGTTGGTCCGAAGAACATCCTGATGATCGGTCCGACGGGTGTGGGGAAGACCGAGATCGCGCGGCGATTGGCGTTTTTGGTCAACGCTCCGTTTCTGAAGGTCGAGGCCACCAAGTTTACGGAAGTCGGCTATATGGGCCGCGACGTCGATTCGATGATCCGTGACCTGCTCGAACTGGCGATCGCCATGGTTCAGAAAGAGCAGACCGAAGTCGTCCGAGAGCGAGCCGAAACCCTGACGGAGGAACGCATTCTGGAGGAGCTTCTGCCGGCGGCCGAGGCGACCGTGAGTTCGGAAGAGATCGACAGCGATGCCGAGGCGCGCCGGCTCCGAACCCGCGAGAAGCTTCGACACCAGCTTCGTGAGGGGGAACTCGAAGATCGCCTGATCGAGCTTCGTGTCGAGTCGAAGGCCCCTCCCATGGGCATGCTCGCGACCACGATCGGTCCGGATCAACTCGGACCGGAAATCCAGGACCTAATGGAACGTCTGATGCCGAGTCAGCCGAAGGATCGCAAGGTCACGATCCGCGAGGCTCGCAAAGTCATCTTCAATCAGGAATGCGGGAAGCTCATCGATCGTGACAAGACCACGGAGCTGGCGATCCAGCGCACGGAGAGCGCCGGCATCGTGTTCATCGATGAGATGGACAAGCTGTGTGGTGAGCGGTCGGCCCACGGCCCCGATGTGAGCCGGCAAGGGGTGCAGCGGGACCTGCTGCCGATCATCGAGGGGTCGAGCGTCAACACGCGGCATGGCACGGTTCGGACCGATCACATCCTGTTCGTCGCCGCCGGGGCGTTTCACAGCGCGCGGCCCAGCGACCTGATGCCGGAGTTGCAGGGTCGCCTTCCGATCCGCGTTGAACTCAACGATCTGACCAAGGGCGATTTCATCCGGATCCTGACGGAGCCGCAAAACGCCCTGATCAAGCAGCAGCGTGCGATGCTGGGGACCGAGGGTTTGACCGTGCAATTTACCGACGATGCAGTGGAGGCGATTGCCTCGATCGCCGGCCAGGTCAACCGAACGGCGCAGAACATCGGCGCGAGGCGCCTTCACACCATCATGGAAAAGGTCGTGGAGGAGTTGTCGTTTGAGGCTCCGGAGTTGTCGTGCAAGACCCGACGCATCGACGCGGCCTACGTCCGCGAGCGTCTGAACGACATCGTCGAGGACGAGGACCTGAGCAAGTTCATACTGTAGTATAACTTCGATTGCCCGCGCACGAGCTTCGAGGCAGGCTCGCCGGAGGCCCGGCCGTCTGGCGGCGGTCGGGACGATGAGCGTCAACCTCAATACACAGGGAAACCCATGCACGATTCACGTCTGGCGAAACTTGCTGACGTCCTGGTGAATTATTCGGTGGAGGTCAAACGCGGCGATCTGGTCCGCATCGCTGCCTCTACGGTTGCCGAACCGTTGATGGTTGAGCTGTACAAGGCCGTTCTGAAGGCCGGCGGACATCCCTATGTACAACTGGCGCCGGACGAATGCGCCGAGCAGTTTTTCAAGCTGGCGAAGAAGCACCAACTCGATTTCGTCAACCCCGTCGCCCGCTATGAAATGAAGACCATTGACTGCATGATCACCGCCTGGGGCGGATCCAACACGAAACACCTCAGCCACGTCGACCCCAAGGCCCAGGCCCGCGCCAGCGCTGCCCGGAAGCCGATCGTCAACATCTTCATGAAACGCCTCGCCCTGCCCAAAGGCCGCAAGGACCGGCTGCGGTGGGTGGGCACGCAGTTTCCCTGCCAGTCCGCGGCACAGGATGCCGAGATGTCGCTCTCGGATTTCGCTGCGTTTGTCTTTGACGCGGGCCTATTGAACAAGCCGAACCCCGCCGCCGAATGGCGGAAGATCAGCACGCGGCAGCAGCGCGTCTGCGACCATCTCAACCACGCTCGCGAGGTCCGGTTCCGCAACGACCAGGGCACCGACCTCCGCGTCGGCGTCCGAGGACGCCGCTGGATCAATTGTGACGGCCACGCGAACTTTCCCGACGGCGAGGTGTTCACCGGACCGATCGAAGACGCCACCGAGGGCGTCGTGTGCTACAACTTCCCGGCGGTCCACGGCGGTCGGGAGGTCCACGACATCCGTCTGACGTTCAAGGCAGGCAGGGTCGTCGACTGCTCGGCCAGCAAGAACGAAGACTTTCTCATCAGCATGCTCGACCAGGACAAGGGCGCCCGCATCCTCGGCGAAATCGCCATCGGCACGAACTATCGCATCCGGCGATACATGAAGAACACGCTTTTCGACGAGAAGATCGGCGGCACGTTTCATGCGGCGGTCGGTGCTTCCATCACCGAGAGCGGTGGGAAGAACACAAGCGGTCTTCACTGGGACATGGTCTGCGACCTCCGCCGCGGCGGAACGATCGAGGTCGACGGCAAGGTCATCAGCCGCAATGGACGATTCACCAGGTCCAACTGGCCTCAACCGGCTTGAGGCGTTGGGATCCTGGGACGCGGATCGAGCCGCCGATCGCTCCTTTTCATGTTGTCGTTTTTTACGGGCGGACGTCGGCCAGGCATTGCCGCAGGGCGGTCTCCAGCTCCGCGACCGTCCGGCAGTCGATCACCACGTCCTTCCGGCGGTGATCGAGGGATCGGCCCGCCGTCTGTTCGGCCCAGCCGCCCGATGGGCGGAGGGCGAGGATCGGTCGGTCATACATCCAGGCGAAGGCGATCTCGCTCAGCGTGCCGGCCGCTCCGCCGAGTACGACGATCACGTCGCCGGCGATGCCGGTGATGACGTTTCGGGCCCAGCCCAGGCCGGTCGGAATGACGAACTGGGCGTAGCCGTTGGCCTCGTTCATGCTCGTGCCGGGGACGACGGCGATGACCGTGCCGCCGGCCTCGGCGCAGCCCTTGGACGCCGCCTCCATGATGCCCGTGCGTCCGCCGGTGACGAGGGCGGCGCCCGATTCGGCGACGATCTTCCCGATCTGCTCGGCCAGTTTCATCAACGCTCCGTCGGCCTCACTCGATCCGATGATGGCGACCTGAAGTTGGCGGTTGTTCGTTTGGGTCGTCACGCGGCGATAGTCCTCCTGTCTATATTTGTCTTCGTCTTCCAATTCGTCCTTCCGTCGCGCCCGTGGGTGACCCGGCGAGATTGGGCGTCACCCAAAGGCGGCGGTGCGTCACCCACAAGGGGGTGCGTCACCCACAAGGGGTGCGTCACCCACAAGGGGTGCGTCACCCACAAGGGGTGACGCTACGGTCGAATCCGGCACCCTTCCGTAGCGTCACCCCTTGTGGGTGACGCTTGGTGGCTCACCGCTTGTGAGTGTC
>CAYQDV010000054.1:7141-16356 GCA_964416295.1 uncultured Planctomycetaceae bacterium
TCCGTAGCGTCACCCCTTGTGGGTGACGCTTGGTGGCTCACCGCTTGTGAGTGTCGCTACGGCTTCGTGATGTCTCCGAGTTTCTGTTCGATCATCTCTCCGGCCAGGCGGGGGTCGGCCTTGCCTTTTGAGAGTCTCATCACCTGGCCGCGGAGGAAACCAACGGCGGCGCGGGCCTTCTTTGGGTTCTGGAGGGCGTCCTCGATTGCCTTGGGATTGGCGGCAAAGGCCTCGTCGACCCAGATTTGGAGGGCCGATTCGTCGCGCTCCTGAATCAGACCGGCGGCACGGGCGATATCGATGGCGCTGCGGGCCGAGTCATCTTTCGTTTTGTAGATTTCCTCGGCGATTCGGACGGCGGCCGTGGGGCTGACCGTGGCTTCGGAAACGATCTTCGCCAGATCAGCGATGCGTCCCACATCGACGCCCAGCCTGCCGACCGACGCATGGTTTGCCGACGCGAGGCGGTTCCAGATGCCCACGAATTGCTTCGTCAGCGTTCTCGCGTCCGCCCCCGCCGTGATCGCCTCGTCAAAGAGGTCGCCCGTCTCGCGGTCCGCCAGGATCACGTCGCAGTCTCCCTCGCTCATGCCGCGGTCGGACATGAATCGCCGCCGGCGTGCCACCGGCAACTCGCCGATCTGACCGCGGAGCGCGTCGACCCACGCCGCGTCCGGCCGCATGGGCACGAGGTCCGGATCGGGAAAATAGCGGTAGTCGTGCGATTCCTCCTTGGCCCGTTGAAACACCGTCACCTCGCCCTCATCGTCCCAGCCCAGGTTGATCTTGCCGCGGGTGTCGAGCGTGTAGTCGTGGTCGGCTTCCCATTCGCGGACCTGCCTGTCGACCTCATAGCGGATCGCGCCGCGGACGCTGCGGAAACTGTTCAGGTTCTTGATCTCGCTGATGGGCGTGCGGTATTCGACGTCGTCGCAGGTGATGGCCACGTTGACGTTTGGCTCGAAGCGCATGTGCCCCTTCTGCATGTCGGCCTCGGAAATGCCCAGATAGCGCACCAGCCGATGAAGCTCGACGCAGAAGGTATACGCCTCTTCCGCATCGCCCAGTTCCGGTCTCGTGACGATCTCCAGCAGCGGCGTGCCCGCGCGATTCAGATCGACGCGCGTATGATTCAAGCCCTCGTGCAGGTTCTTGCCGGCGTCCTCCTCCAGGTGAGCGCGAATGATTCCGACGGGCTTGAGCGAACCATCGGACAGGGGAATCTCGAAACAGCCGTCGTGCGACAGCGGCAGATCGTACTGACTGATCTGATAGTTTTTGGGCATGTCCGGATAGTAGTAGCTCTTGCGATCCCACTTGGTGAAGTCCGCGACACGACACCCCAGGGCCAGACCGGCCTTGACGGCCAGCTCACAGGCCCGCCGGTTGATGACCGGCAGCGCGCCCGGCAAGCCGAGACAGATGGGGCAGACGCGGCTGTTCGGCTCGGCGGCGAACTCGATCGGACAGCCGCAGAACATCTTCGTCCGCGTGGCCAGTTGGACGTGGATTTCGAGGCCGATGATGGGACGGATGTCCATTCCTGGGGCGATCATTCGGGCGGTCCTCCCGTCCGCCGGGCGATTGGGCGCAGCGGCGGCCCGCGCCGCCGGCTTGACCCCTTCGCGACCCGCGCTCAGGATACGAAACGCCGGAGTCGCGTGCGAGCGCCACGCGGCGTGTCGACACCCTGATCGAGCTTACCCGCGAGGCGGCTCGGGCGGTAGCTTCCTGAGTAGGGCGACATCGCGTCGCCGAGGTTCTTATGTCCGATCCCGCTCCACCGGACGACGCGGCGTCTGAGCCCTCACCGCGGGCCTTCTGTCAGGCCACCGGTGTGGTCTTTCAGGTCGTCGGTGCGATCGTGGTGGTGGCGACGTGCTGCTGGGGCGGCATCAATCTCTTCACCGAAACGCCGATCAAGCCTCATGATCCGCAGCGTCGACTCGTGAGTGTCGTCGACGACAGCGAACCCTACCAACTCTGGTCGATGGCCGCGGTGTGCGTGTGCTTTACCGGTGGGCTGGCGGCGGGCGCGATCGGGCTGGGTCTCCAGCACGAGCGGCCGCGCAGCGGCCGAACCGCCATGCTGCTCGCGGGTGTTGTGGCGGGCTTTTTCTGGTGCTACTTGGTGTTCGGCGTGATGCACCCGGCGACCGGGCGGCTTCTGGTCGCCGGCGGTTCCGCCGCGGTGTGGACGGTGCTGTTCCTTCTGGCCGGGCACTCGGCGGAGCTTCTCAAGCGGTTTCCGCCGCCTGCGGAAGCTCCCTGGACCGAGCGCGATGAGGATGATCTTCGAAGAGCCGCTTCGCCTCGGCCACCAGATAGAATGAACCCGTGATGCAAATCAGATCTTCTCGGGAGACGGCCTTCTCCGCGATGACCAGAGCCTCGGCCAGAGTCGGCGCGACCTGGGCCATCCGGCCCTTGGTGATCTCCGCGAAGGTCTGGGCCAGCTCACTCGGGTCGGCGGCCCGAGGCGAGGCAACGCGAGTGAAGATCATCTTGTCGGCGCCGAGCAGGACGTGCTTCATCATGCCTTCGATGTCCTTGTCGACACAGCAGCCGAAGATGACCACCATCGAGTCATAGGGCACGTTCTGACCGATGGCCCGCATCAGCGCCTTGATGCTGGCCGCGTTGTGCGCCCCGTCGGCCAGCACGCGCGGGTCGTCGCAGAGCATTTCCATCCGGCCGGGCAGCTTGACCTTCGCCAGACCGTTGACCGCGGCCTCATCGTCGATGGCGAAGCCCCGGTTCTTCAGGGCGTCCAGCAGGCCAATCGCGACGCCGCAATTGACGGCCTGATGCTCGCCGTAGAGCGGCACGGCCAAGTGGTCGTAGCGGCTCGTGGGCGTTGCCACCCCGATCCGCGCCAGCGGCCCACTGATTGGGGAAGACTCGAAGCGATATGTAAATCCGATTTCGTCGCCGACGAACAACAGCGGAGCGCTGGACTGTCGTGCGGCGGTCTTCAGGGTCTGCTTCACGTCATCGGGCTGCTTGGCGCTGATGACGGTGACGCCCTTCTTGAAGACACCGGCCTTTTCGCCGGCGATTTCCGGCAGGGTCGTGCCCAACTGTGGAACGTGGTCATAGCTGATGCTCGTGATGCCGCAGACCTCGGGCGCGATGACGTTGGTGGAGTCCAGCCGCCCGCCGAGGCCCGCCTCAATGACCGCGATGTCCACCTCTTCGTCGGCGAAGTAGCGAAACGCGATTGCGGTGAGGATGTCGAAGTAAGTGGGAAGCCCCGCCTTGTAGCCCTGCATGATTTCCGCGACGGTCCGCATCAGGCGGGTGAAGGCGATCTCGGGAATCAGCGTGGACCCGATTCGGATTCGCTCGCGGACGTCGAGGATGTGCGGCGAGGTGTAAAGCCCGACCTTCAAGCCGTTGCTCTCGAGCATCTGGGTCAGCATGACCGCCGTGGACCCCTTGCCCTTGCTCCCGACGATGTGAACCGTTCGGAGGGCCTTCTGAGGGTTCCCAAGGTCGCTGAGGAGCCGGGCCACGCGGGTCACGCCGAAGGTCTGTTTCTTGCGCGCCAGCCGCGACAGCCGCTCGTAGTTGACTTGAGCCGATAAAAAAGTCAATGCCTGTCGATACGTCCGGACTCCGCCTCGGCTACGGCTTCCAGCAGGGTTTCGCCGCGCAGTCTTGGCACCGGACGTCGCCCTGCTCCCCGATCGTCCGGATGGTCGTCTTGTCATCGTTGCTGTTCGTCCCATAGTGCCACCATCGTAACGAGCCGTCCGCAATTCGTCAAGCGGACAGGTGCTTCAAGGCTCTTTTATCGCCCCCTATTGTAGAGTGTAATATCCTGTTGTGCATGAAGTTATAGTTTTCTGGAAGGCTCGATTACAACCCGAATATTTTGCTAACAAATGGCGTGGTTTCCTAGCCGTATCCCCGTCCGGCATTCGCGGCCCGCCGTCCTTCCTGCCCCTCCAACCGTAAACGAGCCACGACCGGCAGTATCACCCAAGATTCATGCCCCATGACATTAAGACGCTCGAGAAGGCCGCCTGGTTCGCACGATCGCAACGGAATCTGCTGGGTTCCTCAACGATTGCCGTGCGCTCTGACGTGCGGCCGCCAAACGACGCGGTTTCAGCGGGATCGCGGGTACAATGGAGGCCGCTGGCAGCCCGTACGCAGGAATCGGAACATGAATACCGTCGAGGACTCGATCATCCACACCGTGCAACCGCCGGGATTGCCGTATCCGATCGTCGTCGGCATCGGTGCCCTCGCAGGGGTCGGACGCCGGTTGCGCGTGGTCGCACCGGCCGAGCGCTCGGTCGTCGTGACGGACGAGACCGTCGGGCCGCTGTATGGCGATCTGATGCAGCGGTCCCTGGGGGACGCGGGTTTCGACTCGCTGGTCGTCGCGGTTCCCTCCGGAGACGCCTCGAAGTCCCTGTCACAAGCAGGCCGGCTTTATGACCGCCTCGCCGAACGGCGTCACGGACGGGACGAGCCGATCATCGCTCTCGGAGGTGGAGTTGTCGGCGACTTGGCGGGGTTCGTCGCGGCGACGTGGCATCGAGGCGTCCCGTTTGTTCAGTGCCCGACCACACTTGAGGCCGACATCGACGCCAGCATTGGTGGAAAGACGGCGATCAACCACGAGGCCGGCAAGAATCTCATTGGCGCCTTTCACCGGCCCGCGCTCGTGTGCATCGACGTTGCCTGTCTGCGGACGTTGTCTGACCGAGACTACACGGCGGCCCTGGCGGAGTCCGTCAAGCACGCCATCATCCGCGACGCGGACTTCTTTGACTGGCACGAGCGGAATGCGAAGGCGATCGTCCGCCGCGACGGGGCGGTCCTGGACGAACTGATTGTCCGAAACTGCCGGCACAAGGCGGAGGTTGTCGTCGCTGACGAGCGAGAGACCGCCGCCGACGGCGTCGGCCGTGCCGCCCTCAATTTCGGCCACACCCTCGGCCATGCCATCGAGGCCCACTTCCATTATCGCCTTCGGCATGGTGAGGCCGTGGCCCTGGGGATGGTCGCCGCCCTCGACCTCGCCGTGAGCCGCTGCGGCCTGCCCGCCTCGGACCGCGACCGAGCCGAAGCGCTGCTGAGCAGCCTCGGCCTGAAGCTCCGGCTTCCGGAGGCGGTCGAGCCGGAACCCATGCTGCGCCGGCTTGTCGCGGACAAGAAGGTCCGGTCTCAGACGGTGAGGATGGTCCTGCCGACGCGGATTGGCGAGGTGCGGTGGTTTGTGTCACCGAGCGACGCGGACCTGGCGGACGCCCTCGCGCGGATCGCCCCGTCCTGAGCTTGCGATGCGTGCTGCCATGCGCCAGTGCGGCATGCCAGACTGGCAGGCCGGCGTGGGGCCGCAGCCATAATGCCATCGTAACCATTTGCAAACCCGTTGGTTATCGTTTCTGTTCCGCAGGATCTCCTGTTTGGCATCCTCGTTGCATAAGGATCGCCGGGCGGCGGCGTACGCGAATTGCGCACGCGGAATCCCGCCTGATTGGAAAGGATGGAGAATTTCAATGTCTAAAATCATCGGCATCGATCTGGGGACGACCAACTCGGTTGTGGCGATCATAGAGGGCGACACACCGAAGGTCCTGACGAACGCCCAGGGTTCGCGTACGACGCCCTCGGTCGTGGCCTTCACCGACAAGGGCGAACGCCTCGTCGGCCAGATCGCGAAGCATCAGCAGGTGACGAACCCGACCAACACGATTTACAGCATCAAGCGTTTCATGGGCCGCCGCCACAATGAGGTGGGCGCAGAGGAAAAGATCGTCCCCTATGACGTCGTCGGAGGCGCGGACGAACTGGTCAAGGTGAACGCGCACGGCAAGACCTATACGCCCCCGGAGGTTTCCGCGATGGTCCTCCAGGACCTCAAGAAGACGGCGGAGGACTATCTGGGTGAGAAGGTCGATGCCGCCGTGATTACCGTGCCGGCCTACTTCAACGACTCGCAGCGCAAGGCCACGCAGGAGGCCGGCATCATCGCCGGATTTGACGTCAAGCGCGTCCTGCCCGAGCCGACCGCGGCGGCCCTGGCCTATGGCATGGAGCAGAACAAGGGCGGAAAGATCGCCGTCTTCGATCTGGGTGGCGGCACGTTTGACATCTCCATCCTCGATGTCGGCGAGGGTGTCTTCGAGACGCTCTCGATCAACGGCGATACGCACCTCGGCGGCGACGACTACGACGAGACCCTGATCAACTACGTCGCGGAAGAGTTTCGCAAGCAGTACGGGATCGACCTCCGCGAGGATCCGATGGCACATCAGCGGCTCAAGGAGGCGTGCGAAAAGGCCAAGTGCGAGTTGTCCACCAGCATGGAGACCTCGATCAACCTGCCATTCATCACCGCCGACGCCTCCGGCCCCAAGCACCTGACCCAGACGCTGACGCGGACGAAGTTCGAGCAGCTCACCGACGCCCTGACGGCTCGGTGTCGCGGACCGGTGCTCAAGGCCCTCGAAGACGCCAAGCTGGCGCCGAGCGACATCACCGAGTGCATCCTCGTGGGCGGTTCGACACGGATTCCCGCCGTTCAGAACCTCTGCAAGGAGATCTTCGGCAAGGAGCCGAACAAGAGCATCAACCCCGACGAGGCGGTGGGCATCGGGGCCGCCATCCAGGCCGGGATCATCGGTGGCGACGTGAAAGACATTCTCGTCCTCGATGTGACGCCGCTGTCGCTCGGCGTCGAGACGCTCGGCGGTGTGATGACGACGATGATTGCGAAGAACACCACGATCCCCACCAGCAAGAAGGAGACCTATTCCACCGCCGCCGACGCCCAGAGCGAGGTCACGATCCACGTGCTCCAGGGCGAGCGGCAGATGGCCGGCGACAACCGGACGCTCGGCCGCTTCAACTTGGCGGGCATCCCGCCCGCCCCGCGCGGCGTGCCGCAGATCGAGGTCACCTTTGACATCGACGCCAACGGCATTCTCAACGTGTCTGCCAAGGACCTCGGCACCGGCAAGGCCCAGGAGATCAAGATCGAAGGCTCCAGCGGGCTGAGCGAGGCGGAGGTCGAGCAGATGCGCAAGGACGCCGAGGCTCACGCCGAAGAAGACAAAAAGAAGCGCGAGCTGATCGACGCAAGAAACCAAGCGGACCAGACCGTCTATCAGACCGAGAAGACGCTCAAGGAACACGGCGAAAAGGTCCCCGCCGACGAGCGCAGCAAGGTCGAGTCGGCGATCGGCAATCTGAAAGACGTGATGAAAGGTGACGACGCCGGCGCCATCAAGAAGGCCGTCGAGAACGTCATGACCGCCTCCCAGGCCCTCGGCAAGATCATCTACGAAGAGGCCGCCAAGGCCGGTGCCACCGCCGAACCCGCCGGCGGCGGCGCAGCCGGTGACGCGTCGGCCGCCGGTCCCGCCGAAAGAGAAACCGCAGGCGCCGCCGCCGGCAAAAAAGACGACGACGTGATCGACGCGGAATTTGAAGTGAAGGAATAGCGGCCAGCGACAATCCCCAGCGGAAGCCGGGGGTTGTCCGGTAGGGCGGGCACTGCCCGCCGATCGGTGTGACGAGGATCGCAAGTGCCGACAATTGCCCGCATCGGTCCCTATCGCATATACTTTGTGAGTCACGATATGGGAGAACCGGCGCACGTCCATGTGGACCGCGACGCACAGTCGGCCAAGTTCTGGTTGTCCCCCGTGGCCCTGGCCCGCAACCTTGGATTCAGTCCGAAAGAGCTGCGCGCCATCGAGCGAGTGGTTCACGAGCGTCGACAGGAGTTTTCAGGTGCCTGGAACGAATTCTTCGGACATTAGACCCGGCGAGCGCATCAAGCACGTCTCCTTCACGGACGACGCCGTGAGCGTGGATCTCGAAGACGGCCGGACGATCGCCGTGCCGCTGGCCTGGTATCCTCGGCTGCTGCACGCCACGCCCGAGCAACGGGCCGACTGGCAAATTGCTGGCGGTGGCTTCGGCATCCACTGGCCACAGATCGACGAGGACTTGAGCACCGAAGGCCTCCTCCGCGGCGCCCCGGCGCCCAGACAGGACGCCCCCGCGCCGCGCTGACCGGCCCACCGCCGGCAAAAAGGACGACGACGTCATCGACGCGGAGTTCGAGGTCAAGGAATAGAGACGGTAGAATGCAGCGTGCCGTATCGTCAGCCCCGGGGTTTATTGAACGGTGATCGGCGGCGATCGATGAAGCGTAGCGTATACATCGAAACGACCATTCCGAGCTTCTACTATGACGTTCGGTCGGAGCCGGCCATGGTTGCCCGGCGCGAATGCACGCGACGCTGGTGGACGGAAGAGAGACCGGCCTACGATTTGCTGACATCCCCGTTCGTCGTCGGTGAACTGCAAAGAGGCGAATACCCCGGAAAAAATGACGCCATCCGGATGGTCGGCGACATTCCCCTGTTGGAAGTCATTCCCGAAATCGAAGACATTGCAAATGTCTACGTTGCGCGGCGCCTGATGCCGGGCGGTGACATGGGCGATGCCTACCACCTGGCCATCGCCTCATTCTACGGGCTCAACTTCCTGTTGACCTGGAATTGTCGCCATCTGGCGAACGCGACGAAGGTCCAGCACCTGCGCGTGGTCAACATGGAACTGGGACTGGCGGTGCCGATCGTGACCACGCCCGATCTTTTGTTTGCGGAGATCCAAGATGAGCCGTGACGATCCTGTTGTTGAACGAGTCCGCGCCGCCCGTCGGGCAATTGCCGAAGAGTGCGGCCACGATCTCCACCGCCTCTATGAGTGGGCCAAGAAGATCGAGGCCGAACACCGCGACCGCGTCGTGGGCTACGAGCGGCTGCGCAAGAACAAGAAGTGAGGCCGGCGGCGCCGCAGCGGCGCGGCCATTCAGATACAGCGAGGACGTTATGAAGAGGAGCCGTTGACGCAAAACTGATGGCGCGGTTCGATCTGGAGATAGTGCATGATCCGTTACATTTGCTCATTTGATAGGGACAAAGATCCGCAACGGATGCACAAAGATGGTCGCCTTCTAGACCGTGTCTTATATACATTTGTCTTTCGACTCGTGCCGGAAGACAAGATCCGTCAGCCCGATGACTCTCAATCAGTGGAGATTCGCCGTATCGACGTGCAAGATGCAACGGCAAGGCCGCGACTGTAACCTGTCTGTCGCGTCGGCTGCGGCGTGACGACCGGTATTGGCGCGGTCCTGAACACCGCGCAGGTCGAATCCGGCTCAAGTGTAGCGGTATTCG
>CAYQDV010000055.1:0-16027 GCA_964416295.1 uncultured Planctomycetaceae bacterium
GGTCGTCCCGGCCGAATCGGGTCCTCGCAACGGGCCACTCGCTCCGATAGAATCAAGGAAAAGGCGTTCTCGAATCTGTGGCGTGTTCGAGGGCCGACGTGACTCCCACAAAACGGTGGACACTGCAAGTGGATGAGACCCAATCCAAACAGAAACAGTCCGGCGGACCCTGCCCCGCCGACGCGTGCCGCAGCGGATCGAGCCAACCCGCCCGCAACCGCCGGCCCGCGCCATGCCTTCAAGCGATTCGCTTTTTCTGCGCCCTCATGGTTGCGGGAGGATGCCTCTCGCTGTCCGGAATGAACGGCTGTCCATCGGGGACGCTCCCCGCCCCGTCGCCGGCGATCGGCGGATCGTCCGCCTTTCTCGGGGTGGACGTGTGCCGAAAGTGCCACCGGGAGATCCACGCCACATGGCTGACCTCCCGTCACGCGGGGGCACTAACGACCCTCATCAACGCGTCGCAGCAGGACAATCCGCAGTGCCTGTCCTGCCACACGACCGGCTATGGCGAGGGCGGATTCGTCAGCGCGACCGCGACGCCGAAATTCGCGGGTGTCCAGTGCGAAGCCTGCCACGGTCCCGGCGGGGTCCACCCCGGCACGCGCAATCCGGCCGACATCGTCCGGACGCCGCTGACGGAAGTCTGCGCGAAGTGTCATACCGGCGCGGCGCAGCCGAATCACGATGAATGGTTGCTCAGCCGGCACGCCCAGGCCCTGACCGACGTTCGCAATGACGCCGCCGCAGCGGACGCCTGTCTGAATTGCCACTCCTTTGATTATGCCCGCGTGGTTCGGCGCAACGCGGTCCATGCGTTGCAGGGTCTACCGGCCGATCCGTTGCCAAGCATCACAGACGATGATCCCGCGACCGACCCGAAAGACCCCGTGGGCTGTGCGTCGTGCCACGCCCCCCATGGCTCGACCTTCCTTGCTCAACTTCGAATGATGCCGATGGCCACCTGCGCGACCTGCCACTCTGTGTCATCCCCGACACCCGGCACGTTGCCTCACGCACCGCAGTTCAACATTTTGACCGCGAACGGCGGCCGGCAGCGGTCGAGCGTCGCCGGTCAGCCGCCGGTGTCCTTGACCGGCACGCCGGCGACGCACAGCGCGCTCGACGCCGTCGGCGGCTGCGCCAAGTGCCACGGACGCATCCTCCGCGTGGCCAACCCGACCGACGCCACGCCGAACGAAAGCGGTCACCTGTTCAACATCGTCTTTGACAACTGTTCGCCGTGCCATTCGGCGTCCGACGCGGCCAACCTCGCGTCAGGGGTGCAGTCGGAGATCTCAACCCGGCTCGCGGCGTTGCGCCAGCGCGCCGACGCGTTGTCCGGGCGGGTGCTGATCGCGTTGGATCGCAGTCGACTGGATGCGGCGGTGCTCGATCTGGACCTCGTGGATCGCGACCGCAGCCGAGGCGTTCACAACGCCCCCTACGTGCGCCAACTGCTCGACGCGGCGGAAGCGCTGTTGAACGACATCCCGCCCGCATCGTGAGTCCGCCGGTTCCCACCAGTCGATCGCACGCGCTTGAGGGGTCTCCGGCCTGATTGCCAGATGTAAGGACCTATAAATCCCCCGTTCGCACCCAGGCCCCCGCCATGGGGGTCAGCGTACGTGGCTTGTCCGACGTAGGTTGGCTGTCCGCGTTCCGGCAGGATGCCACATCCCCTTCGGACGTGCGGGACGCACGTCCACCGGCGGACCACTGGCAGGCGAACCGCCAGTGGCACCGGGCACCCATTTCTTGCGCCAACCCACCGAAAATCTCCTCTTGCTTTTCCAGCGGCGATGGGCTACACAGCCGCTTGGGTGGGGGCATCGGTTCCGCCGCAAGAGTGGGATTGAGACCACCGGATCAGACACTCAGGAGATTCGTCATGAGATCGCGACGCGTGGCAGGTTGTTGGTGGACCACTCTGGCGGGGATTGCGGGGGTCGGCCTGATGGCCGGCGGGGGGTGCCCGGGACTCAGCTTCCTGCAAGGCCCCACCGGTGCCACCGGACCACAGGGGCCTGCGGGGCTTGACGGCGTGAACGCCGGTGGGACGCTGCCCGGCACGGTCGTGACAATTGCGGACGTCAACGGCGGTGCTTCCGTGTCGACGGGCGACGCGTTTGCCGTGACGTTCAATGTGAAAACGAGTGCGGGCGATGCGATTCCACTCGGCAGCCTGACTCGTTTTTCCATCTATGTTTCCGGGCCGGCGGACAACTATCAACGCGTCATTGTTCCGGAAGGGGACCTGACCAACAACGCAACAACGAACTCCGACGGGAGTTTCACCTACACCTTCGCGAGTCCCTTTCCCACCACCTTCGCGGCTCCGGCCAACGATTCGACTGCCTTCGGGACCGCTGAGGGAGAAATGACCGGCATGCCCATCACGGCGGGCACCTACACGGTCGGCATCGAAGCGGGTCGATCGTTCACGATCGACGGCCTGACGGTTCAGGACGCCGGCGATGCGACGTTCGACTTCGCCGTCGGTGGAGCGACGCTGGCCGCCCGACAGGTCGTCCTCGAGGCCAACTGCGAAAAGTGTCACAGCCAGTTGACGGTCCACAACGGATACCGCTTCAGCGTGACCGGCTGCGTGCTCTGCCATACCAAGGGGGCCGAGGACCAGACTTCCGCCAACCCCGCCAATGCGACGACCGGCCGGTCGATTCTGTTGTCGAACATGATCCATTCGATTCACCGGGGCAAGGACCTGCCAAACGTCAAGGCCACGGCGAACGGCTCCGATCCCTACCGGTTGAAGATCATCGCCGAAGGGGAAGTGGTGAAGGACTTTTCCGACGTCGAGTTCCCACAGCTTCCGGCCGGCATCATGACCTGCAATGCCTGCCACGGCGGAGCGGCGCAGGGCGGCCAGTCCTTTACCAATCCCAGCCGAGCGGCGTGCGGTGGATGCCACAACGACATCGACTGGGTCGCAGGCAACCGGCTGGATGTCGCCAACGCCAGCGTCATTGCCGGCACGCTGACGTCGGCCCAGCTCGCCGATGCGTCCTTCCGGGAATTGTTCAACAGCGTCACCCACACCTTCACGGATTCCCAGTGCACCTTGTGCCACAACACCAGTTCGCCGTCGCTCGATCCGGCACTCGTGCATCTCCACGAAACGGACACCACCAAGGAAGGCAAGGGATTGGCCATCGAGATTCTCGATGTGACCGGGATGTCCGGCGGCGGGACGTTCTTCCAGGCCGGCGATTTCCCGATCGTCAAGTTCCGGCTGACCGACAAGGACGGGAACGCCCTGCCGATCGACAGCACGATCGACACCGTCGCGTTTGTCGTGGGCGGGCCGACCAGCCTCTACCAGCACATCATCCCGGAGGAGACGACGAGCCGCATCCGACCGTGGAAGGGCGGGGCCGCCAAAGGCAACCCAGCGGCGCTGGTGGACAACGGAGATGGCACGTTTACCTATACGTTCCAAGCGGCTGGCGACGCGAGCGGCTCGACGGCGTGGCCGACGAACTATCCCGCGCCGCGGAATTCTCTGTCGCAGGCGCCGGCCCAGGAGTTCCCCTTCTCGGGCGGTTGGGGCCAGTTGTACACGGTCGCCGGCACGCCGCTGGATGCCGGCACCTATACCATTGGAGCCTACGCGTTTCGAAAGACGACGACGAACGCCCTGACAGAGTCCGCCTCCATCTCAACCTGGGACGTGCGTTTCGGTTCGGCCGGGTCTCTGACACCCTATGCCGGGACCGTGACCGACGAAAAGTGTAATTCGTGTCACGGCCAGATCGCCTTCCATGGAAACTCTCGACGCGGCGTCCGGGCATGCCTGCTCTGTCACGCGCCGGGAACCCAGGACATCGCCGCGTGGGCCGGCGACGCTCCGGCGGCCGACAATCTGGGCCTGCGCGTGATGATCCATAAGATTCACATGGGAGCGGACCTCGACGTCGTGAAACAGGGCGGCGCCTATGACCTCCGCGGCGACAACCCTCTGCCGCTCGATTTCAGCAAGGTCGAGTTCCCGGCCATGCCCGGGCGTGTCAAGAACTGCACGGCCTGCCACGCAACCGACGCGTGGAAAAACCCGCCCACGCGAACGAACATGCGCACGTGGATGACGGCCTGCACGTCGTGCCATGACGCCGCAGCGACTTCGATTCACGCGACACTGAACACGTTGACGGGTACGTTCTCGGAGTCCTGCCCCACCTGTCACGGTCCGGGCAAGGCCTTCGCCGTCGAGACCGTCCACGCCGTCCAGTAGTCGGTTCGCAGACGGCAGGTTGCAGACGGAATCGAGTTGGCGGAGGCGCCACTCCGACGTCAGCGGGCACGCGTCGGTAGCCTGCCGGGCGCGCCTGCGCGGCCGCAGACCTATCAACAGCCTGGCCGACCCGCGCTTCAGGCTGCATCCGTCGTGAGACCGGCGGTGCAACCGCTCAACTCGCAGAGAGTCAGGCATTTCAGCCCTGTTGCGACGCTTCAGCGATTCGCCGCATACGTTGGAGTAACGGTCGGCGGCTGGGGTACCGATGAACCGTTCGGACGGGGGCGCGACCGCATCCTTGGGCGCAGCCGCGTGCGCTGATGGCGCCACCGATTGGACATCAGTACGCGGTCGTGTATAGTTCCGCTCGACCCTCCCGCCTGTCCGAATCGTTGAGGGAACGAGGTTGCGAGACAGTGGCATTCCGTGTGGTGTCAACAGGTTTGGGGATTGTCGCCGTGGCGGCGGCGGTTCTGTTCGCCGGTTGCTCGGCGCAGACCCGAGAGCGATGGAAGCAGTTCTTCTTTGAGGTGCCCGAGCCGCCGCCGTCGGCAGCTCCGCTTCCACCTTCCCGGACCAGCGTGGCACCGCTCCCGTCGGTAGCGTCGCGCACCCCTTACGCCTCGATCCATCCGCCGTTTGCCCAACGTCAGTGCAGTCGTTGCCACGATCCGGATCATGCGCGGGCACTGCGGCGACCCTGGCCGGATCATTGCGTAGGCTGCCACGCGAAGACCTTCAAGCCGAAACGCTACCTCCACGGCCCGTTCGCGTCGGTGAGGTGCATGCAATGTCATTTGCCACATGTGTCGGCGCGGCCGTTTCTGCTGCGACGTCCTGAACCCGACCTGTGTCTGGCATGCCACGGACCCACACTGAAACGAAACGACACCTACCACGCCGAATCGGCCGCCAAGTGCCTGCCCTGCCATGATCCACACAACTCGAACCGGAAGTGGATGCTGCGGCCTGATGAAATGTGGCGGAGCTTGGCGCCCGACTACGCGCCGAAGGTGTCCAAAGCGGAGAACAACGTACGTCGATGAAGGCCCCGCCGACCCGTCTGCTTCCGATGCGCTCGTTCGCCGGCCGATGCGGCTGCCAGTTGATGGTGGCGGCGTGTCTGGTGTTGGGCCTGTCAGTGGCGGCCCGCGGTCAGTCGGCGCCCGCGACGTCACAGCCCGCAGCCCGGCCCGTTTCAGGGCCGAGCCGAAACTTCTTCTCGCTCGAGCGGTTGGACGGCGCTCTCGAGTTGACCGCCGAGTATGAACAGCGCCGCGTCCGGATCCGGGACCGATTCTTCCTCGACGGCACCCGACAGCGCAACCTCCGGCAGTCCTTCGACCAGCAGTTCACCCTCGATTTTGGCGCCAGCCTCTGGGACCCCAATCTGGTCAGCCTCTCCGGCGGGCTGGCCTTCGGTTTGACACAAGAGCGCTTCCGCGAAACTTTCAATCGCGACGCCGACACGGACACGAATCGCGGGCGACTCACGGAATACGATCTGCACCTGGACTTTCTCCGAGGCCGAAAACTCTCCGGTTCGGCCTACGGCCTGAAGACTCAGGATCGTTTTTCCCGCGCGTTCCTGCCGAGTCTTCGAGAAGAGCGAAACGACTACGGTTTTGCGCTCTACTGGACCGATGACCGGCTGCCCATGGAGTTGACGTTTGACCATCGCGCGGTCGACCGCTCCGGCAGCCGGCGAAACCTGGACGATGAAAACCTCAACGAGGACCGGCTCCGCTACCAGACCACGTGGATCACCTCACCAAACCATTCGCTGCGTTTTACCTACGAGTTTTCGAGAGACGAAGAGCGATTCAGCGGAAGTCGCACCTCCTTTGACAACATACGGAATCAGTTCCGATTCAACGACGAACTGCTGTTCGGCCCGCAGCACGAGCACCGGCTGGATACGGTCATCCGATATCAGGATGAACAGGGCGACTATGCCCGCGACCTGCTCGAAATCGGTCCGCGCGTGTCGCTGCACCACAGCGACAGCCTGACCACGCAGTACCAATACCAGTTTTCCCGCGAGGAAGTCGGCGATCTGCAAATCGATATCCATCGCGGGGATTGGCAACTCATCCACCAGCTCTACCAAAACCTCACGACCACCGTGAATCTCTTCGGCATCAAGGAACGCGTCGAAAACGATACCGAGACCCTGGAGTTCGGCGGACTGGTCGATTGGAGCTATGCCCGCAAGAATCGCTATGGGCACTTCTCCGCCAACCTTTCGCTGACGGCGGAGTCCGAACGCACACGCGGAGGCGGCCTCCGCGCCATGGTGGGCGAGTCCGGCGCGTTTCTCGATCCGCTGCCCATCATCCTGTCACGCGACGGAATCCTGCCGTGGACCCTGGTCGTCCGGAACGCCGCGTTTCCCCGCATTTACATCCAGGGGCTGGACTACTTCGTGTCGCGGGCCGGCGGCCGGACGGTCCTGCTCCGCAACCCGCTGGGCGGCATCCTCAATGCGACAAGCGTGCGAATCGATTACCTCTATCGCGTTGATTCGAACGGGAGTCGCGACGATCAGCGGGTGGATTTTCGCGTGCAGCAGGATTTCGACAACGGTTGGACGCCCTATTACAGCTTCGAGTTTCGCCACGATGAGCGCGACGTGCGGTCGGCCATCTTCCGGTCCCGTGACTTCGAGTCGGACCGCCACCGGCTTGGTGTCAAGTACCGCAAGGGACGTTTCAACGCCGGGGGCGAACTGGAGATTCTCAAGGACACAATCGATCCCTTCGTCGCCTATCGCGTGTACGCGTCGTCCAATCTCCTGCGTCGGAGGCAGACCACAGTCGACGTACGAGCGGACTTCTCACACTACTTTTTCGAGGCGTCCGACCGCGACGACACCATGATCCTGGAATTGTCGCTTGATGGCCGCGCCGCCCTGAGTCGAGCGAGCGACGCCTATCTCACCAGCACCTATCGATTTGAGGACGACGGCACGCGCGGTCGCGGGATCAATCAGGGCGTCGATCTGGAGAGCGGATTGTCCTACAAATGGGGTCTGTTCACGTTCACCGCGAGCGTGGAATACGATCTGCTCACGATCGACGACGCCAAAGAGGACGGCATGACCGTCTTCCTCCGCGTCCGTCGTGACTTTCCGAACCTGTTGGGGCTGGTCCGATGAATCCAACCGGAGTGGAACACAGGCGTGCCTCCGTGTGGCGGGTCCCCCGCGGCGCATCCATTCCGGCGATGGCGGCGCTGCTCCTGGTTGCAGGCTGTGGCCGACCGGCGGGGGTGCTCTTCCCCCGCCTCGATTCGCCGGTCGTCTTTCCGCCGCCGCCCGACGCGGCTCGAATCGAGTACATCGGGGCGTTGAGCACCGACCGGGACCTCAAGCCGGCCGTCTCCTCGTGGCGGCGGTTCACAGAAGCGATTCGAGGGTCTGCGGCGCCGAACTCGGTTTCGGCTCCGGCGGGGCTGGCGGTCTCTCAGGCCAATCGCGTGTACGTGACCGATCCGCCGCTGCGCTGCCTGCATATTTTCGATCTGGGGTCGCGGCAATATCGCGCGATCTTCGATGCCGGGGGAACGCCGCTGGCCGTGCCGGCCGATGTGGCCGTCGCCGAAGGCCGTGTCTACCTGACCGACGCTGGCCGGGCGGTCATCGACGTGTTCACGGAAAACGGCGACTACCTCCGCACGTGGGACGGCCTGAAACTGACACGGCCCGTGGGTCTCGCCTGGCACGCCGAAACCCGTCGGCTGTACGTCGTCGATGCCAAGCGACATGAGTGCGTGGCGTACGCGCTCGATGGGCGCGAGGTGCTGCGTTTCGGAGGGCACGGGGACGGCCCCGGTGAACTCAATTATCCCACCTATGTCACCGCCGATGCGGTCCTGGGCATTCTGATCGCTGATTCTCTGAACTTCCGTGTCCAGCGATTCGACCCGAGCGGAACATTCGTTTCCGCGTTCGGCCAAAAGGGCGATGCGGCCGGCGACTTTTCTTTGCCCAAGGGCGTTGCCGTCCAGGATCACCGATATATCTTTGCGGCGGATGCGAACTTCGAGAACGTGCAGGTGTTCGATCGACAGGGACGCCTCATGATGGCGTTCGGCGGGGAAGGGTCGGCCCCGGGCCGGTTCTGGCTGCCCTCGAAAATCGTCATCGACGGGCGGCAGCGACTTTGGGTGGCCGACTCATATAATCGGCGCGTCCAGGTGTTCCAACTGCTAACGGAGCCTCAGGCATGAGTCGCCGAACTCAACAATGCATGCGCGCCGCCCTCAGCCTACACCACGAACGCGGGGCGACTCGGAGCTTGCGCCAACGGGCCGCTTTCCGGCGATTCGTCACACGCGGACTCGCCACGCTGATCCTGGTCGCCGGAGCCCGTCCCGTGACCGCCGACGAATCCATCGTCGGTTCGCCCCATGACCTGTCGGCGCTGGGCCGGGGCACGGTTCGCGCCGTCCACGAGGAGCGCGTCTGCATCTTTTGTCACGTTCCCCACAACGCCCAGCCCCAGGGACCGCTCTGGAACCGCTTCGATCCGCAGCTTCACTATCGCGTCTATCAGAGCAGCACGCTCGATGCCCGCGTGGGCCAGCCGTCCGGGCCGTCAAAGATGTGTCTGTCCTGCCACGATGGACTCATGGCGTTGGGCATGGTCGGCGCCGGCTCGGGCCAGCCGGAGGGGACGCCGCCGGAGCATCCGATCGTGATGACCCGCCGTTTCATGCCGCCGGGCCGGACCAATCTGACCAACGACCTGTCGGACGACCACCCGATCGGGTTTCGCTATGACCGGGCGTTGTCGCGGCGAGATCCGCAGATCCGCTCGCCCGACGCCGTAAGCCGCGAAATCCCGCTGGGACGGCACAACGAGGTCCACTGCACGGCCTGCCACGACCCGCACAACAATCGCCTCGGGAAGTTTCTTCGGATCACGGATCGCCGGGCGGCGCTGTGTCTGACCTGTCACCAGTTGCGGGGGTGGACGGCCGCGTCCCACGCCGTGGTTCCGGCCCCGACGATCGGACGGCGCGTGGACCCACGGGAGCGTCTCAAGTACGCCACCATGCCCGAAAACGCCTGTGCCGTCTGCCACCGGGTCCACACCGCCCCTTCGCCGGAGCGGCTGTTGCGATTTCGTCGCGAGGAAGACAATTGCCTGCATTGCCACGATGGGACGATCTCGCGGCACGACATTCTCGGCGAAATCCGGAAGGCCAGCGCCCACCGCGTCGACCTGCACACCGGCGTCCACGACCCGGCCGAGCGAGACGTCTCGCTGCGACCGCACGTCGAATGCACCGACTGCCACAATCCCCACGCCGCCCAGGCCGAGCCGATCGTCCGAACGCGGGGACCGGCGCCGGTCCGTGCCCTCGGGGCCCTCAAGGGAGCGCGGGGCGTCACGATTTCCGGTGCCCCGACCGACAACGCCAAGTTCGTCTACGAAGTCTGTTTTCGCTGCCACGGCAACCAGCCGGTCCGCATTCGCAGGACGACCGTTCGCGACGTGAATGAGACGAACGTGCGTCGAGAGTTCCAACCGTTCAACCCGTCGTTTCATCCGGTGGCCGGACCTCGCCGCAATCCCGACGTGGTCAGCCTGCGGCCTCCGCTGCGGGTCGGCTCGGTCATCTCGTGTACGGATTGTCATAATGCCGACGACTCCAAGGCCGCCGGAGGCAGCGGCCCGAACGGGCCGCACGGCTCCCGATGGGCGCCGCTGCTGATCGCCCGGCAGGAGCGAAAGGACTTCACCGTCGAGAGCGCCGCCGTCTACGCCTTGTGCTACCGCTGTCACGATCGAACCAGCATCCTTCGGGACGACAGCTTTCCCTTACATCGTGTGCATGTCGTCGTCGTCCGTGCTCCGTGCACGGTCTGCCACGATGCCCACGGGATCAACGCGGGCGCCGGCACGTCGTCAAACCACAGCAGCCTGATCAACTTTGACCGCCGCATCGTGCGTCCGGCCCCCGTGGGCGCGTTGCCGGCCGTGCGGTATCGCGACACCGGTCGCTTCAGCGGCAGTTGCACGCTGAGTTGCCATGGGGTCGACCACATCAACGTGACCTACGGAGGGGGCGGGGCGCCGCGGCTCAAGCTGGGAGGCTCGATCCGATGAAAACCCTGCTCGCCATCGTCTGTCTGATCGTGGCGCCGCTCGCCGCGGGTCCCGCGAACCCAGCGCCGCAGGACGAGCCACAGGTCCCCGAGACCGGCCCAAAGGTCGCGACCACCCGGCCCATGATCCTGCGTCACAAGCGGGTCCCGAGGCACTTCGACGGCTCGGTCCACCCCGGACTGACCGGCTCGGCACACGACTTTTACGGTCCCGACGTCCCCTTTGAAACGCGATGCACGCCCTGCCACGCCCCGCCTGCGCCGACCACCCAGCCGCATCTGTGGGATCCGTTCGCCCGGCAGCGTCATCGGCGACTGCTCGAACGTCCGCGCCGGCGGTTGGCGGGAGGGTCGCTGCTGTGCCTTTCCTGCCATGACGGAACGATCGCCAGCGAGACGGTCGGGGGCGGCGTCGGTGGCGACATCCGAGCCGTTGGCGCCCCGGTCAACCCGCGTCGTGACCACCCCGTCGGCGTCGAGTATCCCCGCAACGGCCGTAAGCCCGGCCGCAATCGAAGCCGCACACGCCGGGACTTCGTCCCCATCTCAAAACTGGAGAGCCAGGGGACGATCCGATTGACGAACGGGCGGGTCGAGTGCACGTCCTGTCACGATCCGCACAACGCGCTCGGATATCCCGCCTTCCTCGTGATGTCCAACCGCCGCTCGGCGCTCTGCCTCTCGTGTCATCGCAAGTGACAATCCGCTGCGCCGGCCCCGGCGTGCCTCTTGTCGGCTGCGGCTTGCTCGCCGCGCTCGTTGCGACATCGGTCGGCTGTTCGCTGGCCCGGCCGCCGGTGCCGATTCGCTATCCACCGGCTCCGGCTCAGACGCGGCTCGTCTATCTCGGACGGCTCGACAACGCCCCGATCGACGCACCGCAGCGGAGCCGGCTTGCACGATGGCTCTTCCAAACGCCGACCTTTCTTCAGACCCCGCTGGAGCGTCCCTTCGGACTGGCGGCCCGGGGGCACCGATTGTTCGTGTGTGATACCGGCGCATCCGCGGTCGTGATCTTCGACTATGACGCGGAGCAGGCTTCCTATATCGACGGTCTGTCAAAGCCGGTCGCCATCGCCATCGACGATGCGGGCCGGGTCTATGTCGCCGAGGCCGGCACGGGGCGAATCCGGGTCTTCGATCGGGCGCTGCGGCAGCTCAGAATCATCGACCCGCCGGCCGCCGGCACTCGCCCGGCCGCGCTGGCGATCGGCGGCGGGATTCTCTACGTCGCGGATGTCAGCGGGCGAGCGGTCGAGCGCTATGACACCCGCGCGGCCCGTTGGCTCGCGCCGCTCGCCTCGCGCGAGACCGCCGGTTTTCCGAGCGGCCTGTGCTTCCAAGAGGGCCGGCTCTGGCTGGCCGACGCCCGCGACGGACGCCTGGCGTACACGGGAGTCTCGCCGCCACGGTGGCACACCGTCTCGCAGGCCGGCGAACTGCATCGTCCCAAGCATCTGGCGGCCGACGAGGCCGGACGGATCCTGATCGCCGACGCCGCGGCCCGGCGGTTGCAGATTCGCGACGCCGCCGGCCGAATCCTGATGGAGGTCGATGACCCCGACATCCTGGCGCTTCCATCCGGCGTGTGTCTGTCACGCGACCTGCTGCGCTACTATGCGAAGTACGTCCCGGAAGGCGTGCATCCCCGCGCCATCGTCTTCGTCTCCAACCAGGCGGGGCCGCCGGGCGTCGGAGTCTTCGCCTACGCGCCGGATTGACGGGACGTGTGGGCAAGACCGCCCAAGCGTTTTCAGAGGAACCACACCGGCGGGACGTGTCTGCTCGCCGGCTTCCCTACGGCCCGACCAGCACCGAGACGAACAGCGGAATGTCGAACAGATCAAGAACCCCGTTCTGATTCATGTCCGCCTGACAGGTGTAGCCGCTGCTGGTGAGCGTGTTGACGAATCGCGCGATGTCGGCCCCGTTCCGAAGGGCGTCGCAATTCAGATCCGCGAGCAGGATGTCGCCGGGACAGCCCACGCCCGGCACGAACTCGCAACCGTCGGGCACGCCATTGCCGTTGCAGTCCGACTCGACGCCGCTGGCGATATCGAAGTCGTCGGGAACAGCATTGCCGTTGCAATCCACACCGCCGATCTCGCCGTCGATCCGCATCACAACGTGAAAGGTGCAGAAACAAGTCAGTCCGACGTCTATGTAGTTCACGATGCCACAGGCATCCGCGCGGAGATAGGTCGGTGCGGTCTGTCCGATGCCGTTGCTGCCGATGAAGAAACTGCCGCCGTCGCCGCCGTCGGCAACTAGTCTGGATGGCGTGAAGATTTCAACGACCATGGTCGCGTTCTCCGGAACCACGACGGGCGGCACCAAGGAGGCCGTCTCGACGGCCAGTTCGGCACCATCCGGGACCGTGTGGGTCGCAGAGCCCAGCAGAGCCAGGTCAACGGTCGGATGTGTGGGAGCCCCGCCGTCGGTGTCGATGTAGATGTTGACGACGACCTCGTAGCTCGGACGGTTTTGCTCAACGCCAAAGTCGACGCAATGGACCGTGAACGGGCTGCCCGCTGTCGGACCGACTGACAGGTCGAAAGATCGGGCATACCAGTTGTCGGTATTCACGCCGCCGACGACACAGGCCTGGGCATTCGAGGGCCAGATCGTCGTGTCGTTCACGCTCTGCGTCAGCGTCAACATACCACAGCCGCCGCCGCGGGGCGCTACGTCATGCGCGGCAGCAAGTTCGAGCGACTCGCTCACAACGGATTGGCCAGGCACAGGCCAAACAAACCCGAGGATGCACGCACCTGCCCCGACGACTCCGAGAAGGCTTGTCTGCCGTAACAGAGAGTGAGAACGCAGCGGGGCGCCTTGGCCGCACGGACGATTCCTGTGTTGCAGCCTCATTTCAGTTATCCTCCGGCATTTGCGCCGACCGGCCCCGCTAGACATAGAACCTACCTGAATCAACCGAATGCCCCATGGTGCCAAAGCCCAGGCGTCAGGGACAAGCCCTGACGCTACAGATCGTGACCGCACATCGCATATCCAGGTGAGAAACGCGGGTTAGGTCTTTTGGATGAGAATGGTCTGTCCGCTCACATACCGGCAGGCGGGCTGGAGCAGGAGTTCGGCCAGGGCCGCAACCTCGTCCGGGAGCAGCGTCTTGTCCGTGGGAAAGTCCGGGAAGGCGCCGCGCAGCATCGGGGTGTCGACCGCGCCGGGTGCGATGGCGAAGACGCGAATGCCGTGCTCGCGGCCTTCGGTGGCGAGGGCCTTGGTGTAGATCTTGACGAAGGCCTTGGCGGCGCCGTAGGCGGCAAAGCCGAGAAAGGGATCGTCCGCCGCCACGGAGGAGAGGTTGATGATGACGCCGCCGCCGGCGTCGGCCATCAGCGGCCAGACCGCCCGGCTGCACAGATAGACCGAGCGGACGTTGGTGGCGATGATGGCATCAAAGACGGGTGGCTCCATCTGTTCGATGGTGGCCAGTGGGGCGGTGCCGGCGTTGTTGACGAGGATGTCGACGCCGCCAAAGCGCGAGCGGCTTTCCGCGATCAGAGCGTCGACATCGTCGGCGCAGGAGACGTCGGTCGGCACGGCGACGGCGATGCCGCCGCTGTTCATGATGAGGCGGCGGGATTCAGTCAGAGGTTCGGCGGTGCGGGCGGCGAGAACAACATTGGCGCCGGCGGCCGCCAGCCGCCGGGCGATGGCGCAGCCGATGCCGCGACCGGCCCCCGTCACGATCGCCGTTTTGCCGTTCAGGTGTGTCGGTTCAGTCATGTGCAGGCCATCGCGGACGATCTATCCGCCGCGTTTCTTTGGTCGGTCGATGTTCAGAGGCACCAGTTCCAGACGCCGGCCCAGGGTATCGGGGCGCCTCCGAGCCGAGGTCTGCCGGGACGAGAGTCCGTCGGATGCCTGCCCACAGGTGCAGCCACCGCCCGAACAGCCTCCCCGAGCGGCCCGAACAAGGCTCCGCACGAGATAGGCCACCGCCCCCACGACGACGATGACGACGATGCCGGTTTCCAGCCAGTCCATAGGCTCCATTGTAGGCGCTTCCGATGTCGGATGCGCTATCGGCTGTATTCACGATCTACACCGGGGTCCGTGACAGTTCCGGCGGCAACGCCCGGCTGCTCCGATGGGTGCCACTGGCGGCTTGTCTGCCAGTGCGTCGACGCGAAGCGCCTTACACGGACACGGGCAGGCAAGCTACCCGTGATACCCAGCCGCCGATTCTGTCACGCACCCTCTACACCGCGCTGTCAGAGGCAGTACACCGGCGGGACGCCGATGCTCCCCATCGAATGAGACGTGACAGAGCACTAATCCTCCTGCTGTCGCCACCAGCGAAGCCATTTGTCGCGGTCGAAACCGAGGTTCTGCCCCGTGATGGCGATCAGGGCCTCCTGCACGTCGGTGCGGTAGACGTCGACCACGCGGACCTCCGACCCATCCACGGTTCCCACCATGGCACCCTGTCCTAGAACACCAATGGAGCTTGGCCGGTAGCGTACCCGTTGGGAGCCAACCTCGACGCGCGTGCCGCCGCCGAACGTGTTGATGACGTGCCGCAGGAATATCGGTCGCGTCACCCGGACGCGCTGGCGGGCGTGCGTGGAGAGCACCCCGATCAGGTCCTCGATCGCCGGTCGGGCCTTCAGAATGCCCAAGGCGACGGCCGCATTGCGCAGGATCGGCTCTTCGTCGCTCTTGAGCGCGTCACGCAGCCTTTCGATGATGCGATCATCCTTTCGAGGGACGAGTTCGATGGAGGCGAGCCGCCGGATGTCGCGTGAGGGATCGAGCAGTGCCATCACCACCAGGTTCATCGTGGCTTCATCGTCGGAGAACTGCGCGAGAGACTCGACCAGGACGCGGCGTGTCGCGACTTTGCCGCCGCTCAGCACACCCGTCAGCGCCGGGAGCGCGAGCGCATCTCGAATCGCCAGAATCCGGGCGCGGCCTTCCTTGAAGCGCTTGGAGCCGGGCCGGCAGGTCTTGCACTCAAAATGACTCCGGTAAATGGCCCGCACCCGCAAGAACCAGTCGGCGATGATCGCCTGGAGGAGGGTCTCCTCTTTCTGCCGCGCCTGTCGTTCTTTGATCGCTTGCTTGTCCGGTCGGTCGACGGGCGGTTTCTTGTCGGGATCCGTCCAGCGGCCGTTGAGGCGAACGTGTCCGAGGGCCAGGCGGGCCGGCTCGTGCTCCGGGTCGAGTTCGATGGCGCGACGGAGATGCTTCGTCTGCTTGGCGACCAGGCCGTGTTTGCCGCACCATTGCGCAAGCCGATAGTGACCGTCGGCCGTGTCGGGGGACTTCGCGCGGACCTTGGCATATCGCTGCCACGGCGTCTTGCCCGGCTCGAGTCGATCGATGTCGTCCTTTCGGATGTCAATGACGCCGATGACGACGCGGACGCGGTAGGCATCGCCAAGGTCGTCGAGGACTTCTCCTTCGATGGTGTTGCCCGTTTTCAGGTGGAAGAGGTCGGCGACGGCCGGGCGTCCCTGCAGGGTCAACGCGATGAGGACCGCCCATCCCGCGCGTCGATAGACCAGTTGCGATCGTGCCATCATCAGTATTATAGGCCACGACCAGGCGGCTCGGACAGGCGTGATCCACGCAGCGGGTCGGGCAAACGCGGCATCCGGCGGACAAGCCGGTATAGTGTCGGCCCATGA
>CAYQDV010000056.1:0-15906 GCA_964416295.1 uncultured Planctomycetaceae bacterium
AAGCGTGCGAGTGGCGGCGCGGGCTGAAGCCCGCGCCTCGGGACCACTGTGCGTGTTCTTATTTGCGATCGCCGACTACAGCGGTGGCGCGGGCGATCAGGAAAAACCCACAGCCTGCGCGAAAACCCGCTGTCCTGCCAGACGATTCGCAGGCCATAGGCCCGGCTCATGCCCCCTGCGGGGCCGCAACGCCGGGATGACGGGATCGCCCTGGGTATGGAACGAGAATTGCGGGGACTAGGGTTGCCCCTGCGTCCCGCGGGGAGGGTGTGCGCGCACCGCATGTTGTCGTCGCGAGCGCTCCTTGCCGGGTCGGTCCGTCGGGCGGTCCGATTCGTGGCACGGGGTGGGATGTGAGTCATACAATTATCGGGCGTTGCGTCCGTCCCCCACCCGTAGAACGGATGGGGCACCCGCAGGCTGGAAGCCTGCACGACAGGCCGGAAGGAATGGGGCGCCCGGGCCGGACGTTCGGAAGTGGGCCGGAATCATGAGCCGTCGCAAACAACGCCGATCGCGCGAACAGGCGCTGCCGATCCTCGACGAGGCGGCGGCCACGCCACGCCCGCGGCGCAGCTTCGGCCGCTGGCGGGCGCTGACGCTCTCGCTGGTCTATCTGGTCTTCGCCGCCCACATCATCCATTGGAAGCTCAGCGGCAAGACTCTCGCCCCGCTCGAACTGAACGAGGTCATGTATACGCTCGAGCTGGGCATCATCACCGCCGGCTTTCTGTTCATGTGCTTCCTGGTTCTCGGCACGTCGATCTTCGGCCGGTTCTTCTGCTCGTGGGCCTGTCACATCCTCGTCCTCCAGGACTTCTGCGCCTGGCTGCTCAGCAAGCTCAGCATCCGACGAAAACCCATCCGCTCCCGCTTGTTGCTGCTCGTGCCCATGTTCACGGCGCTCTATATGTTCGTCTGGCCGCAACTCGTCCGCGCCTGGCGGAGCCGCGCGTTTCCCGAGTTCCACTTCCAGACGGACACCGAAGGCTGGGCTTCGTTCCTGACCAACAACTTCTGGCGCAACCTGCCCTCGGCGCCCATCATCATCGTAACGTTTCTGGTCTGCGGTTTTCTGATTGTCTATCTGCTGGGTTCCCGGACGTTTTGCACCTATGTCTGTCCCTATGGCGCCGTCTTCGCCCTGGCCGACCGATTCGCCATCGGGCGGATCCGCTCCAACGACAAGTGCGAGCAGTGCGGAACCTGCACCGCCGCATGCACCAGCGGCATCCGCGTACACGACGAACTCCGACTGCACGGAACGGTGGTCAACCCCGCCTGCATGAAAGACCTGGACTGCGTCAGCGCCTGTCCCCACGACGCCCTGCACTACGGATTCACCGCTCCCGCGCTGTTCAAGTCCTACAAGAGCGGAGGGCGGTTCGGACGACTGCCGTATGATTTCACCTGGGGTGAAGACGCGCTGATGGGCGCGGTTTTCCTCGTCGGCCTGCTCACGTTTCGAGGGCTGTACGGCCGCGTGCCGTTCCTGCTGTCGCTCGCGCTGGGTGGCATCCTCGGCTATCTCGCCGTAGTGACCGTCCGTCTGTGGACGCGGTCCGACGTGGCCCTCGCCATGCGCGGCCTGAAGCACGGCGGCCGGTGGACGCGCGCGGGCCGTGCGTACGCCGCCGGTGTGGCCCTGCTCGCCGTCTTCGTCGGCCACAGCGCATTCGTCCACTATCACGAGTATCGGGGGCTTCGCCAGACCCTCGCGCTGGCCGGCGTGGCGCCGGGGTCCGCTCGCGACGAACGGGCCTCCGCAGCCTATGCCCATCTGGCCGCCGCCGATCGGTGGGGGCTTCTGCATAACGAGCGTGTCGAAGCGGATATGATGAACGTCTCTTTCGAACTCCGCCGCTTCGACGAAGTCGAAGAGTTTGCCACGCGACTGCTCAGGTCCTATCCCGGCAATGGCGACATACGCGTGCGCCTGGGAAAGGCCTGCGCCGCCCAAGGCCGGTCCGCCGAGGCCCGGAGAGAGTTCGAGCGGGTCATCACGCAGGAGTCCGCCGCCCTTGACGAACCATCGCCGGCGCTTGCGTCCGCCCACCACGCGCTCGGAGCACTCTTCGCCGAACAGGGTCACGCCGCCGCGGCGATGGAGCACCTCCGCACGGCGCTGAAGCTGGATCCAGACCGCGCGGCCGCGCACGCGGAACTGGGCAGCGTTCTGGCCGAGACCGGTCAACTCGACGCCGCGGTTGCGAGCTTGCGGGAAGCCATCCGGCTCGATCCGCACCTCGGCAAGGCCCAGTACAACCTCGGCACGATCTTCGCCCACATGGGCCGGCTTGCGGAGGCGATTCCCTGTTACCGGTCTGCCCTCGAGACCCTCTCCGACGACGCCGACCTTCACAACAACCTCGGTTTCGCCCTGATGCGGATCGGCCGGTCCGAGGAGTGCCGGGAACACTTCCTGCGGGCCGTCTCGCTCGATCCGAACAACGCCAACGCGCACTTCAACCTGGCCGCGCTGCTCGCGTCGCAACAGCGTCTCTCCGAGGCGAACGAACAATATCGCATCGCTGCCCGCCTCGACCCGCGCTATGCGAAGCTGCTCGCCGATTGAGGCCGGGGGGCGTCGCCGCGGCTCCGGGAAGCGGCTACGATCGGGCGATGGCTTGTGTCATGGGCATCGATTACGGCCGGCGCAGGATCGGCACGGCCATTGCCGACCTCGAAATCCGTATCGCCCTGCCGCTAACAACCGTTGCCGGACTTAACGACGCGGCAGGAGATGCCCGAAGCGTGGCCGATCTGGCCATGGCCGAGGAAGCCGGGCGGTTCGTGGTCGGCCTGCCGCTGAACATGGACGGTTCGGAGAGCGATCAGACACGCCTGACCCGGCGCTTCGCCGACGAGCTGGCTCGCCTGTCCGGCAAGCCCGTCGAGCTACAGGACGAACGCCTCTCATCCTACGCGGCTTCCGAGCTGCTCGATGCCGCCGGCGGCCGAAAGCGACGCCGGAAGGACATGATCGACCAGATCGCCGCCCAACAGATTCTGGCAGCCTGGCTCGACCGCAGCCCGCCGGAAGATTAGACTGCCGGACTGCGGGCAGACCGAGTGCGGCAGCGTGGCCGGGACCCGCAGCGACGACGCGAACCCACGGAGCCAGGCGTCATGAACGGAATCGGCGGCGAAGTGCGACGGATTCAAACAACGAGCCGATTCGGACCCCGCCGACGCGACGGAGGCCGGGGTCGAACAGCTCGGCGCGGGTGGCGCTCGGCGGGTCTGGCTCTGGCGCTGGCGGGCGCCTTCGGTTGCATTGAGCGCACGGTGACGATCAACACGGAGCCGCCGGGCGCGACGGTCTTCCTGAACGACCAGGAAATCGGCCAATCCCCGGTCAAGACGGCATTCACCTGGTATGGAGATTACGATGTCGTCATTCGTAAACCTGGCTACCGCACGCTTCGCACGAATCGACGGATCCGGACCCCGTGGTACCAGTTGCCGGGGATCGACATCGTCACCGAGAATCTGATCCCGTTCACGATCCACGATGACCGGGTCTTGGACGCGCTCACGCTGGAAGCGCAGCAATACCCGACGGACGAAGCGCTGCTGGAGGCCGCCGATGCGATGCGGCGGCAGGCCGGCATTCCCGGCGATTGACCCGCGGTTGAAGCGGGGGTAACGTAGCCGGTTTGGCGTGCGTCCCGAATCCGCGGCGGTGCGACCAGCACTGCGGATCAGGCGTCCATCTCCGATGGACGGGGCGCTTCTTCAGGCGACCGACGGGACGCGGGTCGGCGATTTCCGCCCTCCCCCGCCCAAGCGGGCGCCCGGCAGGCGAGGCGGTTTTCGGCATATGCGTGGTTCGTGCGTTCTGCTGACACCGATCCTGACGTTCGGCGCCATGACCGGTGCGTGTGGCTCAGCCTCCGACCGTAAGCCGACGATCTTGGAGGCGCGGCCTCAGGCCTACGTCGTGGATATTCCCGTACCGTCGGACTTCCGGCTCAAGCCGCGGCTTTCGGAACATCGGCGGACCGCCGGGCGGCGGGAGGTGCGGCACATTTACGAGGGGCGGTCGGACCCGATTGCCGTAAGGAACTTTTACGAACACTACATGCCGCAGTCAGGCTGGGAGATGGTCGACGATACGTTGAAGAAAGGACACGGCGTATTCCTGCTCAACTACATAAAGAGTGGGGAGCGTTGCGAGATACGAATTGAGCGCGCCCCGGCGCCGCTGTTCGGCCAGGTGACACACATTGTTGCCAGCCTGCAACCGAGCACGCCCCCCATGCCGAGGCCCTAGACAAGTCAGGCGGACATGAAAGCGGAACGACGACAGGAACTGAAGACGAACCAGCTCTCCGAGCAGATCGTCCAGGTCAAGACATTCATCAAAGACCATCGCGTCCCCCTCAGCGCATTCATCCTGGCGGCCATCGTCTTGGTGGCGGGATCGGTCTGGTATACGAACAACCGCGAGAACCTCGTCGCGGACGGCTGGCGTGAGTACGCAGCGGCCGCCGCTCCGCCCGCCGACGACGCCGACGCGCTCGGCATCGGCGAAAAAATCGATCGCCTCACGGAGCTTGCCGAGCGGAACATCCAACCCGCGCTGACCTTGGCGGCCTGGATGACGATCGGCGAGGCGGCGAGAAACCAATTTGTAAGCCCGCCGACGGACGACGCGGAAGCCGGCGTGGCCGAGGAACGGGACTGGCTGGACATCTCGCAACGGGCCTACGAGCACGTTGTGCACGATTTTCCCGATCATGTGTCCACGGTCGGAGCCGCCATGATCGCCCTCGGAGCGCTCGCGGAGGATGCCTCGGATATAGACAAATCAAAGGAATGGTATCAGAAGGTTATTGACGACGCGCGGTTCGCCGACACCGCGCTGGTTGACCAGGCGAAGTATCGCCTCGATGGGGTCGAGACCTGGTCCGAACCGGTGGCTTTCGCGCCACCGCTCGTCGGACCGCCCACCCCCGAAGCGGCGTCGGCCTTTCCGGGCATGACGCCCTCTCTGCCGCCGATCCCGAGCGACTCACAATTGCCGCTTCAGTTGCGGGCGAATGCGCCGAACGCGACCAACAACGCACCGGACGCGGTGCCACCCTCGGGCAATGCGGGCAACCCGGCGGACACTGACTCACCCTCCCCCGCCGATTCCGAAAGCGGTGCCTCGACCGAATCCGGCAAGCCCGCAGCGACGCCGAGGGAAACGGAAAAGCCTCCGATCGAGAAGGACGCGCCGCCCCCGAAAACGCCGTAAGCCGCACCGAACGAATCCGCACCTATTCGACCGGCCTCGCCCGACGGACATCCGGAGTTGGGACGCGCGATGAGAATGCTAGCCAACACGATCAGAACACGCGGACTGCATGCGGGGCTGCGGTTCGCGCCGCCGGCGCTGCTCGACAAGCAACACAAGCAGGCGTTCCAGCAGAAGAGCAACGAGGGATTCGACTGGCGAAAGCAGGAATACGCAGACCACGCCTGGCAGCTCCAAAGCCCGCAAGTGGACGGAGACCCACGAAGCCACCTGAAACTCTCCCTGCAACGCGATGCCCTCACGTTTGACGACGTCTTTCCGAGTGGATCACTCGATGTGTTCCTCGACAACCTCAAACTGGTGATGGGATGCGTCTCTCAGGTCTTCGGGCCCCGGCTGATTATCGCATCCGGCGCCGTCATTCGCCTGACGGCCCAGACCGAGGACGGCGACGCCCGACTCTTCCTTGGCAATCGCTGCATGAATCTGGAAGACCGGCTCGAACCGCTTGGGCGTCCGATCCACGCCGTCGGATTGAAGATGCTCCTCCCTCCGCTGCCCGGTTCGGACAAGCCAAACTGGCAGGCGGAAGTCAAGGTGGAGTCGCTCGTGGAAGACTTCCGCCAGTTGTTCATCGAAGTCGACGCGAAGTGGGCCAACCCCGTTGCCTGGAGTCCCGACGAGGCCGTCGAGCGATTCAAAACGGCTCATCGCTTCACCATGAGTCAGGTCATTCAGTTCCTCGAGCAGTTCGGTGACAGCGGACCGGTGTCGTGACCGTCCGCTGCCCGGGCAGACACACGCGACGCCCCGAGGGTCTGTTCCACTCGTTCTTGCGCATGGGGAGCATCGGCCTCTGGCCGGTGCGAACGGCCGATCGCGTTCCGCACCCGCAACTTCACGTGGAATGGACCACCAGGATGCCGGGCGGCTGGGAGAGACTCCGTTGCAAACATTGAATCAAGACAAGGCCGTGCGATCAAAAAATCACTGGGCGGATGACCCGAAGCGAAGCCTGTGGCAGTGGGTTGCCGCCGCCAAGACGCGCACCGTTCCCGCCGAGATCGAACGGCGCATCGTCTCGGCGCTTTCCAGCCCGGCCGTTGAATTCCAGCGGGCCACGCTCGAACGGAACGGCCTGCGGGTCGAACGGGAGCCGATCCTGTGGAAATGGCTGCCGGGGCCGTTCCTGCGGCTCTTCTTCCCCGTGTCGGGACCGACCGAAGAGATCGAGCGCGGCACCGTCGTCGCGCTCGTGCTGCTGTTCGACCCGGCCACCGATCGGGCGCTATACGCCCATCCCGTCCATGCCGGGCCTGACGCCAATCCCCTGCTGATGCACATGGACGGACCGATGGCCCAGCCGAAGGCTCAGAACGGAGCCAACGGAGATCGCGCGACGCGGCGCCTGCTGGACCATAAACGGGCGATCTGGGATTGCTTTCTGCGCGAGCGCGACCGGATCGGCTCCATCGAGGCGAGCCGCCGATGGCGGACGCGTTATTGCTGGGCGCTGTTGCAGCTGTATTTCTGCGAGCGATGTCCCGCGTGCCGCTGGGGAGTGCCCTATTTCGACGGTGCGCCGGGAGAGCTGTACCACGTGCCGCAGACCGATCGAAACGCAAACACACCAACGTTGCCTGCCTCTGACCAGCGTGCGGTGGACACAATCTTGCAGAGCGACGCCTGGAATGGGGAAGTGAAATACATCCGCCGAGGCGAATTCACCATCCGCGAGACTCCGAAGGTGTTTCAGCGGCTGGAAGACGCGTGCGTTGTGGGGTTCCCGACCGAGGCCGAGTTCCTCCAAGGTGGCTCGATCGTGGGGTTGTGCGCCTACCTCGACGAGCCGGGCGGCCGAGTGCGTTACATCCATACGCTCTGTGCCGGTCCCGAGGCGGAAATCCAATTCCTCCGGGGCGATTCGGCACTCGGCTTACCGTGGCCTTCCAACAGGACGGCTGCTGCAGAGGCCCGGGCGACGTATTGCGACTGGCGAAAAAAAGCGTGGTCTCAATTCTGGCTGGACGAGCTGGAACTCGGCATCCACGAAGCAAGCCTGAACTGGCTCGATGCCTATTGGGCCGCGCTGGGGCGCCTGTTCGCCGCCGGGTCCTGAGAGCGCGTGCAATATGGCCGCGCTACATCGCAGGCGTTATGCCTAGCGTAGCGTTGGCCCCCCGTGGCCAACGGGCAGGGTGGCGCGCGTCCCGCCGTCCACGTCGGCCACGAGGGGCCGACGCTACTGCAAACGGCGGTTTCTTTCACCGGCGGCCGACAATGCCGGCCCAGCACTCAGAATCGGGTAAAGCAGCGCTGCCATATTAGAGGGAGCACACCGGCGGGACGCCGATGCTCCCCATCCAATGAGCCGTGACAGACCATCTGAAACCATACAAAACGCTAATTCCGGGCCAGGACCTCCAGGACGTAGGTCGACGGCGCCGGAGGCGGTGTGCCGTTCAGGAGCAAGCCGACGAACGGAGCGAGGTCCAAGCCGTCCACGAGCCCGTCGCCGCTGGTGTCCGCGTTGCTGACCGGACAGTTGGGAAACGCGGCCGCGTAGCCGGCGGGGTTGGTCAGGGCGAGGGCGAAGGGTGCGATGTCCGCCGGATCGACCGCGGCGTCGCAGTTCAGATCGCCCGGCACCGGTGTGCTGCCCACCTGGAGGACCGACACGCGGATCAGCCGCGTGACGTTGTCGGCGCTGTGCTGGAGCGCCTCTTCAACCCCCAGACCGCCACGATCCGACGAGGCCAGAAGGTTCATGTTCGTATCCAGCACCTCCAACAGGTAGTCATCGGGGCCGTTGAGAATGAGCGCCATGAAGCCGCCGGCGGCCGACAGGCTCAGGGAGAAGGTGTCCGGCTGGCCCGGCGTTGCCGTGCCGACGATGGCGACGGGGTTGTTGTTGAAGACGGCCGGAATGACGCCGCCGGCAAGCTGGCTCTCGTTCCGCTCGGCGACCGGCACCTGCTCGAAGAGGTGGTCATTGACAAAGGCGCCGAGAAAGATGTCGAGGTCGCCGTCACCGTCGGTATCGAAGATCACGGCCTGCCAGCCCTCATTCGTGTTCCCGGTCGGGAAGGCCCGGGGCGGCGTCCAGTCGACGAACGACGTCATCCCATTGACCGACGTGTTCCGCAGCACGGAGGGCCGCCCGCCGACTCCGCCGGGCGGGACGCCGGACTCCTTGCCGACGAAGATGTCAGGGCGCCCGTCCGCGTTGAGGTCCGCGACCGCAACCTTCCGAGAGATTCGCTGGGTGACCGAAGGCGGCAGCGTGGCGGCGGGCAGCGTCGTGAACGTGGCCTTGTTGGCAGCATCGTTTCCGTTGTTGCGGAGGATGCGGTCTCCCCCGCCGCCGGCGAAGTTGGCCCAATAGATGTCCATGTCGCCGTCGCCGTCAAAATCGCCGGCCACCATGGTGTTTTCGTCGACCACGGCATCGCCAATCGTCTGGACGCTGCCGGGATAGTTGAAATCGCCCGCCCCGCTGCTGCCGACGCCGTTGTCGTTGTAGTAGATCTTGTTCTGGCCGAAATTGTTGCTGACGAGCAGGTCGAGCTTTGCATCACCGTTCATGTCGGCCGCATCAATGTGAACCGTGTAGTCCCCCGAGGTCGGCACCATGAGCGACGTGGCGTCGGTGAAAAACCCGCTGCCGTTGTTGAGCACCAGCCGGTCCTGCGGCGTGTTCGGATAGTTGCCGGCGTAGACGTCGTAGTCGCCGTCCTGATCGAAATCCTCGGCCGCCCCGTTGCACGAGGCGCCGAGCAGGCCGTTGCTCGGCAGGCGCGCGGTGGACTCATCGACGAAAGAACTGAACACGCCGCCGGGATGGTTGTTGATATAGAGTCTGTCCGAACCCGGCCCGAATCCCGCGTTGGAGTCATTGATGACGTAGATGTCCAGCCATCCGTCACCGTCGAAGTCGCGCATGAACGTGATGCGTGAGACATCCGTCGCGCTGAAACCGGGGATGATCGGCGCTCCGCTGACCTCGTTGAGTACGCCGTTGTCGTTGCGGTAGAGCTTGTTCAGACGCTCGCCGAAGTCGCTCAGGGCCGCAGCGACCACGACGTCCAGGTCGCCGTCGTTGTCGAAGTCGCCGACATCGAGGGCCTTTTCGTTCGTGGACGTTTCGGGCACCGTCTGATTGATCCGCATCGACGTGGCATCGCGGAAGTTCAACGTGCCGGGAAGCGGAAAACCTTGCGCAACGCCCGCACCCAGCCCCAACACAACGACGACAACGAGAGTTTTTCCGGCCATGAGATTGCCTCCGAGCCTGGTCGATAACGCCAGGCGCACATGGGACCGCTATGGTCGGAGACGCATCCCGGTTCGCGGTAAAACAGACAGTGAAAACAAATCCTGGCCCGCAGCAGCTACCCTACCCCCGCGACGGCGCCAATGCAAGCCTGTCCCGGGAAAAAATCCGACAATCGCCGACGCTTCGACCCGTGGCGCTCGCCGGAAGATCGACCGCGGTTTTTCGGGAATAAATCGGCGCCGTCATCGGTTGTATAGGAATCGGGTCCGGGCGCCGGCCGCAGGACGCCGTCCACGCCCGGACCACGAGGCGTACCCACGATGGTGATGAAGCGAAAGGGCTGCGTCGTCTCATTCGGCCTCTGGGGGATCGTGGTCGCAGCCGCACCCCCGGCCGCCGGTCAAGTGCGATTCGTCGACGTGGGCGCCGCACGCGGCATCGCACCCTATCGTATGGCCGAGGGGTTTTCCGCCGGCGTCGCGGCGGCCGATTTCGACGACGACGGCGACGTCGATCTGTTCGTGCCCAATGCCCGCGGCACACACGACCAATTATATCTGAACGACGGCAACGGGAAGTTCACGGACATCGCGGCCGCCGCCGGGGTCGCCTCGGCCGATCAGCATCGGGCGGCGCTGTGGTTCGATTATGACGGCGATGGCGATCTCGACCTCGTGGTGGCGGGCGATTGCTTTCCGCTTCCCTGCAACGGGCCGGTGCCGTTCCGGCTCTACCGCCAGTCGGCCGACGCCGGATTCGAGGACGTCACCGCCCAGGCCGGGCTGATCCCGTCGTGGACCGCTCGCCAGGCCGCGCACGTCGGCGGCTTGTGTGCGGGCGACCTCGACAACGACGGCGTCCTCGACCTCGTCGTGACCTATTGGAACGGCCCGGCGCTGCTGCTCTTGAACAGCCGGGACGGGACATTCCGCGACATCAGTCCGCTCAGCCGTGTCGGCGCTGAAGCACGCACGCATTGGCAGCCGGTGATGTTTGACTTCGACCGCGACGGCCGGCTCGATATCTTCATGGCCGTCGACTTCGCGCCGAACTTCCTGTGGCACAATCAAGGCGACAATACCTTTGTCGATGTGGCGTCCTCGGTAGGTGTCGCCAACGCCTGGAATGACATGGGTGTCGCCCTCGGCGATTACGACAACGATGGCGACATCGACATCTATGTCACCAACATCTTCGAGGCCGGCCAGCACAACGTCCTGTTTCGGAACACAACCGCCGCCGAACACGTCTCATTCAGCGACGTGTCGCAGGCGTCCGGCGTCGACGCGGGCGGATTCGGCTGGGGCGCCGCCTTCCTGGATGCCGACGCCGACGGCCGGCTGGACCTGGCCGCCACCAACGGCTTCCACGGTGTGAACTGGCAGCACGATCCGTCGCGATTCTTCCTCAATCGAGGCGGAGATACCGTTCGCTTCGCCGACGTCTCCAATGCCGTCCACTTCAACGACACGGACTGGTGCACCGGACTGATCGCGTTTGATATCGATCGAGACGGCGACGAGGACCTCGTGCAGGTCTGCGAGACGGGCATCCTGCGCGTGCTGGAAAACCGACCGATCCTGCCCGCCGCCCGGCGATACCTGGTCATCAGACCGCGCATGGTCGGTCCCAACCACCGCGCCATTGGGGCCGTCGTGCGGCTCACCGCAGGCCACCAAACCATGATGCGGCCGATCCAGGCCGGAACCAGTATTATGGGACAGGAGCCGGCAGAGGCGTTCTTCGGCATGGGCGATGCGGCCATGGCTGACGTCCTGACCATCGAGTGGCCCGACGGATCGCAGACCGTCCTCAACAACATACCCGTCAACCAGGTCTTGACCGTCTGGAATCGGGGCGAGATCGACCGCCGTTTCGCGCCATCCGAGCCACAGCCACGCGGACGCTGAACTCCCACGACCGAAACACAGCATCATCGTATCCGATGCGCCGGTGTCGGTGTGTCGACGCGTGTTGAAGCGTATCGAGAACCGTGCTATCGTTGTCCACAGGGTAAGGTGAACTGCCTGATGGAACGAATCGAGACGGACATCCTGATCGTCGGCGCTGGGCTTGCCGGCGCATCCACGGCCTATCATCTCGTCCGGACGACGGATCTGCGGGTCACCCTGGTCGACCGGGAAGCCACACCCGGCGTGCATTCGTCGGGACGCAACGCGGCGATCATTCGCCAGCATGCCGACGACCCGGCCTGGCGATCGCTCCTGGCCGACGGGGCGGCCTTCCTCCGAGGCGGCGAGTTGGCAAGCTACGAACGCCGTGGGTTGATGCTTCTCGGCCTCGGAGACGATGACGTGGCCCCGCGGTTTCCGCGTGCGCGGGGGACCGGTGCCTGGTGCCCGGACGACGGCATCGTGGACGTGGCCGCGCTGCTGCAAGCCTATCTTGCCGGACAGGATGTTCGATTTGAGACGAAAGTCTTTGTCTGGTCGCGGGCGGGTGACGGACTCCGCGTCGAAACCGACCGATGCGAGATCCGCTGCCGTTTGCTGGTCAACGCCGCCGGTCCCTGGGCGGGAACCCTGGGCGATCTGCCTCTGACGCCGATGAACCGGCACCTGTTCGTGACCGGCCCGATGGATTGGGTCGACTCGGGGTGGCCGTGTGTGTGGGACGGACCGCGGGGGCTGTATTTCCGGCCCGAGTCCGGAGGGTTGCTCCTGTGCTGCTGCGACGAGACGCCGGCGGAGCCGGGCGACTACCGTGAAGACCCCGCGGTTCTCGAGCGACTGGCCGGGAACGTCAAAGAACAGCAACCGGGCCTGGGCGAACTGGCGATCCGGCGGCAATGGGTTGGTCAGCGGACGTTTGCACCGGATCGATCAGCCGTCATCGGTCCTGATCCCCGCAACGATCGTGTGTTTCACGTGGCCGGCCTCGGTGGCCACGGCGTAACCTCGTCTTACGCGGTCGGACGCCTGGCGGCGAAAATGATCTGCGGCCACGACGACGAATCGTTCGAGGTCTATTCTCCTTCCAGATTGTTCAAACGAGACGCTCATTTGCGGAGGACGCTTCATGCCGACTGTCGATGAAACATTGGATAGCACGTATGAAATAATGCGGGAGAAGCTGGCGGGTGTCGTCCCGGAAATCGAGCTTCGCTACAAGGCCGAGTTGGTCTTTCACATCAACCGGCTGAAAGAGCAGAGCGGCGCGGTCATCCTCGGCCACAATTACATGGAGCCGGCGCTCTACCATTGCGTGCCGGACTACGTGGGCGATTCGCTCGAACTCTGTCGCCTGGCGGCCCGCACCGACGCGCCGATCATCGTCTTTTGCGGCGTGCGGTTCATGGCCGAGACGGCCAAGATCCTGAACCCCGACAAGACTGTGCTGATCCCATCGCTCGAGGCCGGCTGTTCCCTGGCGGGCAGCCTTACCGCCGCCGACGTGCGGCACCTGAAGGCCCAATTCCCCGGCGTGCCGGTGGTCAGCTACATCAACACCTATGCCGACGTCAAGGCCGAGAGCGACGCATGCTGCACGTCCAGCAACGCCGCCGCCGTGATTCGATCGTTCGACGCCGACGCGGTCATCTTCCTGCCGGACGAATACCTGGCGCGCAACGTCGCACGCGAAACGGGCCGCCGCATGATCGTCCCGCGGCGTGGCCCCGAGGGGCTCGACGAACCGTCCGACGAGATCGAATACGCCATGATCGGCTGGGACGGCCGCTGTGAAGTCCACGAGAAGTTCAACGTCGACGACATCCGACATATTCGAGCCCAGTTTCCCGAAGTCTATGTGCTGGCCCATCCCGAGTGCAGCCCCGAGGTCGTCGCCGAGGCGGATTTCTCCGGCAGCACGTCGGCGATGATCCGCGCCGTTCGCGAGTCAGACGCCCCGCGCTATCTGCTGCTCACCGAGTGCTGCATGGGCGACAACATCGCGGCGGAGAACCCGGAAAAAGACATGGTCCGCCTGTGCAGCGTGCGCTGTCCCCACATGAACGAGATCACATTGGAGCAAACGCTCGCGTCGCTGCGCAACAGGCGATACGTCGTCGAGGTGGACGCCGGCATCGCCCGCCAGGCCCGCCGCGCCATCGACCGCATGCTCGAAGTCGGTTCGTCCGCGCCGGTCTGCTCGGCCGGATGATTCACACGCGAGCGGTCGAGACGCGGAACCGAGACGGAGAACGCCATTGAAATCCGATAAAGATACGACCTATACGTGGATCCCGGACCTGAGCCGGCACCAGAAGATTCCCGAAGACGGCATCCTCACGCGGACCCTGCGGGACGACGAACACACCAAGGTCGTGCTGTTCACCTTCTCCGACGGGCAGGAACTGTCCGAGCACACGGCCTCCTCACCGGCCATCCTGCATTTCATTGCCGGCGAGGCGGAGGTAACGCTTGGGGAGGATTGCCTCACCGCCGGCCCAGGCACCTGGGTCCACATGCCCGCCCACCTTGTGCACAGCATCCGAACCCACGAGCCGGTCATCATGCTATTGGTGCTGATCAAGGATTCGTGAGAGCGTGTGTCAGAACGCTCTCGCCCGATCAGAGCCGCGACTGTGAGGGAGCGGCTCTGCAGTGGTCATTGTCTCTCCCCTCACGAGGGGACCGGCATGACCTCGAGCGAAACACGCGGTTCGTTCGTCTCGCTTGGGGGCTGCACCTGCACTCCGTCCGGATGCAGGTCGCCCAGATCGGCGCCCGTCATGAACCGAAGGGGGATTCCGGCGGCGTGTTGCTGCTGCACGTATTGGCACATCCGCTGGCCGGCGCAGCGATCGAAGACCTTGCCGGTCAGCAGCATATCCTTGACCTGCCGATACTTGCGGTTTTCGTGGAGCGGGCCGTCGTGAACGCGACCCATGTCCGCGACGCCGTGGACCAGGCAGCACGGATCCAGCCGACCGTTTTGATTGACGTAGACGGCGTCGATCCAGCCGCAACACGTGAGGCCGGCTGCCCGGCTGACGGAGGCGCCGTCGTCCTCTTTCGCCTCGGCGGTCGCTGCCATGCTCACGGCGGTCCGAACAGCCGGCGTCTCGCCGAGCATCCGCTCCGGAAGCTGTAGCAGCATCCCGGCCTCGCCGGCGAGGCGGCGGGCCTCACCGATGAACGCCGACCATTCCGGATGGTCGGTCGCCGGATGATTGCCGTTTGCGCCGTTCTCCCACCCGATCAAGTCTTCGACAAACACCCGCATGGCCCCGAGCCGGACGGCGATCCGAACGAAATCCGGCAACTCATGGATGTTGTCGCGCATCGCTACGAACGACATCGATACATGGGGCTGTTTTCGATCTCCTTCTCGCTTCATCTCCTGGAGCATCTCCATCTTCTTCAGGACGCGCCCCAGATCGCCCCCGCGGATCGCCGCGTAGGTCTCGGCCGTCGCCGCGTCGATCGAGAAGTTGACCATATTGACGGCCTGCGATTCCACGATCTTCCGGCTCGTCCGCGGCCCCAGCGGATGCCCGTTCGTGAAGATGTCCAGCATCACGCCCCGTCGCCGCGCGATATCGATGACACGGTCGATCTGCGGATGCAGGAGCGGATCGCTGTCGCCGGAACTCAGCGTGATCGCGCCGACGGTCGGCGCGGCGGCGAGAAGGGCGTCAAAGTCCTCTGCGGGAAGATAAGACAACCGGTCCGGATAGCTCGGCGACTGCCGGCCCAGGCACATCCGGCACTTGAGATTGCACTTGCCGAGAACGAACTCGAGATTGAGCCACCTCGGCATGTACAGAATCGATCGATAGAGCTGCATCCAAGAGTGACGCGGACGGTGGCGAATAAGATGCGATCGGATGGACTGCAATCCGGCCCCGGACAACATGCCGTGGGACAGCATCGTCGCGACGAGATTGTGGAACGCAGGCCGATTGCCCGGCGACAGGGTCAGCGCGTCCTGAAGGTTCTTGACGGCCCCACCGAGGTTGCCGGCGGCCATTTGGACGACGGACAGGTCCGCCAGTCCGGTGGCGATCCGATCGTGGGCGCTCTGCACGGCATTGGTCGGCCGTCCGGCGGCCACCTGCTCGCGCACAACGGCGTCGGTTACCTGGAGATGTTCGAAGTCGGGATCGGTCACGTCTCACCCGCAAACCGCACCGGGCCGCTGCCGCCGTGCCTTCACCCACAGACACCCGATCAGACCACGGCCTCCGCTCGGCCCTACTCCTATGTCGGCCGTAGTGGCAATGCGGGTTGACGCTTTCTCCGCGGTCGCTCGTCGAAAGGACGAAAGTCGGCATCTACGAGAGTTGCTTCCGCCCGCGAACCGATCACGACTGCGGGCAGCGCAGACCTCCCCGATTCTATGAAGCGTCACGGCTTGCCTGCCCGTCCGCGAGGGCGGTTTCGAGATCGGCGATGAGGTCTTCGGCGTCTTCGATGCCGAC
>CAYQDV010000057.1:0-15781 GCA_964416295.1 uncultured Planctomycetaceae bacterium
TCGTCCCTACGGGACGCCACGACAGTTCCCGCCGTTTCTGTCACGCACCCGGTGGGCATTGCCCACCTTACGGCGGCTTGATTTCTTCGACAGGAGCCGTAGCCTGCGCAAGCGGCGCGATCACGAAAGGACGCATTTCCTTCCATGGCATCACTCATGGCCCAGGCGGCCGCTCATCCATTCTCGATCGAGCATTCCGTAGGAATCTACATCGGTATTCTTCTAGCCGCCTGCCTGGCGGGGGTGCTGACGAAGTGGATCGTGCACGTCCCCTACACGGTCGCCCTGACATTGATCGGGCTGGGCATCGCCCTGCTGCCGGTCGCCCCCAGCATGGCCGAAACGGGCTTCAGCAAGGAACTCATCTTCTTTGTCATGTTGCCGCCCCTGTTGTTTAACGGAGCGATCAACCTGAGCCTCCAGCGCCTGTTGCAGCATATCTGGCCCATCCTCACATTTGCGGCAATCGGCCTGCTCATCTCCATGTTCGTCATCGCCGGCCTGTTCTGGTGGGGAGCCGGCCTCGGCCGGGAGGATTATCTCATCGCGCTGCTCTTCGGAGCCATGGTCACGCCGACGGACCCCGTCAGCGTGCTGGCGATCTTCAAGGAACACCGGGTGCCGGCGGGCCTGCGATATATCGTCGAGGGCGAGTCGCTGTTCAACGACGGCGTCGGAATCGTCGTCTTCAGCATCGTGCTCGGAATGATCACCGGACACGCGCAGTTTACCGCGGCCGGGGCGGTGGTCGAGTTCCTGCGCGTGGCGCTCGGAGGGTTCGCGATCGGAATCCTCGTCGGGGCGCTCGTGTTCCTCATCCTGCGGCGACTGGACGACCCCCTTCTCGAAAACGCCATCTGTCTCGTTCTGGCCTACGGCTCATTCTGGGTGGCCGAAGTCTTCCATCTGTCGGGCGTCATCGCCACGGTGATGGCCGGCCTGCTGATCGGCAACTACGGCAGGCGCTGGTCGATGCAACAGAAAACCGTCGACACCGTCGAAACCTTCTTCAATTCGATCGATTTCCTGATCAACTCGATGTTATTCATCCTGATCGGACTGGAGCTGCAGGCGGTGACCCAGGCGGGCCCCCCCGGCAGTCTATCGAGCCTGATCCGGCCGCTGATCGTCGCGGTCGTGGCCATGATCGCCAGCCGCGCAGCGGCCGTCTATCCGCTCTATCGTGTGTTGAATCTCGCGGGGACGCGGCGACCGACCCGTTGGGCGCACGTCCTGTTCTGGGGCGGGCTTCGCGGATCGATCCCGATCGCGCTGCTGCTCGGGCTGCCGCACCACCCGGCGATCGACCCGCACCGGCCGTTGCTGCTGGTGTGCGGATTCTCCGTCGTCCTGTTTTCGTTGGTCGTCCAGGGCACAACGATGAAGCCGCTCCTCAACTGGCTGCAACTCTCAGATGAGTGACCGTGTTGGTGCAACGTGGCGCCTTGCGGACGAAGTTTTGCGCGAAATGCACATGATTCACCACTTCGCCGTTTAGCCGCGACCCAGCGGGGAGCGCTCGGGTTTTTCCGTTTAGCCGCGACCCAGCGGGGAGCGCTCGGGCCGCCCCGCCGGCTTCGCCGTTTGGCGGCTCTGCCGTTGACCATGTGCTGGCGCGACTCTTGATCGAACGCGAAACTGTCATCGCCGCAAGCGCCGCGGCCGGCCAAAGTCAGGGCTCGTCGGTATCGCGTCCGGCGAGCGTCGTGGTCTCCGCCGGCGGTTGCCGCGGATGTCGAGCCTTTGCCAGGCGGGTGGCGCGCCGGAGGCCCTCAGCCGCGCCGGGGCATCGGGGGTTTCTGTCAAGGGCCATTTGAAAGAGCCGGCCCGCGGCGACGGGGTCGCCCATCTCAAGCCGGAGGATTCCGATGTTGGTGTAGGCGGTTTCGGGAGAAACGACCTGGCAAAACTCCCGGTAGCTTTCGTCGGTGCGTCCGTCGCGAGCCAACAGGATCGCGAGGTTTCCATGAGCTCGCTGCGACGCGGCGTCGAGTTGAATCGCGGCACGGAACTGCGCTTCGGCATCCCGCAAGCGCCCCTGCTGCCAGTGGCAGAGGCCAAGGTTATTCCGCAGCGTGGCGGATCGCGGCACCGCGTTGATGCCATTGATGAAGACTCTTTCGGCGTCGTCCAGTCGGCCGAGCTTCTGATGAAGAATCCCCAGCCGATTATACGCAGAGCCGAAGTGAGGGTCGGCCGCAATGGCCTTCTCATATTGCGAGAGGGCCTCGGTGTCGCTCCCCTGCCGCTCGAGCATCTGCCCGGCAGCGAAATAAGTCTTGGGCAGGATCTGCGGCTGCGGAGCAGGGCGAACGTCGCGGGCCACTTTGGCGTCCGTGGAGCGGATCTCCTGCGTCTTCACATCCACGGCGTGTTCAACACAGCCGAACGAAAAGGCCCCCATCGTCAGCACGCCGATGATTGCTCGCTGCCGCATGGGCCGCTCCTTTCGAAGTCTCGCGGGGCGTGAGGCTCCGAGGTCGTGTGTCGATCGAGGAGAAGCCCGATCGCGGCCGTCCTAGTCGGCCAGGTGATACGCCGTGACGCGGGGCTCCGGCTGCCGGGCGACGGCCGCACCCTTGGTGGCCTCATCACTGCCAATCCCCGGCCCGCCGGGCATTCCGAGGGCCACCTCGATCGGCTGAGTGCCGGGTATCTCGCCCGCAAGGAAGTCCGTGGCCGTCTTGAGGCGGGCCTCGACAAAGTCCTCGTCCGTGATATCAGTATCGTAGTAGATCGTTCCGCCGCTGCCGGCGAGCAATTCAGCATAACGACCCAGTCGCGCCACGCCGGCGCCGGACAACTCGGCGGTGTGGGGAATGAAGTGGATGTCCGAAATACACCGGTCGGCCATCAGGCCCTGATCGTTGTGGAAGACGAAGTACGCCGTGTGGCGGGGATGTTTTGGCGCGTATCCCTGCGGCGGAGCGTTCGCCTGCATGTGGGGGTCGGGTTCGCTGCAGGCGACGAGGAGGGCCGGCAGGAGCATCGCGAGCGTGCAGCCAAGGCAGCGTAGAGTTCGCATGATTCGAATCCTCAACGAGGCGCCCGGCCCCGAGCAAACCGTGTCGGTGCGCGTCGCCATCGTGATCGGCACCGGGAATCAGCCCGCCGCGCACTAGTGTTATCGGCAGCTCGCCCCGGGTGCCCCATCCCCTCCGGGGGTGGGGAACCGACTTTCGGCTTTCGACTTCCGGCTTTCGGTTTTTCTCCCGAGCGGGACGAGACGCGCAAAAACTGCGCGGGTTACATATTGCTGAACGTCTTGATGAGGGAGATGGCCGCCGGTCCGGCGAGCACGACGAAGATCGTGGGAAAAATGAAGAGGATCAGCGGCAGCAACAACTTGACGGCGGTTTTCTGTGCCCGCTCCTCGGCCTTCTGTCTGCGCTTGGTGCGAAGGCTGTCAGACTGGTTCCGAAGCGCAGTGGCAATGCTGGTACCGAGTTTCTCGGATTGCGTGATGACGGCGACCAAAGCCCTCATCTCCTGGACGGCGGTGCGTGCCGCCATCCTCGTGAGGGCTTCGCTTCGCGGGACGCCCATCTGGGTCTCGATCGACGCAATCTGGAGTTCCTCGGCAAGCTCGGGGTGAACGTTTTTCATTTCGTCGCCGACACGGAGGATCGTGGCGTCAAGGCCGAGGCCGGATTCGACGGCAACCACCATCAGGTCGAGCGAATCCGGCATTCCGTGCGTGATGGCTTCCACGCGCCGCTTGATGGCCAGGCTCAGCCACAAATTGGGGAGCATGAAGCCGAGGCCGGCTCCGATCAGGGCTTGTCCGACGATGTGGATTAGATCCTTGTCGGCATTCAGGCCGAGGAAGATGCCCACGCCGGCGCCGACGCAGGCCATCAAGGTCTTGCTGGCGAGGAACATCGTCGCGACGCTGTCCTGGCGATGGCCCGCGCTGGCCAGCCGTCCCTTGAGGTTGGTCTGCTGATCGGCGTTCTTGGGCATGACGGGCCTTGAGAGAAACGGCGCCGCCTTCACAAAGACGCTCGGAGTACCGGCTCCGTGTTTGCCTTGGCCGCCTTGGTCATCGGCCTCGGACGACAGGCCCGCCGCCCTGCGCCGGACGAGTTCATCTTCGTCATTTCGCCCCGGCAGGAGCGCGTAGAGGACCATCGCGATCGCGAGGGCGCCCATGATTCCCAGAAGGACAATATCCATAGAATGTCTCGCCGTTTTCTGATTCCGGTCAGACCTTGATGTTCACAATCTTCTTGATCATCGCCAGCCCGAGTATCTGAGCAATGGCCGCGCCCATGAGCATGTAGCGCCCCATGGGGTCGTCGAGGAGGACGTTGGCGTACTTGGGATTGACGACGAGTTCCATGATGAAGACGACGATGGGAAGCGCGAGGAGAACCCAGCCGGAAAGCCGACCCTCCGCGGTGAGGGCCTTGACGGTGCCAAAAAGCTTGATGCGGTCGCGGATGACGCCGCTGATGTTGTCGAGAACTTCCGCGAGGTCGCCGCCGGTGGAGCGCTGGATGAGGACGGCAGTCACAAAGAAGCGAACGTCCATCAACCCGATGCGTTTGGCCATATTCTGGAGGGCGTCTTCGATCTTGACGCCGAGGTTCTGCTCGTGGAACACACGCGCAAACTCGGTCGCGATGGGGTCGGGGAGCTGCTCGGCGATGAGCAGGATGGCGTTGGCGAGGGAGTGTCCGGCCCGCAGGCCCTGGCTCATCAGATCGAAGACATCGGGCAACTGCCGCATGAGCCGGTTAAGACGCATATTGCGCTTGACGTAGAGGATGACCATCGGAACGATGAAGGCACCGGCGCCGGCCGTGATCTCAACCCACAGGGAGGCGTCAAGGAAGTAGCTGATGATGAAGGCCAGCGCCGAGAAGCCGACGAGGTTGATGAGAAATCCAGTGGCAAACCAGGGGAGGTCGGCCTGATCGAGAACACGCTGGATCTTCTCGGTCAGCTTCAGCTTGCCGATGATGGCGCCGAGACCGGACGTGGGCGATTGCGTCTGGCGGAGGATCGACTCCCGGGCAAGGCGTTCATCACGCTCCGAGGTCCCGAAGCCGGTCCGGCCCTTGAGCCGCTCGACGATCTTTCTGGACTCGGTCTTGCGCAGGTCGCCCGTCAGGTTGAAGATCGCAAACGCGAGCAGAACCGAGCCGATCATCGGCAGCGCATAGAACGTGAGCAGTTCGGAAATCCCCACTTCCGCAAGCATGAGACAGTCAAGCATGCGCGTCCGACACCCCCCGAAAACCGGCTCGTTGGCTACTCTGTAGTGTCGGTCGAAAGGACCTGCCGCTCGAACATCTCCGGCCCCAATTCAACGCCCGAGTACTTCAGGCGATCAAAGAAACTCGGACGCAGGCCCGTCGCAATGAAGCGGCCGTGGGCCTTGCCGGCCCCCGTGATGCCGAGCTGCTCGAACTTGAAGATCTCCTGAATCGTGACGGTCTCGCCCTCCATGCCCTGAACCTCGGCGATCGCCATGATCTTTCTCGGACCGCCGGCGAGCCGGGCCGCGTTGACGATGATGTGGATCGCGCTGGCGAACTGCTGCCGGATGGCCTTCACGGGCAGGTCATAGCCGGCCATCATGACCATCGTCTCCACACGCTGAACGGCGTCTCGAACATTGTTGGCGTGGACGGTCGTCATCGAGCCGTCGTGCCCCGTATTCATGGCCTGGAGCATGTCGAGGGTTTCCGGACCGCGGCATTCGCCGACAACGAGTCGGTCGGGACGCATCCGCAGCGAGTTGATCAGCAACTCGCGAATGGAGATACGACCCTTCCCCTCGATGTTCGAGGGCCGCGACTCCAACCGCACAACGTGCGACTGCCGAAGTTGAAGCTCCGCCGCATCCTCGATCGTCACAATGCGTTCAGCATCCGGAATGAACGAGGAGAGGTTGTTCAGCAGAGTGGTCTTTCCGGATCCCGTTCCACCCACGATCAGAACGTTCATGTGCGCCAACACACAGGCCCGAAGAAAGTCCACCATCTCCTGCGTGATCGATCCAAAGCCAAGGTAATCCTCCCACGTGATCGGATCGGCACCGAACCGCCGAATCGACATCGACGGACCGTCGATCGCCAGAGGCGGGATAATCGCATTGACACGCGATCCGTCCTTGAGCCGGGCATCCACCATCGGCGACACCTCGTCGCAACGGCGGCCCACCGACGAAACGATCTTGTCGATCACATGCAACAGATGAGCATTGTCCTTGAATTTCACGTTGCTGAGTTGGAGACGCCCCTTGCGCTCAACATACACCTGCTTGGGGCCGTTGATCAGGATGTCGCTGATGTGCGGGTCTTTCAGAAGCGTCTCCAACGGACCCAGCCCGAAGGTCTCGTCGAGCACCTCGGCGACCAGACGCTGTCGTTCGTCAAAATTCAGCAGGGCGTCTTCCTGCTCGCACAGATTGATGATGATCTGCTTGACTTCCTGCTTGACGTCGTCGTCCTTCCGGTTGCCCAACGCTGCCAGGTCAAGATTCTCAACGAGCTTGCGGTGAATCCGCGTCTTGAGCGCATAGAACTCATCGGACCGGTCCGGCGCATCGGTCTTGCCACGATTCTTGATCGCGGAGGCCTGCGGCACAGGCGTCTGCCCGGGCACGGGTGCGGCACGCGGCACGCCGCCTGAGGGCGCCACGCCCTTGAGGGAAACCTTGGGGGACTTCAAGACCGGTGCCTTCGACCTTCCAAACATGCGGCCGCCTCCTCGTCACTTGCTGCGCCAACGGCGCGAAGCTCCGGCGCCGGCGGCGTCTCCAGGACGCGACAGTCGGCGCAGATCCAGACCTAAAAAACCTGGAATACGAAACCCTGTCCGCGTTGTATGCACGTGTCACCAGCGCCCTTCGGCACTGGCATCGCCCGTATGTGTTCAGGCATCGCGCATCAATGGAAAGATCGAGCGCGCGGCTTGGCTCGCCCGTGGGCCTTGCCGTTTGACGGGCCTGCCGTTCGCCTGGCTCTTGCGCGAGACGCTGAACACGGCGAGTTCGCCGACGACGCACACGCATTAATCAAAATAAATTGTGGGCAACCGAAGTCGTTTATGTATCGCGCAGGATTGAATTGATCGACTGCGTGGCTTGGCCGGCCCGCTGGCCTCGCCGTTTGGCGGGTCTGCCATTCACCTGGTTCTTGCGCGACGCCTTACGCGGAGACCACCTCGGTGGCGGGCTCCTCCGGCTTCGTGCCCTTTCGGAAGAGTTTCCCGAGCAGCCCGCCGTGGTGATCAGTCTCCACCGCGAGGGCGTCCGGATCGTGCAGCATCATGGCGAGCCGCGCAATCGCGGATCGCACCTTCGAACGGGCGAAATCAACCTTCAACGGCCGGCCGACATTGATGCTGCTGCTGACGGTCCTCCAGTCATCCGGAATCGTCACATACATCTTACGATTCAGCGTCTGTTCGACGTGGGCGATTTCGAGATGGGCGGAATCACGCCCCAGCCGGTTGCAAACGAGTGAAACGCGGTCCGCGTTGAATCCTTGGACCGATAGCTCCTGCAACATCCGGTCCGTATTGCGGGCGCTCGTGACCAGCAGTTGCAGCACAAAGAGAATGTGATCAGACGCATCCAGAACGATCCGTGCACCCTGATCGTGTCGCGTCGGACCGTCCACAACCACATATTCGCACAACTCCTGGAGGCCGGTCAGAACGCTCGCGCAATGGGCCGCCGTAATCATCTCGGCCTGCCCGAAGCTGTGCGGGCGGGTGAGGACGTACACGCCGGACGGATGATGCACCAGGGCCTTCATGATCATCTGCGGGTCGAGTTGCTCCGGCGTCGCGCAAAGGTCCGCCACGGTGAACTGGCTGTGCACATCAAGCAGCGTGGCGACTTGGCCGAAGCGGAAATCGAGATCGACGATCGCCACCCTCTGGTCCTCGCGGCACAAGGCGGCGAGCTCGACGGCCAGGTTGGTCGACAGCATCGTCGCCCCCACACCCCCGGCACTGCCCATCACCGATATCAGCTTGCCCGGCTCCTGCGCGGCGGGCTTGTTGGCGACAACGCGACTCAAGGCCCGCGCCCAGTCTTCCGCGTCGAGCGGCTTGACGAGGTACTCCTGCATCCCGGCACGCATCGAGCGGAGAACGATGTCTCCCTCCGTGTTATCGCTCAGGGCGAACACGGCGAGGGCCGGTGACGATTGCCCCAACTGAGCAACACACTCGAGAACGACGTCCGTCATTCGATCGATGTCGACAACCAGCACATCGGCCGGAAACTGCGCGACGGCATGGGCCAGCAGGCTCGGTTCATCGAGTTCGGCGACGATCTTGACGCGCGGGAGGACCGTGATTCGCCGGCGCAGGTCGGGCGCGGCGGCTTCGTCCGATGTAAAAAGAATGACGCGCCCGGATGGATTCATGGCTGCCTGGAATCCGCGCCGCATGGGGCGGCTGTATTGCGCGGGAACGGTTCGACCGCGCGGCACCGGCCGCTGTCTCCCGGTGTCGAGTCCCCGCAACGTCCCTATCGGTCGCCGCAGCCGACCGCTGAAGTCGGCCGCGGCGTCCGAAAAAGGGGTGACCCCTACTCAATCAGCCGCACCGGCCGCCGGCCGCCGAGCGTTTGAAAGATGTTCTCGAGCTGCTGCACATATACAGGCAGCCCGTTGTTGTTCGGATCCGGCGAACTGTCCGCAAAAAAGTAGTTGTCCGTCTGAACGACGCCGTTCTCGTCATAGATCGGGTTTCCCGCGGCGTCCGTCGGGTGGGTCGCGACGAGCCGCAGAAGCCCCTCGTTCACATCCGCACCAACGCCGATCGTATAAACGGTCATACCGGCCTGCTTGGCCTGGTCCGCGGCGTCTAGGGACCAATTGACTGCGCTCGAGGCGTTGTTGCCAACGTATTGATTCGACTCGTTCACGTTCGGCTTGCCGTCGGTCAGCGTGATCACGACCTTCGCGGCCGAGGTGCGGGCGCGGGCGCTCGTCAGTTCCAGATAGCCCTGGTGCACCCCGGCGCCGATGTTCGTCACCGACGTGAAGTGCCCGGCCTGGTGCCCGTTCAGATCGTCCGGTATGACCTGCAGGGCCGCGGCCATGGCGTTACCGGCCACGGCCTCCGTCAGGTCGTGGGCGTGGTATCCGTACTGGGCGAAGGTCTCCAGCGACACACGGTCCTGCGTCTGCAGAGACACGATCACGTCGATCATCGACTGCACGGCGCTCTTCACCGAATTCAGCGGCTCTTCCGGACAGTCGGCCAGTTCCGGCGTATAGGCGTTCCGCGCCCGGCGCTCCATCAGGTAGTTCACAAAAGTCTTCAGACCGTAGCGGTACTGAAAATGGTGGTCGGTCCGACGCATCTGTGACCAACTGGATCGCACATAGTTGATGTAGTCACTCCAACTGCCCACGTTGAAGGGGTACGGCGCCTCGTCGACCAGTTCATTGCTGTCGACGCGATTGTCTCCATTTCCGCCGGTGGAGTATTTCCCTCCGGACTTGCCACTTCGCCATCCGGCAAGCCCGAGCATGACCTTCACCCGATTGCGATACCGCGTGGAACTCGAGTCATACAGACGACTCAGCAGCGCAGACCGCTCCGCGGACGAATAACCCGACTCGGTCAGGTTCTCGATGACATCAGAGTCTGACGTCGTCGAGCGCTGGCGAATGTAATAGAAGCCGGAATCACTCGTCGGGTTGTATTGCCCCAGAACGATGTCCTGACCCCAGCCGGTCATCCACCCCCAACGGGGGCCGGCCGGATTCGAGCTTCCACCCGGTGGCTCGGGAACATTGTCCGGATTCCCACCCGAGCTTTGCGGCGAGCCGGAGCCGGTTCCGGGCTGACTATTTCCACCATTGAGAGCGCCCGGAGAAGCAGGATCCGGCCCGTTGCCGATCCCGTTGTGACCGGACGAGATCGGCAACGCCGTCCACACGTCTTTCACGTTGATCTGGACGCCGTCCCGATAGCCGTCTTGCTCCGAGGGAAACTGCTTGTAATGGCGCAACTCGCTGTCATCGTTCATCGACCCGGAGAGGTCGATCACGACCGCGATGTCGCGTGGCACGAGCATGGCCGTCGCCGTGGCTTGCAGGTTCGCGGTGTCCACGCCGACCGCCTTGCCAAACAGCAGCGACACCGGACCGTCGGCGGCCGTGGGGTCCCGCCGTGCGATGACCTGGACAGCGTCATACGGCGTCTGGTTCGGCTGAAAGTCGTACCGGGTGCCGTTCAATACGGCATGACCAAATATGACATCAGTCTGAGTATTGATCGTCGTGGGCGTTCCGGCCACATCGTTGGCGCTGGCGAATGCCGCTGCTTCCGCCTGCGCCAGGGCGGTCGGATCCTGCGTGGAACCGAGCTGCGACGCCGCCGCCAGAGCCGCCGCATCCGCGGCATTCCGCAATTCCTGCTTGGCGTTGAACATCAGACCGGTATCCACCGCCAATGCCATCACGCCCATGCCCACGAGGCTTCCGAAGATCAGACCCTGCGTCATCACGGTGGCCCGCCGCCGGCGGGTGCCGGTGTCGATGGGGCGGCGTCCCGGTTGCAGGAGGCTTCGTACGGGGTGCCTTGGGTGGATCGTCATCATCTCTCTCCCTCCGCCGATTCCAGACCGAACTTGAACCATCCGGCCGGCACGCGGCGCAGTCGCTGACGCCGGACTCCCCGGCGCCGCTGTCAGTGGCATGTCAGACCGATGCGGCCCGCGCTGATCCAGCCCGGCCGCGTGCGGCCTCGACGATGGCCGCACCAAGAGCTGCCCCCCATGCTCTCCGGACTCCGCCGGAGTCGAATCATGCTCCGGGGGGCATCCCGTGCCTCCCGGCAATTCTCAGACATCGCACAAGAACAAATGGATCGATCGCATGACTGGGCCGGCCGGCCGGCTTCGCCGCTCAACGACCCTGCCAATCACGATGTCCTTGTACACCTACCTATCTTATTACAATTCGCGACCGACCCTTTGCAATTCGTCATTCCTGGTACCCTTCCACGCCCCAGGGTCCGCGTAACGCCAGTTGCGACTGTGTGGTCGGCCAACTCGCCCCGTCCGGCCAGACATTCACCGGACGGGTATCCCGCGGAACCGGCGACAGGGACGGCGCCGAATGAGGCACACCTTCGAGCTTCTGGTTGGCGAACAGCTGATAATCGTCCGGGTGCGTCATAAGCGATCCCGGCGGAGGAACCACCTGTTGAGGATCGAGAGGTTCGACCAGTTGCGGCGTGACGAGCACGACCAGCTCGGTGTCGTCGCGCTGATAATCCACCGAACTGAACAGCGATCCAAGGACCGGGATGTCGCCCAGCCAGGGGATCTTCGAGGCCACGCCGCGAACCGTCTCCCGCAACAGCCCTGCGATCGCGAAGGTCTGCCCGTTACCACACTCAACGGTGGACTCGACGCGACGCGTCGTGAAACTGAACACCGGCAATCCGCCCACAATCTGTGGGCCGGGTACGGCGTCGCTCACCTCCGTCATCACGTGAATCCGCATCCGCTGGCCCCCAAGCAAGGTCGGTGTGAACGCCAGCCGCACGCCGAATTCCTTGTATTCGATGACGATCGCGCCGGCCACCGCGCCGCCCTGCGTCACCGGCACCGGCACCTCGCCCCCGGCGAGAAAGGTAGCGGTCTGTCCGGTCAGTGCGACGAGGTTCGGCTCCGCCATCACGCGGAAGAGCCGGTTTTCCCGAAGGGCGTTCACGAACATCTGAAACTCGGTACGAGGAAACCCGAACGTCACGTTTGTGTTCGGCCCGTTCCCGACGCCGGCCACCGAAAACAACTGCTGGCCCCGAAGCGGCAGCCCGGCATTGGCCGGCGTCCGAAAATTGGCCACGTCGGCCAGCCCCGCGCTGGCAAAAACGGTCGGATTGATCTGGTTCAGGTTGTTGGCAAAAAAGAAGTCCCGAGAGATCTTCGAGGCCCCGAAGGCCCAGTTCACGCCCAACCGCCGTATGGCCTGCTTGTTCACTTCCGCGACGACGACCCGCAGCATCGTCTGTTGCACCCCCGCCACCCGAAGGTGGTTCTGCACCTCGCCGCCCTGAACCAGCTTGGCAAGGTCCACGATCCGCTGGGCCGTCACGCCGTCCCGGACGCGCCCGCTGAGAACGATCGTTCCCTTCAAGCTCTGGGCCTTCACGTCAGACGTCGGCGCAACCGAGCGGATCAACTCAATCAGGGCGGACAAATCCCGCTCAACCCGGATCTGCACGACGTGCTCCGTCTCTCCCGATCGTAGGTGCAGTTGTGCTTGCCCGACGGACAAGCCCCGAACGACGACTTGCCGTCTCGACGTGGCCCCGACCCGCGCGACCTCGTTGTCGGGTTCCAGAATCTCCGCGGAATCGATCGCGTCACCGAGGTCAATCGCGACCGATTCCTTGTCTGAGAGGGTGATGGTCTTGGTGTCGCGGCCGAGCGTCTGAACGTTGCCGATAAAACCGTCTCCGCTCTTGGAGGAGCGAGGCTCATCCTGGGGCTGAGTCGGCGGACCGCTGGCCGGCGAGACATTCGGCTCGACCGACCGTCCGTCCGTCGTCCCCATGCTCTCCGGCAGCCAGGGGAGTTCGAGATCGCCGAGGGTGATGGAGGCGGGTCGGTTCGCCAGTGCGGCGGTCCCTTCGAGCCTGGCCACCGGCCGGTCCTCGACGACGTTGATCGAACGATTCGCGACGACGCGCGCCGATGCGAAAACAACGACAGTCTGAGAAGCGCTCTGCCCGAGGACGTCAACCGCCGAGACAGTCTGAAAGAGAGCGGCAAGAATCAACAACCCGGCGCTACCTCGCCCAATACCGATAATACGACGGAGCCGGCGCGGCCGTGCGCCAACCTGACCGTCAGGAAGGTGACCATCCATGGCACAGTTCATTCGTAAATCTCCCTGTCAGGATTCTCTCGTAAGTCGTCGATGGGGCTACTCGCCACGGGAGCGATCGTGGACGGGTCGCGGAGAAGGCGGCCCTTGGAGTCGAAGGTCAGACGCTCGATGCGCGAGCCGTTGATCACCGTGACGACGTGCCCCACCTTCCGATGCGGCACGGCGGCAACGACCACCGGCTTGGGGCGATATTCCATCGCCTTCTTGAGCAGGCTGGACCAGAACACACCCTTCGGCCGCTCTTCGCCCTGCCCCCGCAGCGCAAGCCGAATCCGACTGCGCGTGGCGGCCGCATCCAGAAGCGGCACCTGGTCAGGCTTCAGGAACAACGTGACGGATTTCGTCATCCGAACGGTCTTTCCGTCGGAACTCAATTCGTTCATAGACTGTCCAACCGCACCAACCTCGACATCTGACAGGATCAAGCGGCTCGGAAACGAGGTGGAGCGACCACCGCGATCCGCCGCAAATACATCCACCCGCGCGCCCGGCATCACGAATCCGGCAACGGCAGAGGCTTCGTTGACCGTCACGCTCACCGCCCGGTAACCGGCAGGGATCTTCGCGGGCAGCCCTGGACTCGTCCCGGGTGGCGCTAGCATGGAGTCGTTGATGGTCATGCTCGCCGGAATCGTCATCTTGGCAACGCGCCCGACCAGCTTCTCGCGATCGGTGAAGGCGCCGGCAGGCACCAGTGCCCGAGGGACGCCGACCGTCGTGACCATCGAGTCTTCAATCCGGCTGGCTACGTCGATCGCGTGTCGGGCCACCACGACCTGATTCATCTCGCCCTGCGAACCTCTGGCCTTCCGAACGATATCGATGCCCATCTTGATGGCGAAGAAACCGACGCCAAGACCGATGACCAGCGGAATGATGGATCGTGCTTTCATGATGCTGCGCCTCCTCTTTCCACCCGCAAATGCCGCATGCCGCCGGTCACGCTCGGGCAAGCCCGGCGCTCCGGCGGATCATCCAATGGCGAAGAGCCGGAGCCGAAATGCCCCGTTCGCTCCACGCCCGACTGACGAGACGCGGCGGTCCGGACCACGTCCTGCTCGCCCGCGCGGCCCGGAGGCTACTCGATACCCTCGCGCCGCATCGACGAGGTGGCACTCACGGTAAAGTTGCCGCCTCCCAACAGTGTCCCGGTAAACAACGTCCGATCGATCGGCATCGTGACGGTCACCTCGAGATTGGTGTCCGTCGGGCCGAGTTGGTCGATGTTGCTCGTCGTGACATACCCATCGAGCGTGTCCGCAAAGTTCGGATCGCTCGGATTTCCCGGCGCCGTCGCAGGCGTCAGGTTGGCCGCGGACATCGACGCGTCGACGGCGGCCTGAATGTCGCTCATGGCCCCGCCGGGCAGGGCGCCTGCCCTGGCCCCTTCCCGTGCCGCCAGGGTCACGGTCTGCCGCAGCATGAACGTGTAGCCGATCTCCGTCATGGCCAGCATGGCCGTAACCACCAGCGGGGCCATGACCGCGGCCTCAACGGCGGCAACACCGCGACGGGCATAGCCAAGTCGCGAGCGGGCGGCTTTACGAACGGGTTGTCGTTGGTTCTGGTTCATAGTACTTCCCACCATCCGGAATAAGTGCACACAACAACGATCAGCGCCCCCAGGCACAGGGGGATCGCATACGGAACAACGCCCGCCGCATCCACGCGAGGCGTCGAAGGCTCCCGCCGGAAGCCAAGTTCGTTCACTGCCCCTACCATTCCGGATAAAACCGGGCGCCATGCCCGGCGTCGCGCAATCACCGCCAGCGCCAGCACACCACCAAGAAGTCCGCCCGCCAACACCGCGTGAAAGATCAAGCGAGGCCCCAACCATGCCCCGAGGGCACCGGCGAGCTTCACATCACCCGCACCCATCGCCCCGATCAACCACAGCACGACCAGAAGACCCAGGCCGACGAGCATCCCCGTCGCACCCGCCAGCAGGGCCGGCGGCCCGCCGAAGAGTGCCTGGCTTGTCAGTCCGCTGACGGCGACCCCTGCTGTCAACCAGTTGGGCACACGATGCTGCCGCCAGTCATACCAGCTCGCCACGGCGGCGACCGGTACCAGGCCTGCCAACACCCAGTCCATGGATACCTGCGGCGACAACAGAAACCCTCGCACTGCGCGATTCGAGTGGAAAAACCGCGGCGGTGGCAAGCGGAGCAGTCGCCTCCGCCTGCCACCGGCCGCGCCGGTTCTCACGACCGGCGTGTTCGTCACAACCGGCCGCCCCGTCCATGAAGAGACGGGAAAACGACCCATCACTACGGCATGTTGGCCTCGATGTCCGCGAAGGTGGACGAGACCTTCGTTCCCAACGCACTGATCGCGCCCAACGCGATCACGATAATCAAGGCCAGCATGACCGCATACTCGGTGGCGGTCGCACCCTCTTCGTCTCGAATAAACGCTTTCAGTCGCTTCAACATCCCATTGTCTCCTTTCCTGCAGGGGCGGAACGCTGTCACTCCTCTGCATCTCCACACGCCGGTGTCCTCCCGACGCGCAGCCTCTGTGTGCGGGGTCCTCCCCGCAGTTTCCAACCGTCTCCCCACACGAGGAAGCGGCGATCGACAGCGTCCCTTCTGCCGTCTCTCCCGATCCTGCACGCACCATCCGACCGGCCAATCGGCGCCTGGCCTCTCGGCTGGGTGGATGAAGCGATTCTTGTATCCGGCAGGCTGCTGGTCCGCTCAGATGATCCAGGGCCAGCGGACGCCTGTTTCGGAGTGAACTCTCCGGCCCACCCGATGACCGGGCCGGCCCTCCGAGCGGATGACGCCGGCTTCGTGCCGGCCGGCGCGGGGGCTCGTTGGTTCCCCCGCCGCGCCCCCCCTCGCCGGGCCGCTCTCGCGTCGCCGTGCGTGTCCACCCTCGCACACGTCGGAGTGCCA
>CAYQDV010000058.1:0-10689 GCA_964416295.1 uncultured Planctomycetaceae bacterium
AGGCGGGCATTACGAACATGTCTCAGCTGTCGGCGTTTGTTGGATCAAAAAACCAGCCGGATGGATATGCCGGACTGGACGCAAATGGGAAACTCGATGCAGAAATTGTTGAAACTATTACTATTGTGTTTGCTGGCGTCGAAGCCGTTGACGTGCAGTAGCATCACGGTCACTTATCCGGGTGAGGCGGTTGAGGAGACAAGGATTGATCTGTTCGGGTCTTATGTTTCTAGGTCGGGGGTTGCTTGTCATGCGTATGGACACACCTGCGTGAGTGGATGTGACGGCTGGCAGCAGCGCCTCCGCTCCCAGTCCCTCGAGCCGCTGCAACTGCAGCCCGTGCTGGCGCTCGAGCACCGCTTCGAGTACCCGTCCCATCTGCGCGGGCGGTACCAGGCGTTCGGCGAACGCGGCCAGCACCTGTTCCACATGCAGGTTCTCACCGCGCAGACGCGCCAGCTCGCGACGCGCCGGCGCATCGGGGTCGAGGGTGCGGGCCAGCGCCAGTTCGCGGGCCTGACGGTGCAGCCCAAGCACCTCCTGTCGCAACTGCGGCACGCGGGTCTCGAGCGCGGTGCGACGGGCATCGAGCGGCGTCATCAGCAGCTGGTCCCAGCCCCACCAGGCCGCGGCCAGCAATGCCAGGAACAACAGCATTCGCTCGCGCAGCGCGAGCGCGTCCGTGTGCTCGGCGCGGGGCTCGATGCGATAGACGTGCTGAAAGCCGAACAGCGTGACGGCCGCGGCGATGACACACCAGACGGCGGCAGTCTTAAAACGGCGGTCGATCAGAAACGCGCTGACGGCGGAAATGATGATGCAGGTGATGACGAAACCGCTGTTGGCCCCGGCCAGGGCGTACACGCCGATCGGCCACCAGTCATCGGTCCGCACGGTTTCGAGGGCGTGTCCGTGCTGCTGGATCATGGGCAGGATTCCATCGGCCGCCCCGACACCTCGAAGGATCTGTGGGACGAGAAACACGGCCATCATCGCAACGGCCGGGAAGAAGCTGATGGCCACGGCGGCATAGTGGCGCTTGGGGACGGCCTCGTAACTCTGGGCGGTGATGATGATGCCAATCCAGAGGACGATCGCCATGCCTGCCTCCATCGGGATGACGCGGACGACGATGGCGCCCAGTCCGAGCAGGAAGACCAATGTAAAGAACAGGCCGTTGAGGACGGAATAGCCGCAGCGCGCGCCGAGGGCCTTCCAACCGGGATGGCCGATGTAGATGGTTGTAGGAAAACAGCTTCCGAACAACCCGGCCGCGACGGAGCCGATGCCGTTGACGGCCATGCACGGGCCGGTGGAAAAGCGATCGCCGGCGGCCTCGGCGGACTCGATGTTCTGGAGCGAGCCGACGGCGTTGATCAGCCCCATCGGGACGATGACGCCGAGGAAGCTCCAGAGCAGGCCGGCGTCGCTCCGGAGCAGCGAGACGATCTCGCCCCAGCAGGGTGTCGGTTGATAGAGATGCACCAGGTGGGTTGAGGCACGCACTTCTGCCACGCTCATCATCGGCGGGCCGGCGATGAACGGGATGGTCCACGCGAGGACCGTCCCCAGCAGCAACGCGACCAGCCCGCTGGGGAGGCCCAGCGGGAACCGCACCTTGGCGAAGTAGCCGATCAGGACGATGAACAGGGGCAGCATGGCCACCAGCGGCCGCTCGAAGATCTGAAAGGCGAAGGGGCTGGCGATGAAGATCACGGCGATGGCGGCGAGGGCCGACAGGAGCGCCGCCCGCGGCGTCACGCGCCGGATCCATCCGCCGACGAACGCGCAGAGGAACTCGATGACGCCGCTGCCGATGCAGGCCAACAAGCCGACGCGCCAAGCAAGTTCGCCGGCGGCTTCCGGTCCGCGCTCACCGACATAGCGGCTGTAGACCGGCGCAAGGATGAAGAGGATATAGGCAAAGACCGACGGCGTGTTGATGCCGTAGGGCAAGGCCGTGCAGGCAGGGTTGCCGTCGCGTTTGGCGACGCGCCGGGCATGCAGGGCGTAGTAGAGGTTGCCGATCAGCAGGCTGACGGCGATGCCGGGCAGGAGGCGTCCGAAGATCAGGTCGTCGGTGAATCCGCATAACTGCTTGCACAATGCGACGATGACGAGCACCTGGACGAGGTTGTCCACGGCCAGGCCGAAGAACCCGTCGAGGTCGCCCTTGACGAACCATTTGTACTTGACTTCCGCGGCCATGGTCGGTTGCTCCGATCGGGTGTTTCGGTGCGGCGGCGTATGCATCGCGGCCTTTCGTGGTGATGGCGTTATATCACGCCCCGCAGGAATCGAGAATGGCGAGGGCGCGGTTCGGGCGGCGTTGACCCAGCCGAACCGTCGCTCATACGATGACGGATTCGCACCGGCGTGCGGAGAGCGGTTGCGGGTGTGTCGCGGCGGAAGCGGGCGCTGCGGGCGAGACTCGACGGCTGATGGAAGATTCGACGACACGGTTCATTCACGTGCAGGGTGCAAAGACGCACAACCTGAAGGACGTGTCGCTGCGCATTCCGCGTGACAAGCTGGTGGTGATTACGGGACTGAGCGGCTCGGGCAAGAGCAGCCTGGCGTTCGACACGATCTACGCAGAGGGCCAGCGGAAATATGTCGAGTCGCTGTCCGCCTATGCGCGGCAGTTTCTCGAACAGATGGGCAAGCCCGACGTCGAGCAGATCACCGGCCTGCCTCCGACGATCGCGATCGGCCGACAGAGCGGCGCGAGCAATCCGCGGTCCACCGTGGCCACAACGACCGAGATATACGATTATGTCCGGCTGCTGTTCGCACGGATCGGGACGCCACACTGCCCGAAGTGCGGACGCCGTGTCACCCAGCAGACGGTGGGACAGATCGTAGACGCGGTGTCGGGCTTGCCGGAGCGGACGCGGGTGATCGTTCTCGCGCCGATGGTTCGCGGACAGAAGGGCGAACATCGCGAGGTCATCACACGGGTGCTCCGCGAAGGGTTCGTGCGTGTTCGGGTCGATGGGGAGGTTCAGGAGATCAAGGGCCTTTCGGCGCTCCACGCCCGCCGGAAGCATACGATCGAGGCGGTTGTGGATCGCGTGGTCATGAAACCGGACCTGCGGACCCGGCTGTCGGAGTCGATCGAGACGGCCCTGCGAATGAGCGATGGTCTGGTCATCGTGTCCCATCAGCCCGCTGCGGGCAGGGCACGCGACAGTGGCCGGCCTTGGCGCGACACGATCTACAGCGAGCGCTATGCCTGCACGCGCTGCGGCGTCAGCCTGCCCGAACTCGAGCCGCGGACTTTCTCGTTTAACTCGCCTCACGGGGCATGTCCCACCTGCGACGGGCTGGGGATCGTTCCGGAATTCGATCCGGAGCTGATCGTGCCGGACCCCTCGCAGTCGCTGGAGCGCGGCGCGATCGATGCCTGGCGGCGCGGCGGTCGCCAGATGACGGCGATCTATTCCCGCCTGGTTCGAGAGTTTTGCGCGTGCTTTCATGTCTCTCCGCTGACGCCGTTCGACAAGCTGCCGCAGCGGATGCGCCGGATCCTGCTTCGCGGCACTGAGTCGGAGGACGAGGCGGAATACGGGCATCAGTTCGAGGGTGTGATCCCGAACCTGGACCGGCGTTGGGAATCGACGGAAAGCGAAGCGGTCAAGGCGCGTCTGCACGCGTATCTGTCGGAGCGGCCCTGCAAGACCTGTGGCGGCGCGCGGCTGAGGCCCGAGAGTCTGGCGGTTCGCGTCGGCACCGTCACGATCGACGCCGTAACACGAATGAGCATCGACGCGGCGCTCGAGTTCTTCGACATGCTGGCGCCGGCCGGGGAAGCGGCCGAGATCGCGGCGCCGATCCTCAAGGAGATTCGCCAGCGCCTGCGGTTCATGTCGAGCGTGGGGATCGGATATCTGACCCTGGACCGCGCGAGCAACACGCTGTCCGGCGGCGAGGCCCAGCGTATCCGGCTGGCGACCCAGGTCGGCAGCGGCTTGGTGGGCGTGTGTTACGTGCTCGACGAGCCGACGATCGGGCTGCATCAGCGTGACAATGCCAGGCTGATCGAGACCTTGCGCCGACTGGCGAAGCTGGGCAACACCGTGCTCGTCGTGGAGCACGACGCGGAGACGATTCGGGCCGCGGACTGGATCATCGACGTCGGTCCGGGTGCCGGGGCGAACGGCGGACGGATCATGGCCGAGGGGGACTACGCGACCGTGCTGGCCTCGCCGGAATCGATTACGGCGCGTTACCTGCGGGGCGAGCTGACGATGGATCCGCCGGACGCGCGGCGTCGGATCCATCGTCAACGGGTAATCGAAGTGAAGGGCGCCCGGGAGAACAACCTGAGATCGATCGACGTGCGGTTTCCGCTGGGCGTCTTCTGCTGCGTCACGGGCGTCTCCGGCTCCGGAAAATCGACGCTGGTCAATACGATCCTGCTTCGAGCGTTGATGCGGCGCCTGCACGGCGGGCACGAACGACCGGGAGACCACGAGCGCGTCATCGGCGCGGGGCGGATCGACAAGGTCATCGAGATCGATCAGGCGCCGATCGGCCGGACGCCGCGCAGCAACCCCGCAACTTATACGGGTGTATTTGATCTGGTCCGCGCCCTCTATGCCCGGACGCGGGAAGCGCGCCTGCGCGGTTACTCCGCGGGGCGATTCAGCTTCAACGTCAAGGGCGGGCGCTGTGAGGCGTGTCAGGGACAGGGAACGCGGCGGATCGAGATGCATTTCCTGCCGGACGTGTTCGTCCGCTGCGCCGAGTGCAAGGGCACGCGGTACAACCGCGAGACGCTGGACGTTCGATTTCGCGGGCGGTCGATCGCCGACGTGCTGGCGCTGTCGGCCGCGGAGGCGCTGGCCTTTTTCGACAGCTTCAGCGCGATCCGGCAGTTGCTTCAGGCGCTGGTGGACGTCGGACTCGGGTACGTCGAGTTGGGCCAGTCGTCGGCGACGCTATCGGGGGGCGAGGCCCAGCGGGTCAAGCTGGCCGCCGAACTGGGTAAGACGGCGATGGGACATACGCTGTACGTCCTGGATGAACCGACGACTGGGCTGCACTTCGCCGACATTCACAACCTGCTGGCCGTGCTCAACCGTTTATGCGACCTGGGGCACACAATTCTCGTCATCGAACACAACCTGGACGTGATCCGTCAGGCGGACTGGATCATCGATCTCGGCCCCGAAGGCGGCGAAGCCGGCGGGCGGATCGTCGCCGAGGGGACGCCGGATCAGGTCGCCGTCATCGACGCGAGCTACACGGGGCAGTTCCTGCGGACGCGGTCGGTGTGTCCGGATTGATCCGCCGGCGCCGCAGCGCGGCTGTTCGCTGAGTGCTGCAAGAAAAAAAAACGGGAGTCCGACTTTCGGATGGACTTCGGGACGGCCGGTCGGGTATCCTCATGTTGCCCCGGTCAGTTGTATGCAGCCGGCGTCTTTTTCTACCGGTGGGTCGGAACATGGCTCTTCTGGTCCGATGCAAGTGCGGCAAGAAACTTCGGATCCCCGCGACCGCGGCGGGTCGGAAGGTGGTTTGTCCGAATTGCCGGAAACAACTCCGCATTTCTCCTGAGAAGTTTCGTGATGCCCGGTCGCGCGTGGCGGCATCGGAAGGCGGCGGTGGCTTGCGGGTGCCACGGCAGCCGCCCTCTCCCCCACCGGCGGTCGCGCCGCAGCCGGTCGCGCTCGACATCGAGCCTGTGGAACTCGATCTGCAGCCGGCGTCGCTGGACGGCGCCACGGGCGCTCTGCTGACGGAGCTTGAGGCCGACGCCGCGGGGGCAGCGCCACGGGTCGTCGAAATTGAGACCACCGTAGAATTGGACTATGCGGCGGGTGACACACCGCCCGGGGCCGCCGGTTCAGGCGGACCGCGAGATGTGATCGCGCGTCCGCGGCGCGGCTACTGGGCGGATGCGTTTTCGAGCTTCGGCTATCCATTCCGCGACGTCTCGAATCTGTTCAGCTTCGTTTTCATCGCCCTGCTGGCCTGCCTGCGATTTCCGCTGGGGTATGCGGGGATTATTGGTGCAATCGGGAGGTTTTTTATCTTTGGCTGGCTGGCGGCGGTCTATCTGTCGATTGTGCAGGACACGGCCGGCGGTTCGGAGGACATGCCCGGCATCAAGATGCAGGATGGGTTCGTCGACGATATCCTCAAGCCGGCCTTTCGCTTTATCGGGTCGTTCGCGGTGGCGCTGCTGCCGGCGGTGGTGTATGGTCTGCTGATGGCTTTCGGCGTGCCGCTTCCCGGGCTTGGCGTGCCGGTGATGATGGCAATCGGTGTGTTCTTCTGGCCGATCATCGTGGTCATGTTCGCGCTGGGTTCCGTGCATACGCTGGCGCGGCTGGACCTGATCGTGACGACGATTCTGAGATCGATCCTGCCGTACCTGGCGACGTGGCTGATGTTGGGCGTCGTTCTGATCCTGTTTGTGGCGACGACGATGGGGAGCGTGTTCGCCCGGTTTGGCGTGAACCTGGCGATTCCCGATCTGATGTCGGCCGGCATCGTGGCGCGGGTGTTCCTGGAAGTCGTTCAGACTTACCTGTTCCTCGTGGCGATGCGCGTGATCGGTCTCTTCTACCTGCATTTCAAGGATCGTTTCACCGTCAGCATGGAGTAGATCACCGCTTCTGTCGACGCGGGGTGTTGGTGCCGCAGGCAAGCCTGACCGGTGCGCGCTATACTGTACATTCGCTCCGGGACTCACCCCCGGTTCCCCTGCCCGCCGCAACGTGAGGCACCCCGTGGACTTTTTCGGCGCTGGACGCGTGCCGTACATGGCACGCCGCAATTACCTGATCGAGATTCGCCATCTGCTCATGTGGGGCGTCTTCGCCGGGACGTTCGAGGGGAGCGTCTCATCGGTCGTCGCGGCCAAGACCTTTCACGCCGACTGGTTCCTGATCACGCTCGTCATGTCGACGCCCATGGTCGCGAACCTAATGGGCCTGCTCTGGGGCCGCATCGCAGCGGGCCGGCGGAAGCGCCCGCTCTTTATGGTCTTTGCCCTGGCGACGGCGCTGATGATCGGGTCGATTGCCCTGGCCCCGGCCGGTCCGGCGGGCGGGTGGGTTTTCGCGGCGCAGATCCTGCTCGCGCGGATGATGCTGTCGGGGTGTCTGACCGTTCGAGCGGGATTGTGGAAGCACAACTATCCGCAGGTGTTCCGCGGCCGGATCGCGGCTCGATTGCAGCTCGTGCGATTCTCGATGGGCATCGCGACGGTCACGGCCGTGTCGCTGCTCTTCGACACGGACCCTTTGATTTATACGATGATCTACCCTGTCGCGGCGGCGGTCGGGATGATTTCCGTTCTGGCCTTGCGTCCGATGCATGTGCGGGGTGAACGGCTGGAGCTTTGCCGGGCGGCCGAGACGGCGGCGGGCGGCGCGGCAGCCGATCGGGACGGCCTCCTCGCGTCGATGATCCGGGTTCTTCGCGGTGACCGGGCGTTCGCCCGGTACTGCCTTGCGATGATGCTCATCGGCTCGGCCAACATGATGGTCATGCCGGTGCTGACGATCATCGTCACGCGGCAGCTTTATCTGTCATATTTTCACAGCTGCAACCTGCTGGAGGTGCTGCCGCGGGCGCTGATGATGGGTTCGCTGATGCCTTGGGCCGCGTTGTTCGATCGCGTGGGAGCGGTGCGTTTCCGGTGTGTAAACGGTGTCGTCTGGGCTTCTGCGACCGTGTTCGGAGGGATCGGGGCGGCCGTTCTCGAGTATGCAGGGGTCGATAGCGCCGTCGGTTTTCCGGTCGTTCTTGCCGCGATCGCGCTGGCAACGTTGGCTCAAGGGCTGGGCCGGGGCGGCGGGGCGATCGCGTGGAACCTCGGGCACCTGCACTTTGCCGAGCCGGACAAGACGGACATCTACATGGGGATACATGTGACGCTGGCCGGCCTCCGCGGGCTGGCGGCCCCGTTCATGGGTACGGCTCTCTATGCGTGGCTCGGCTCGCCGGCGTTCGCGGTTGCCTTTCTGCTCGCTCTGTCGGGTGTCGTCGTCTTTCGTTCGCTCGCCAGGACGGAGCGGCGAAGTGGCGGTTGTGACCGCCCCACCGACGAGCGACTGCGCTGACGCAGGATGTCAGGACGCGGGCATGCTCGAGGGCATGATTGTTGTGACCACAGGCTGGATGCTCACGCTGGGCGGATTCAAGACTGGAGACCAGGCTCCGCCGCAGCCGTCCTGCGTTCCGTTTTCGCACGGGTTGAACAACTGATTGTTGTCGAAATCCTCATAGAACCAGGCATCCTTGACATTGAACGATAAGGTGATGGCCTGGTCGGTCTGTCCGACGGTCAAGTTCAGACCCCTTTCGATCAGAAAGATGTCCTGTGCGGAGCCCTGCATCTGAGTCGTGTCGTTCCAGAGGTTGGCGTCACCGTAGAGTCCGCGCAGATGACCGGTTTCGGAATCCGTGCCGCCAGCTCCGTTGACGGTTCCCCGCGTCTGGAGCAATGCGGCGATCTGCCACAACGCACCGGCGTCCACGAAACCCAGCTCGGCGCCGGCCGAGTCAATCAGGGTGATGTCGCCTTGGTGATGTCCGAGGGCGCCTTCGGCGGGAAAGTCGTCATCGCTGGCGTAGATGCGAAGGATCTTCGGATCGTTGGCGTCGTACAGGGGCATCGTCAGTTCGTAGTAATAGATTTCGGCACGATAGAGAGGATAGAAGCCCGCAGCAAGATTCTGCAAAGGGAGCGTGACGACCTGGGTCAGATCGAGGACCTGGGCCTGGGCGAGGGTGCCCGTGTCGGCGACGATGTCGACGGCATTGCCATTGGAATCGACGAAGACGAGCGATTTGAGCGCGACCTTGAATCCCAGCGGTGTGACATAACGCACGACGCCGCCGTTGCCGTCACAGTCCAGCCCGCTCTGCAAACCCGGAAAATCCCCCCCCGACACGAGCGGGTCGCAGGGCAGGCTCGCCGCGCTGGCTCCGGCCGAGGCGTCTTTCTGGAAGTCGGCGGCCAGTTTGATCGTGGTCTTGGCGCCGGACCTCCCTCCGTCGCCTCCGGTCGGTGATGGAAAGAGGTTGAAGCCGCAGTTCGCCCCGAGCCAGGCGGCCGAGCCGGCGATCACAACGGCTGTCAGCCTGATGAAATGTCCTGTTTCTGTTCTCGTCATCGGACGTATCTCCTTACGGGGTGATCGCACCACCCCTCTTCGTGCGTGCCCCGCCACGCGTGCGCTCGCGCTATCCGACGACGCACCTCACCGCGATCGCTCGCTGACTGTTACGGATTCTGAGTCAGGCCCGCGTCGCCCTGCTTCGGCAAGGCCAGGCCCTTCCTTTCGCCTATCGTCGCAATGGCCCGCCAACGTGACGAATCACGGTCGTTCGCGGCCGGTCGCCGCTCTGACCCGAGCACGCCTCCCTTTCGCCCGTTCGGCCGATAAGGAGCGGGAAGCGACGCGGGACCGCAGGTGCCCGACGAGCGGATGGCAACGCTAACGCAGTCAGGGGCGTTCACCGATACACCGGCGGAGGCTCAGCAGCAAGGTCCGTTGTGGGCACTCCGGTTAGATTCTCAAGGAGAACACGATGTTGCAGTCTTTTACTACGCTGTCCGGCCGGTTTGGCGGTCGTGTTTCGCTGTTTCCTCGGTGTGTGGTTTTCGCGATGCTGCTGGGAATGGTGCTGGCAACGACGCCGGCGATGGCCGGCAGCGGCGCCGTCAACAACAACGGGACGATCGACGTCACGGTGAACTTCCGGTTTCCGCCGACGTCGGCCGACCTCACGAACATCCAGACTCAGATCACGGCGGCCAGCCAGGTGCTGTGGGATGCCAGCGAAGGGCAGCTTCGCTTCGGGACGGTGACGCTCACGTGCGGGGCCGTCAACGAGGACCTGGCCGATGCGTGGATCTTCGCGTCGAACGGCCGGGCGGGTACGAGCTTTTGGACGGACGGCTCGGGAGTGAGCCGGAGCGGGATTCACATCAATCTCTACCAGTCCAGCCTGACCAACACGGTGATCGCCCACGAGTTCAGCCATCTGGCCCTGGGGCTGGCGGACGAATACAGCGAGCAGAACCGATTCGGCGCCTGCTGGGGCTACGGGCAGTGCATCGAAACGGCGAACCTGACAGAACAGAACCAGTGCCTGATGCAGCAACCGGGCGGATTCACACAGACGGAGTACTGCACGGCGGGCGGTCATGACACGGTTGTGGGCGAGGGACCGCTGTGCCTGTCGGGCGCCGCGCCGTGCGCGACCAATTGCGGCTTTTTCAATCCTGTGACCGGTCAGTACGAAACGTCGCAGCAGACGGACATGTCCGGCATGGCGTGTTGGCCGAAGCTGGTCGCGAACTACCCGTTTCTGGCCGCGCCGGCGGGCCTGCCCACGGCCGCGGCGCCGGGCGGGCTGATCAATCCTACATATGTCAATAATTGTAGTGCAACCGATACCGTTCTTCTGGTGCTCGACCGGTCCGGCAGCATGAATTGGAACACCGAGAGTGACGGCGGCGAGGTCTGCGGGAACGGAGTCGACGACGACGGCGACGGGAGCGTGGACGAGGCGAGCGACTGCACCCAGACGCGTCTGGCGTTTCTTCAGGCCGCCGCGCGGGCATGGATGGAGCTGGCGAACGGTCAGGGTGTGCGGGCCGGCATCATCTCCTTCAACGAGCTTGCTTCGCTCGACGCCGCGTTTCAAGACGTCAATGCCGGG
>CAYQDV010000058.1:10789-15689 GCA_964416295.1 uncultured Planctomycetaceae bacterium
GTCGACTCGCGGGATGCCGCGACTCTGGTCGGGGCGTTCGTTCAGCAGTGGGCTCGCTATCGCAACACGGGCATCCTCATTCCGGTGTTGCCGTACAGTGTGAACCAGCGGTCCCAGTTCAAGGATGACGCCAGCCAGTCGTCGGCCCGCAACCCTTCCGGCTGGGGAGCCGGATTCGATGTGTTGAACCCGCTGCCGACGCCCGATCTGTCTCCGCATGAGATGCCGTTCTGGGTGATCTTTGAGGGCGGGACCCACACCGGCACGGTCGTGCTGGCGGGCGACATGGGGGACATGTCCGGGTTCGGCGTGGACGTGGCGCTCGAAGGCCCGGCGGGTCCCGGCCCGATCCTGTTTGATTCCACCGTTCCGGATCCGAAGATGCGGGTGGTTCGCGACAGTTTCTTCCTGCTGGTCGAGATCACGGATCCGAACCCGGGCACGTGGAAGATTCGCATCCGCGGAACGCCCGGCATGGCGCAGGTCCAGACCGGCAACATCAGCGTCATCTCCGACAACCCGCGGGCGGACCTGTTCACCGATCTGGATCGGCAGATCGTGAACGATCCGACGAAGGCCGTCGAGCTGACGGTGACGCCCATCTATGATACGACCCTGCACAACGTCGACCGGATCACCGCCGTGCTCAAGCGTCCGGATGGCAGCATCGTGCCGCTTACACTGGCGAGCGGCTTCGATACGGGCGGCGGTGAAGGCTACGCAGGCAAGATCACGGACATGCCTTTCTACGGCATGTATGAGGTGCGCGTCCTTGTGGGAACCGGCGTGAATACGACCAACGATCCGGGCGAGGCGATATTCGCAAGTGATCCATCGAACAGCGTTGCCGTGCCGACCCTCGAGCGAACGGCGGTGGAATACTTCTTTGTGACGAAGGGACAGCATGTGTGCCGCTCCGGCGATCCGAAGGACTGCGACGGCGACGGATGCTTTGAAGAAAGCCTGACGGAGGACCATGACAAGGACGGCGTCCCCGATGCGTACGACGGCGATTCGGACAACGACGAGGTGTCCGATTCCGTGGAGTGTCGGGATCGGGACTTCGACGCCGATCAAGACGGGGTCCCGAACCAGTTCGACCCCGACTCCGACGGTGATGGAATCAACGACGGGAGTGATAACTGCCGGTTGTTTGGAAACCCCGACCAGCGTGATTCGGACGGGGACGGCACCGGGAACGATTGCGACAATTGTCCTGATAAGTTCAACGACGGGCAGGCGGACGCCGATCAGGACCACTTCGGAGATGCCTGTGACGACCGGCCCAATGACGAGTTCCGTCACGGCCCGAACGACGGTCCGTTCCTGCCTCCCGTCTTCCCGATCTGCGGAGGCGGCTTCTTCCTTGCAGCGGTGGCTCTGGGGCTGACGATGACGGGGCTGACACTGTTCGGCATGGGCTGGATGAGCGTGAGACGGCAGCGCCGCAGGCGCCGGTGATCGTCGAAGCGTCCCCGGCGGGCGGCACGGCCCAGCGATTGATAGGTCGTGCCGTCCGCCCCGTGGATCGCCGCTACGGCGAACCGCCGGTTTCGGACCGGATCGCCGGGTTCGGGGCCATGTCGGCCCGCATCTTGTCGAGGGTGGCCTCGATGATCTGCCGCCGGTAGTCGAGGATGTCGGCGGGCAACTCGTTCTCTCGGACGAGGAATTCGTAAGAAAAACTGCCGTCGGGGCCGGGCACGGAAATCTTGCACACATAGGGCGAGCGCCGACCTGTGGCCGTGCCGCCGGCTGAGGCGTTGGCGGCGAGGCCGACGCTCAGGCCGTCTCGGCGCATTTCATACTTCAACCCCGTCTCGGCGCAGATGACCTCAAGCGCCTGGCGGAGTGACGACTGCTGGAGCACAAGCGTGTAGCTCTGGGCGGTTGAGGGCGGGAGCTTCCGCATCATGCCCGGTTCGAGGTTGAGGCAGACATCCGCCTTTTTGGACAGGTCGAGGAGGATCTTCGAAAGCGGTTCGTTCATGTAGCGGCAGGTGACGCGGCGGGCCAGCCGGTGGGCGATCTGCGCCTGGCGGGTCATGATGACGAGGTGGTCGCCGTTGGGAAACCAGGTCCAGCCGAGCGACGCTGTGGCGACTTCGAGCATCTGGGCGACCGTGCCGCGTCCGGCGCGGGCGAGTTGCGTCGCGAGCATCGCGGGGGCGTCGACCTTGCTCGTGATGCGATACTGCACGGGGAAGGTCTTGAACGCGTCGGCGGAATACTGCGTATGGTTGCAGCGGTCCAGGAGTTCGAGATCCGCCCAGGTCGCGCGACGGTTCATGCATTCCAGCGGCGGGCCGGCGACCACGACGAGCTTGCCATCGCGCTCCTCGTAGGCCATGCCGACGATCTCGGTGATTCTTGACAGCGCGTCGCGCAGGGTGGCGTGCTTGATCGTGACGTCGCTCAGGCGCGTCTTGCGACCCCAAGGGAGAAGCTCGATAGCCCGGTCGTCGACGATGATCGGGATGCCCGCCCGTTGACCGAGATCGGCCAGCACGTCGACCACCGGCCGCCCGGCCAAGTCGAGTTGATCAAAGCGGCGGTCGATGGCCCGGGCCACGTCGGCGCCGTTTTGTGCAGACGCCGGTAATGGGTGCCGGGACGTGATCGCAACCGCGAGAATAATGAAGAAAATGCGTACAGATTGGCTCATGGCTCCGGTCCTCTGATTTGAAGGCATCAGAACGTCGCGGCCGTGCGTAGGTCGAGACGTGGTATTGCGATGGTTCGGGTCTCTCAATAATAGAACGCATCATCGCCGGGTTCGGCGAGTTCGCTCGCCTTCGGACCGAACGCCACCACCTGTCCCATCGGACGATCGTCGGCCGCCGCTGGGGCGTCAAGCGCTCCGCGGTCGAAGGTGATTGAAATCGTTCCGGTGGGCTGCGGCACTTCCAGCGACACCCGCACGATTGTCCGGCGGGCAGCATTGTTGGATGGCGTGGGAGCCGGCGTCCGCCAGCCAAGCAGAGCGAACGCGACGACTGCGGCGGTCGCCAGCGGGACCGCGGCCAGGATTCGCCACCGGCGCATGGGGCGACCGTTTGCGTGACGGTGGCCGTTCGCTTCCGAGCGAACAGCCGAGGAGATTCGTGAAGAGAGCGCCTCCCAGTCGACGTGCGGCATCGGCTTCGCCCACTGTTGCACGAGCCGGTCGGTGGCGGCCTGACTCCGCTGGTCGAGGGAGTCTTCGTTCGCGCGGGTGGCGATCTGACGGGCGTTGGCGTCCCAATCGATCGTTTCCGGTGGCACGCGCCAGTTGGACAGCAGTCGGCTGAGCCGCTCATAGGCCCGAGCCGAGCGGGCCGCGTCGGCGTCCCGCGCGATCGCCTGCTCCACGGCGGCGTGGTCTTCGCGCGACAGAGGCCCGTCGCGGCGCTCGCTCAGGAGCTGCTCCAGTTGTGCGTCGCGATTCGTCACGTCAGGTACTCACTCAGCGTCTCTTTGAGCGTCTTTCTGGCTTGGAACACGTTCCACTTTACGACCTCGACGCTGCACTCGAGGATTTCCGCGACTTCCTTTTGAGGCAGGCGTTCGATCGCAAACAGGACCAGGGCGAGCCGCTGCCTGTCGGGCAGTTGCTCAATCGCCTGGCTCACGGCCCGCTCGGTCTCTGCGGTCAGGAGGCGACCTTCGGCCGGGCTCGAGCCATGCCCTGCGCGGTCAGCCAAAGCGTTTTCGTCCACGCCCCGGTCGTCATTCCCGGCACTGAGGGACACGTTGCGACGGCGGTCCCGGCGGTAGTTCAGCGCCCGGTTGCTGACAATCCGCATGAGCCAGCCGCCAAACCGGGCGGGGTCCGCGAGTGTCGCCAACGACCGGAAGGCCCGCACGAACGCGTCCTGGCAGACATCCATCGCGTCGTCGATGTTGCCGAGCAGCCGGTAGGCCACCGCCACGGCTCGCCGCTGGTGGACCTCGATCAGCCGGTCGAACGCGGTCAGGTCGCCGTCGAGCGTGCGTCGGACGGCGTCGGCGTCGCGTTCCCGGGCCTCTGCAGCGGCATTGGGTTTCTGTCCGGCATCGTCGCTCATAAGTGTAGACAGCGCAACTGGCCGTCGGTTAGAACGGGTTGCGTCCGGAACGCCCGGCGCCGAGGCCCACCGCTTAACTGACGCCGTGGCCGCAGTTTACGGGGATCGATCGGAGAGGCAAGCGGGACCGTTTTTCGGACGTCGTTCCGGGACGGTCCGGCGAGCGGCCGTGTCTGTGCTGTTCGCCGCCGGGCTCGGTCCGGGATCGCATGGAGGATGACGGAATGCCGATTTGCACGGTTGGCTTGCTGCTGTGGGCGACTGCCATCTGTCAACAGACGCGGCCGGCGCCGACGACGCGACCGGCGAGCGAGAACTGGTGGCAATCAGACGGACTGGTCGTTGCCGCTTCTCTCTTGAGCGTTGAAGAGCAGGCGTGGATAACGACGGCCGGACGGCTCAAGAAACCGACACGCGACGAGCTGGCCGCCTATGCTCGGTTGCACACGGCCGAGATGCTGGAGCGACTTCGCACGATGGGCGTCAATCTGGTCGTCCTTCCATACGGCGGCTACGACCCTGACGATCGGGAGCGAGACGCCCGCCAGCGGTCGGTCGCCTTTGCTCGAGTGTGCCACGCCGCCGGCATGAAGGTGGGCGTGATCATTCCCATCGGCAGTGTGGACCCGGAGCGATGGGCCGAGACAGAGCCGGGCGTCGCCGACGTCCTGACGCTTTCGCGTGATGGCCGACCGTTTCCGGCCGGACCGTTCGGCCGGATGATGACGTCACGGATATCCCGGTGGGAGCGCAGGCGGTCGGATCGGCTCGTTCGCGAGGCCGTCCGAGCCACCGATCCGGACATGATCGTCCTGCCCAACTTTTTGATGGCGGTCAATCGAGAACCGTCGGGC
>CAYQDV010000059.1:0-3097 GCA_964416295.1 uncultured Planctomycetaceae bacterium
AAGACGCTCAAGGTGGCGTCGGTCGACGTGGACGCGACACCGCCGACGATCACGGTGAGGGCGGCCTACTCGAAACACCGACGTGAGGACGTGCAACCGATCCCGCGGCCACTGGCGGACGACCTGCGGCGGTACCTGTCCGGCAAGCTGCCGGGTGCTCCGGCGTTTCGTATGCCCTATTCGACAAGCGTGCCGAAAATGCTCCGGGCCGACCTGTCCGACGCGCGGATCGACTACCGGGACGACGCCGGACGGGTGCTCGACTTCCACGCCTTGCGGCACTCGTTCATCAGCAATCTCGCCCGTGGCGGTGTTCACCCGAAGGTGGCTCAACAACTTGCCCGACACTCAACGATCACGCTGACAATGGATAGATACTCGCACACGGTCGTCGGCGACCTGTCTGCGGCGCTCGAAAAGCTGCCGGACACACGCACCGATCCAGCCGAAGCCGAATCGGCAACCGGCACCTGTGACGCGGCGGACCCGTCGGGTAAAAAACTATGCCATTTACTTAGCCTTTTACCTGCCGCTGGGGGTCGCGGCGTGTCGTCGGCTGCCGCGAAACAGAATAAGACGGACCGTGAAGTGTCGAATACGAAACACTGCAAAACAAGGGGTCAAGTCGCGGCCAGTCGCCGTATATCGTCAAGTGTCGAAACAGCCGCCGGTCGGACTCGAACCGACGACCTGCGGTTTACAAAACCGCTGCTCTACCAACTGAGCTACGGCGGCGCGTGGGGGCGACACCCTTTTGTACTCTGTGTTCGCGATCCTCGCCACTCTCGGGTTCCGCGGCCGATCGAGGGTCAGAGGGTCGGGAAGGCTGCGGCTTCCTCGGGTGCGGCCGCAGGCGTTGGGAGCGCCGGCCGCCGGACGCAGCGCGTGTAGCCGATCCAGATGAGGATGAGGCCGGCCAGTTCGCCGACGTAGAGGCCCTCGACGATTCCGGCCTTGGCCATGCCGCCGCCGATGCCGGGCAGCAAGGCCCCGAGGGCGATGAGGGCGTTGCCGACGGCGCGGTGGCCGGTGGCCCGGCGCTTCGCGAACCGCCAGCCGCTGAGGGCCGCTCCGCCGATCAGGAAGACGGCCGCGTAAAGGTTGATGATCGGCGTGAACCAGCGAATCCACTGCCAGCCGAGAGCGGCGCCGCCGGGGCGATGCGGCTCGATCGCGCCGGCGTTGGTGGGGCAGAGGATGACCAACACCGCCAGGATCACGATGATCGGAACGGTCACGGACGTGAGGCGGTTGGCGGTGCGGCGTCGGAGGAGCAGATAGACGGTGCCCTGCGCCAGCGGATAACCGCCGAACAGGGCGCCGACGATGTACCAGGTCTTGTTCAATTCCGGAGAGTTGCCCCAGAGCGTGACGGCGGCCTCGGCGGCCGTGCCAAGCCCGTAACAAAGCACCCCGCCCGCCCACCATAGCAGGTGCGCCCCGCGCCCCTTGGATCGATATCGCCGGACCAGGACGGTGAAAAAGACGGCAGACAAACATGTCGTCAGGACAGGCAGATAATGGATGATCTGCGGCTGTGCGGCTGTCGTGTTCATGAGATCGATCCTCGTGTCGGCGCGGGGCGGCGACGCGCCCGGCTGCCATGTTTCTTCAGAACCGGACGCCGGCGCCGAACGGCGCCAGGTCCGCCCGGGCCGTCGCATGATCGCGGTATTCGACGCCGAACTCCCGGTTGAGCACGTTGATGCCGCCGTCGTGCGGGCCGATCACGTCGGCGCCGTCGCGGACGACCATGTCGCGGACATAGGTGCCCCGCAGACGGCCGAGCAACTGCGAATCCTGGAGCGGGTCGCCGGTCAGCCGGACTCGCAATTCGATCATCGGCCGGCCGTCGAGGAACCCGAAGTTTTCCCTGAAATAGGAGCCTTCGGGCGCGACCAGTCCGTTGGGCTGGTTGGCCCCGGCATCGCGATAGCTCGTCTGAAACGCCCCTCCGTTGCGGGGCCATCCGCGATCGGCCGCCGGACACGTAAAAACACGCGGGTCGCTTCCCAGATAGAGCGGCATCAGGACGTTCTGGAGCGAGTCGGGCCACCGCTCGCGATCGTAGGGGTTGATGTCCGCGTCGTCGGTATGGTCGTCGCCGAAGCCGGGCGCCGCTCCGCCGTTGGTCATGGGGGAGAAGACATAGGGCACGCGTTCGTTATTGGCCACCGAGTATTCCCAGATGGCGTTGCCGACCTGGTGAAGCTGGGTCTGGCAGGCGACCCGTTGGGCGCGCCCGCGCGCGGCGGACAAGGCGGGGAGGAAGATGCCGATCAGCAGCGCGATGATCGCAATGACGACGAGCAATTCGATCAGGGTGAAGGCGGTGTGCCCTTTCATCGGGGTCTCCTCGTGAACAGGGCGGCGGCGGCGAACAGCAGCAGGGCCGCCGTGGCCGGCTCCGGCACGGGCGCGGATTGCGCGATCAGCACGATGTCGTAGCCGTTGGTGTCGCCGAAGACGGGGTCGAGGCTGTTGTTGATGCCGAAGCCGGCGGCCTCGAGATAGACAAAGCTGTCGGAAAGCGGGTCGATCAGCGGCACGACGACCTGGTCGAAATAGGCCCCGAGGTCGCCGCCGGCGAGCGCGACGCCGCCGCTGCCCGAGGCGCTGAAGGCGTCGTTGAGCGGGCCGTCGGTGATCGTGGTGGTGCCCGGCGGCAACGGCGACGGCTGCGAGGCCTCGTTGAAGGTGCCGCCGATGTTCGAGACGTCCACGTCCGGCCAGAGGGTGGAGCCGAGGCCCAGCCCGGCGAGCGTCGGGAAGTTGCCCTGGGCGTCGCGATCGATTCGCCAGCCGCGGAACGCGCCGAGGAACTGGAGCGTGCCGAGCGTGTCGGCGGTGCTCGACGTGAGGCCGATCGAGTCCTGCCAGATTTCGTAGCCGAGATGGTCGATGCGCGTCACGCCGGGGGCCAACGGCGTGAGCGTACCCTGGCGAGTATCGGTCGACGGATTGATCGGCCCGCCGAGCGTGCCGTCGGGCTGGGTGCCGGCGAGCGTGTTGACGGTCACGCCGAAGCCCGGGTCGGCGAGCTGGGCCGCTCCGGCGTTGGTGCCGGTGAGGTCGACGTTGTTGAGCGTGACCGTGG
>CAYQDV010000059.1:3197-15656 GCA_964416295.1 uncultured Planctomycetaceae bacterium
GCGCCGGGCGGATCGGGTTCGGTTCGCGGCGAACGTCGCCGCGGTCGCGGGTGCTGCGCATGCGGGTCATGGCAGGACTCCTACAAAGGCCGAGATGTCCAGACCGTCGACCACCGCGTCACCGTTGACGTCGGCGCGGTTGAATGCGCAGGCGGACAGCGACGACGGATCGAGCAGGGCCGCTGCGAGATCGGCGGCGTCGCCCAGGTCTACGACTCCGTCGCCGTTGACGTCGCCCGGCGGGGCCAAGGGGCCGAGTGACTCGGCGATTACCACGACGTCGTAGCCGACGGTGTCGGCGTAGACCGGATCGCCGCTGTTGTTCAGGCCGAAGCCCGCGCCTTCGAGATAGACAAACGCATTGGCCTGGTCCTGTTCGGCCAGTGGGGCGACCACGGTGTCAAGATAGGCGCCGAGGTCGCCGGCGCCGTCGGACAGGGCCAGACCGCCGTTTCCGGGCGCGAGGAAGTCGTCACCGGGCACGCCGCCGGCGATGGTGGCCGTCGGTCCGAACGCGCCGGTGGCCGTGTTGAAGGTGTTGCCAATCTCGGTCTGGTCGATCGCGGGCCAGAGGGTTGAACCCAGCCCCTGACCGGCCAGCACAGGCAACAGGCCGGTCTGACAGTCGCGCACGACGAGCCATCCCCGCAGGCGCACCAGGTACTGGAGCGAGCCGAGATCGACGGCGGTGCTGCTGTTGGCGAGGATGGAGTCATACCACAGTTCGACGGGCAGGTTCTGGATTTCGTAGACGCCGGTCAGTAGTCCGGCCGGGCCGGTGTGGGCCGTCAACGTGCCGATCCGGGTGTCGAAGGAGGGGTTGATCGGGCCGGTGTGCCCCCCCGTGGGAGTCGTGCCGGCGAGGGTGACCAGGATGGTGGCGATGCCGGCCTCGATGCCGAAACCGCCTTCGTTGGTGCCGGTGGCGTCAAAGCCGTCGATCACGACCGTACCGCCGGCGAGATCGAACGAGAGATTGATCCGGCTGAACGAACTCGGAATCTCGACCGGTGTGATCGGGACGCCCCCTCCGTCGAGCACGGGCACGAGGCTGCGGACGCCGTTGGTCGTGTCTCCGTCGAGGTCCAGCAGCGGACCGCCGATGAAGTCGATGCCCATGAGGGGCTGGAGGAAGTTCGGCGGGATCGGAATGCTGCCGCGCCGGAAGAGGAAGCTGAGTGTGCCGGCGTGGTTGGGCGGGAAGAGCGGCGTGCCGATGCCCTGAAACGCCACCACGCTGCCGGTGTCGGACGTGCCGGCGAGCCGGTCTCCGTCGCTAAACGCGCGGGGAAAGCCCGGCCCGGGCGACGGGGCGATCGATCGGTCCGTCCCCGGATAGTGAAAATTGTCGACTCCTGTCATCAATTGAAACGGGCCGGCGAGGGCCGGCTGCACCCCGGCCAGAAAGACGACAGCCGAGGCATAATGTCGTAATCGCATATCGGAATCCTTTCGGACGAATGTCTCTAACAGAATCGCTCACGCGGCCTGCGACCGCCGCGAGACCGCCGGATCGACCGCGTCGGGCCGGGCGGCGGACCGTTGCGGACGGATGACGCGCGGCGCGGCGGCGACCGGAAGGAGGAACCTCTGTTGGAATGAAGCGGCGGACAGGCGTCCGGACGTCAGACGACGAACGACACACCGATTCGACGTTTCAACGTCCGCGACGGGTGCTGTGAGTCCGATCGAGGGCAGTGGGACGCGAGGGCACCACGAGTGCCAGCGCGCCATGGTCGCAGGAGGGTCGAAACGCGCTATGCCGCAGCAGGTGGAGGCGGGGCGCGAAGCGGAGCGCGGAGCCAGCCGGACAGGGGAGAACGCCAGGCCGACACACAAACGACGATCGTAGCAAATCGGTGCCGGTGGTGCTTCCAGTGGGCCTCGCCGGGGTCGCGGAGCATGGCGTAGATCGCGCGTCCAAAGGCCCGCCACCGATCTCGCCAGGCGACGGCGCCGGCGGCCGTAAGAAGGAGCCAGATCGCCGGGTCGTGGGCGTCGAGCAGCTCGGGCAGGCCGTGCTGGATGATGCCTACGTGCAGCAGGGCGACCACCAGAAGGAAGACGACGGCGCCGCGGCGGTCCGTCAGCAGGCGAAACGACGGGGCGAACGCGATCTCAAACAGGAAAAACAGGTGGCTCGCGGAGAGCAAGAAGACCGACGACCACGCCTCGCGTCCAGCGTCGGGCGCGAGGGCGGACGAGACGGCGGCAACAGTGGCCGGCGCATGGGCCAGCAGGACGGTCATCCAGAGGAGCCGCCAGTACCCGCGATGACGCCGGTTGCGCGCGTTTATGCGATGCACCATGATCCGGCAGCCTCCCTGTGCATGGCCGGCTCTGAGCGAGCTTGCGGGAGCATAGGGGTGGTCGCTCGCCGGGTCAAGCGGACCCGGAATCCGGCCGGAGTGTGCGAGGCGCGGGCGGGAGCCGGATTGTGGCGGCCACCCGCACGGCCACGCGAGCGTGGCTGTGGCACGCGCCGTCGGCGGATTTTTCAGACTCGCGATAACTTGACAGCAGGACCTGCTGGCCGTATTATGGCCTCGGTCTCCATTCCTTGGGCTCGGGGGGCGGAGGAACAGGACATGCACGGCGATCGGGTTTGTCGGGCGGTCGCGGGGCGTGTCGGTCGACCCGCCACAGATCAGGACAGGAACCCTTCATTTGACATCACAGCGGCATCGGCGGCTCGGCCACGTCGGTTCACGAATACGGGCGTGGCGTTTCGCGGGAGCGTGCGGCTCGTCGCGGCTTTCGTCTGTCTCGCCGGGCTTCGCGCCGGTCCGGTGTTCGGGCAGGACTGCAACGGAAACGGCATCGCCGATGGGAACGAACTCTTTGGCGCGATGACGCTTGCAAGCGTGGACTCGTCCGGCGCCGCCGGCACCGACAGCAGCTTCGACGTGACGCTGTCCGCCGATGCCCGGTACGTTGCGTTCTACAGTTTGGCCGACGACCTGGTTCCCGACGACGGGAACGGACAGACAGACGTGTTCAGGGTCGACCGCTGGACCCGCGTGGTCACACGGCTGCCGAACAGCGATCGAGGGTTTGCCACAATCGACATGACGCCGGACGGGCGGTTCATCGGCTACGTGCGCGAGACCGATTACATGGGAAGCTCGACCCCGCAACTGTGGTTGTACGACCACGAGACCGGTGCCAGCGAGTTGGTGAGCGTCGACGGAACGGGTGCACCGGGGGACAGTTGGAGTCTTTCGCCGGTGATGTCGGCAGATGGTCGCTACGTAGCCTTCTGGAGTATGGCCTCCAATCTCATTCCGGATGACACGAACGGCAAGGCGGATGTGTTCCGGCGAGACCGGCTGACAGGCGGAATCATCCGGGTGAGCGTCGGCGCGGCCGGCGAAGAGGGCGACGGGCATAGTGGGCCGACCGTCTTTGGTATGTCGGCACAGTTTGTCGGATCTTTTCAGGTTGCCGTTTCCGCCGATGCGCGCTTCGTGGCCTTCGCGAGCGACGCGACGAACCTGGTGCCACACGATACCAACGGCGTGCGGGATATCTTCGTCCATGATTGCGTGACGGGCCACACCGAACGGATCAGCGTGAGTTCGACCGGCGAGGAGGCCAACGCAGGCAGCAGCGGCTCGACGGAGGGAACCTGGCAATACCCCGCCACCCTGGACATCAGCTCGGACGGTCGGTTCATCACCTTCGACAGTTGGGCGAGCAATTTTGATCCTGCCGACGCATCGGGGTTCGATCCCGACATCTTCGTACACGATCGGCAAACGGGAACGACGACGCGCGTTCCGGCCGATCGGCCCGGCCTCGTCCTGCCGTCCGGCAACCCCCTGACCTATCGGCCGCGTTTGTCGGACGATGGTCGGTTCGTCGTCTTTCGATCGAACGTGAACTTCTTCACGCCGTTCCCGGCGACGGGGTCCTTCAACGTCTTCCGCTATGACTTGTTCCGCGGCGAAATCGTCTTGGAGAGCAGCGCCCCAGACGGGAGCAGTGGGAACGATAGCAGCGGAGGCATCGGATTTACGATGACGCGGGACGGACGACACGTTGCGTTTCCGAGTTTCGCCACAAACCTGACTGACGACGTCATTGTTAGCGGATCGCAGGTATTCATTCGCGACCGCTTCGGCGGTACCGATTGCGACGGCAACGGCGCGCTGGACGAATGTGACATCCTCAGCGGCGCCGCGACAGACTGTGACGGCAACGGCGTTCCCGATGCTTGCGATTTCGACTGCAACGCGGATGGGATTCCCGACGCGTGCGAGATCGCCGATTGTATAGGCGACCCGGCCTGCGCGGATTGCAACGGCAACACGATTCCGGATGGTTGCGACATCAGCCCGACCGGCGCCTTCTCGGACTGCGACGGCGATCTGGTTCCGGACATTTGCGCGCCGCCGGTGTACTACGTGGATGTCGATGCTGCCGGTCTGAACGACGGTTCGAGCTGGGACAACGCCTTCAACCGGCTGCAGGACGGGGTCTCGGCGGCCGCGGCGGCCGGATGCGATGTCGCGGTGGTTCGCGTGGCCGCCGGCACGTATACGCCGACGGACGGTCCGGGTGATCAGTCCGCCTCGTTTCAACTGGCGAATGGCGTCGTACTCGAAGGCGGGTATGCGGGATTCGGAGCGTCTGATCCGAACGCCCGGAACATTGTCGCAAACGAAACGATCCTGAGCGGCGACCTGGCGGGAGACGATCTGCCGGGCTTCGTCAACATGGAGGAAAACAGCTTTCATGTGGTCGTTGTGCCGCAGGGCGTGGATCGAACGGCGGTGCTCGACGGGTTCGTTGTTGAAGGCGGCAACGCCGACGTTCCAATGATGGCGACGGCCGGGGGAGGGATGTGGATCATCGACGCCGGACTAACTATCACGCGTTGCGCGTTCCGGGCAAACAAGGCTCAACAGGGCGGAGGGATATATCAGGCGAGCGGGCTGGGTTTTCAGGGCGAATTGCAGCCGCTGCTGGCGGATTGCGTGTTTGTCGGTAACACGGCCGAGGCGGGCGCCGGCCTGTATGCGACCGTCGGAAACAGCCCTCTTCGTCCGGGACGACAGAGGGTGGAACGCTGTGTGTTCACGCAAAACACGGTCACGGGCACGCACAGCTTCTTGACCGTCGACGGCGGGGGCGGGGCCTATGTCCGCTTCGGCGAATGGGAGTTTGTGGACTGCACGTTCGTGGAGAATTCGGCTGTCCTCGATGGAGGTGGCGCCATCAGCGACCAGGGTGCTGATCTCATCGTGAAGAACTGCACATTTGTCGGCAACAGCGCCGGCAGGTTCGGCGGCGGTGCGTCGAGTAGCGGTGGAACAAGGCTGGTTCTTGCAGGCTGCAGCTTCTTCTCCAACACGGCGGGCCAGGATGGTGGCGGGTGCAGGATGCCGACCAGCGTCGTCAATAGTGTGTTCAGCGGCAACCATGCCGGCGGTGATGGTGGCGCCGTCTGGGTTTGGGTGGGCCAGCGACTCGCGAATTGTACGATCGTCTCCAACAGCGCCGGCGGCAGCGGCGGGGGCGCCTTCGGTGGATGGGTGGCGAATTGTCTCTTTTTCGGGAATTCCGACTCCAGCGGCGTGACCGAATTCTCCCAGATTACGACCGATGGCTCGGTGACCTACTCTTTTATCCAAGGCCTTTCGGGTGGCGTTCCGGGTGCCGGTAACGTCACGGGCGATCCGCGTTTGATCGATCCAGATGGCGCCGACGATGTTCCTGGCACGGCCGACGACGACCTTCGCATCGCCGCCGGCTCCGTGTGCATCGACCACGGCGACAACACCATCGACATAGACCTGCACGCTATCGGGATGCAACCGATCCCGTTTCTCGATTTCCTCGGGCGGCTGCGATTTGTCGACGATCCCGTGGCGGACGATCTCGGTGTGGGCGATCCGCCGATCGTCGACATCGGTGCATTCGAATATCAGGCCGATTGCAACGACAACGGCACGATCGACAGTCAAGACCTTGCCGATGGAAGCAGCCCCGACTGCGACATGAACGGCGTACCGGACGAGTGCGAGGAGAGCGGGGCGTGTTGTCTGGCGGACGGGACGTGTTCGGTGATGCCGGAAGCGTGTTGTGAGGATGCGGGGGGGACGTTCAACGGCGTCGACAGCACGTGTGATGATCCTCCGACGATCGCGTGTCCTGCGGACATGACGGTGGAGTGCGACGGCGCCGGGAACGTGTCGGAACTGGAGGCGTGGCTGCACGGCGCGACCGCGTCGGTCGGCGTGTGCGGAGACGTCACGGTGACGAACGACTTCGCGGGCCTGTCCGGCGGGTGCGGAGCAAGCGGCTCGGCGGTCGTGACATGGACGGTGACGGACAACACGAACGGCCAAAGCGCGACGTGCTCGGCGACGTTTACGATTGTTGACAGCACGCCGCCGGCAGTGATGTGCTCGGCCGGCCCACGGAGCGCCGCCGAAGGCACGTTCCGGGGACGCGGGTCCGGCGTGTCCAGGCGGTCGTTGTTCCTGAGTGGTGACGACGGGGACGAAGATCTAATTCTGGACTTCAGCGCGGCGGATGTGTGCGGAGCGGTCACGGTGACGGCCGTGATCCAACTCACCTGCGAGGACGACAGTCAGGAGGTGGCGGTCGAGAGCGGACAGCGGGTCGATCTGGAGTGCGGGTCCGACGAACGCGAGGTGGACGAGGAGGACGGCGTTCTCGAGATCGAGACCGGTGGCGCGGTGCTGGTGATCACGGCGACGGACGCGTGCGGCAACACGGCGACGTGTACCGTCGACCTGTGTGAACCGGCGGACGACAGCGACGATGACGATACGCCGGGCGACTTCGATCGATGAGGCATCCGAGAACTGAAGACTGAAGACTGAAGACTGACAACTGACAACTGCCAACTGCCAACTCACTCCCCCTTCGGCGGTTGGGTGGCGTCCCGGCCTGCGAAGTACTCACGGGCGAGGACGGAATACATGACGTGGTCGACGTAGCGGCCGTCGGTGAAGAGGTATTCGCGCTGGACGCCTTCGCGGACGAAGCCGGCCCTCTCGTACGCACGAATGCCGAATTCGTTGAAGGCCAGCACGCCGAGTTGAACGCGGTTGAGATTGAGGGTCTCAAACGCATACTTGAGCATCAGCCGGGTCGCCTCGGTGCCGTAGCCCTTTCCGCGACAGTCGGCATCGCCGATCATGATTCCGAACTCACAGCACCGGTCCTTCCACCGGATGTCGCGCAGTGCCGTCGAACCGATCAGGCGATCGCCCTGGTGGAGGACGATGGCGAAGTGGGCGGCGTTGGGGTCTTCGTCGGCCTGTTCGATGAACTTGCGCTCCGCCGCCTCGGTGAACGGCCGGAACGACCCGAGCGTACGGCGGGTATCGGGGTCATTGATCCATCGCTGGAACAGCGGCCCATCCGCCGGTTCGGACGGACGCAGGTAGAGGCGGTCACCCTTGAAATAGACGATCGGATCGATGTGTTTCGTCGACATCCGTCATAACCTTTTTGAAACGCTCAAGCGCCGGGGGCGGGGAGCGGTGCGGGCGTTGACTGCTGGAGTTCGTGCTTGAAGAAGGCGGCGATGCGCTCCCAGAGGCGGAACTGGACGTCGGGCTCGCGGGGCGAGTGGGTGAAGCCGGAGAGGGGCAGGAACTGACAGGGGGCGCCGGAGCGGAAGAGGGCGTCGGTCAGTTTCAAGGAGTGCAGAAAATAGACATTGTCGTCGGCGGTGCCGTGGATGACCAGCAGGGGGCGTTCGAGGCGCCCGACGGCGGTGAGGACGTTGCTGCGGCGATAGGCCTCGGGATCGTCCTGCGGGAGGCCGAGGTAACGCTCGGTGTAGTGGGTGTCATAGTCGTGCCAGTCGACGACCGGGGCACCGGCAACGGCTGCGTGGAAGACGTCCGGCCGCTTGAGGATGGCCATGGCCGAGAAGTAACCGCCAAACGACCAACCATAGACGCCGACGCGGGAGAGGTCCATTTCGTGAAACCGGTCCGCCGCAGCGCGGAGGGCGTCCACCTGGTCCGTCAGGGGGAGGTCGATGAAGTCGCCCTTGATCGCCCGTTCCCAGTCGCGTCCGCGGCGAGGCGTTCCACGGCCGTCGAAGGAGACGACGACGAAGCCCTGGTCGGCGAGCCACTGGGCGCGATGAAGCCGCTGGCCGAGGGCGTTGGCGGTGACCATGTTGTGACCGGGGCCGGCATAGACGCGGAGGAGGACGGGGTAGCGCCGCCAGGCGACGAAGTTTCGCGGTCTTATGATCGCCGCGTGGAACATACGGCTTGGGGCCTCGATGGTCGTCAGTTCCCAATTGGGAACATACGGCGGTGTCAGGGCCGCCGAGGGCAGATCATGATAGTTCGGGCCGCCATCCGGCCCGGTCGAGACGACGGTCATGGCCCGCCGGCCGTCGAGGCCCGAGCGGGTGAGGACCAGGGTCTTCCAGTTGCGTGAGGCAGTGGCGGACCAGGCGGCCTCGTGCGGGTCCGGCATCGAGGCGTCACCGGTTTCGAGCGAGACCAGGTAGAGCAGGGTCTGGGTCGGTTGTTCACCGCCGAGGACGAGCATGCGTCGGTGCTCCTCGTCGACGGCCGCGATTCCGTCGATGCGGATGCCGCCGGGGTCATATGTCCGTTGGAGCTTGCCATTTGAGGTGTGAAGCTCGATCTGCCGGCGGCCGGCACGCTCGGTCAACCAGAGGAACTCGCCGCCGTCGGCCAGCCATCGGGGCATGCCGGAAAATATCTGGAGCCACGCCGGATCCGTCTCGTGGAGGAGGGGGGTGGTCTTGCCTGTGGTCGGACCGACGCGGTAGAGGACCTGTTCGGTCTGGCGACGGTTCTGGACAAGCAGGGTGAGCGTGCCATATCGGTCCCAGCGAACCGTCGCGAGATAGGGGTAGCGATCGTGATCCCAGTTCACCCAGGTCGTGTCGCCGCCGGCGACCGGGACGATGCCTAGGCGGACTTTGGCATTGGGCGTACCCGCTCGGGGATAGCGCCACGGCTGAGGGGCGCGCTCGGGGTGGAAGGCGTCGGCGATTCGCAGGACCTCGACGTCGCGGAGGTCGGCCTCCTCGTAGGCGAGGAACCGGGAGTCGTCGCTCCACCAAGTTCCGCTGTGGCGGCCCATCTCCTCGGCGGCGACGAATTCGGCCTCGCCGTGGGTGACGTCGGCGGAGCCACCGGAAGTGACCGGCCATTGCCGGTCGGCCTGCCAGTCGATGACGTATACGTCATGGTTTCGGACACAGGCGACGTATGTTCCGTTTGGGGAAAACTGGGGGTCGATGGCGGTCCCTTTGTCGCCATCTGGCAACGCAGTGACCTTCCTGTCGGCCCGAGCGATGACGTAAAGCCGGCCGCTGAGGGCGACCAGGATGTGCCGGCCGTCCTTCGACAACTGGTAGGCGGAGATTCCGCGACCGCCTTCGCGCATCCGCTCGCGTCGGGCCTTCTCCTCGGGGCTGATTTGCTCGGCGGCTCCTTGGAGGATGTCCTCGGCACGGAGGAGGACACGGACGGTTCCGGTCGTGGCGTCCATCTCGTACAGATTTCGGACACGGTCGCGGGGGCCGCTTCGGAGGAACAGGACCTTGTCGCCCTCGGGGGTGAATCGGATGGCAATCGGAAGACCGTTGGTGTATCCGGCGGTCTCGGTGAAGTCGCGCAGCCGCGGGAGATCGACGAGACCGTCCGAGTTGAGCGTCTGCCGGCAGCCGACGGCGGAGATCCACAGCAACAGGCCGGTCGCGCAGGCGGCTACGGGACGGACGAGGTTCACGGTCAGAGTCCTCCGGGTTCCGTCGGAGCCGTCGGATGCTGAGGGGGGGACGTGGCGTGAGTCAGATGGGGCGTGTGTTGGCACGGAGACTGCCGTCGGTGGCTTCCGAGAATGCGCGAGTTTCGGCGGAAAAACGGCACTATCGGGCCATGGCGAGCAATCGCCCGAGATTGACGAGGAAGTCGATTCCCGAGCCGGCAGCGATGGCGGCGGGACCTCCCAGTCCGAGGACACCGGTGGTCCCCGTAAAGGTGAGGCCGCTTCCGATCGTGTCCGCAGCACTCTGAACGCAGGTCAGGGATCCGAACAGGGCGCCGGCCGCGAGCGCGACGGCGGTCGTTTTCAGCCATCGGAGTTTCCAGCGAGTCATCACTCCAGCTCCTCGTTGTGCGCCGGCCCTCACGCGAGGCGACGACCAGCGGGCCACAGATGAACCCGCACAATTGTGACTTCGGCGCATCGGTGATGTCAACAGCAATCTCGCGGAAAAGGCAAGGAAATGGGATATCCTATAACATTATGTAACAAATAATGTTACAGAAAAAACTGGCGTGCGGGCCGCAGAGAGTGGGGTATGCGGTCGGGGACAACCGAAGGTGCGGACGCATCGACCGAACGAACTTGGCTGATCCGGCGGAGCGTTAATTCCCCCCCGAGGGAGGCGATTGGCTGTTGATGAACCGGTCGATGATGCTCTTGATACGGTCGACCTCGTAGGGATCGGTCCGCGTGGAAATCGCGTAGCTATCGATGCCGCCGAAGAAATGCAGCAGGGGCAGCCCGGCCGCGAGATCGTCGGCGTATCCGTTGAAGATGTAGCTGCCCAGCCGGAGATAGGCCCGGTCGAGGTCCTGGTTCCGCTGTTCGCGCGCGGTTCCGGGATAGGTGGCGTAAAAGTTGGGGATCGGGTGGACCAGGTCGCCCAGATCGTAGATCGCGGTGAAATAGGTCTGTCCGTCCTCGCCGACGAACGGCTGGCCTTCGTAGATGACGCCGTCGCGATAGCGGGCGCGTCTCCCGACGCGCTCCGGCCAGTCGGAGGGAAACGTCATCCCTGGCATGGCGAGGGCGGCTTCGTTGTTGCGGAGGAGCCAGTCCACGCGGTTCTGGTTCAGGGCGGCCGCGAGGTCACGATCGTAGACATGCTGGGCCTGATCGTCGTAGATCGCGTCGAGATCGAATATTTCGCCCGTGGGATAGATTCCGTCGTCGGTGATGCCGGCGGCGGCGACCCCGCGGTCCGTCAATTGGAGGGTATCAGGTCGCCGGACGGTCTTCGAGCGGGTGCGTTTTGCGGGCTGTTTGCGCCGGGCGGCGGCACGGTCGATCTTGCGGAGCAGGGCCTGCACACGTTTGTGGTAGTTGCCCGCGTCGACATGGCGAGGCAGGGCTTTCAGAAGCGTTCTGGCATGGTGGGCCTTCGCGCGGGCGAGAGGGGCATCGCCGGATCGAAGGGCCTGGCCGGCCTGCAGGATGTCAAGCCGGACGCTGCGGAATGTCTGCTCGATGCGACCGGACTCCTGTTCGCGGATGAGATCGAGGGCTTGGCGGTCGTCGGCGCTCATTCGCCCCGCGGCCCGCTTGGCAACAAGCAGCCGGACATAGGCGGATTGGTTGTTGGGCGCGAGCCGGTAGGCTCGGGAGTAGAGGGCGATGGCTTTGTCGAACTCCTTCCGGTCCGCCAGTTGGTCGGCCTGATCGAGTAGCTGGTCGACGTCGGTCCTGGCGGCGGGCGGTGCGGCCTTGTTCTCCTCGATGGCGCGGTCGAGGAGGTCGGACGGCTGGGCGCGGACCGCGGGCCCGACGAATGCGATGAGAGACAACGAGAGGATTGTGAAAACGGTTCTGGTTCGCGACATGACGGGCTCCTGTGATGCGGCGCGTCGGAGAGCGCCGGCGGTGTAGCTCACTTGATTATTAGCGGTCGATGAGCGCCAATCAAGCGTTACCGGCCCTTTTTTCGCCGGTTGCGGGGCGCAAACAGCGCGGGGACTGAGGCCCGGCGTCAAGCGATGGAGCGATTGATGCCTGCGCGCGGGATATCGGACGCGGCTAAGTGGAATCCTCGACGGGACCGAGTGGGACGACGGGCATGGGCTTGGTGATGGCGTTCTTGAATCGCGGAAGGTAGCGGGTGAAGAACTCGACGGCCGGGCGGTCCTGGCGTTTCAGTGAGAATACGAATCTGCCAGCCCCGTTGCCGGCGAGGACATAGCGACCGAAGGCTCCGCCGCCCATGGCGATGAGGCCCACGGCACCGCCCCCGAGCGCGACGATGCCCACGGCTCCGCCGCCGATGGCAAAGACGCCGATCGCTCCGCCGCCAATGGCCAGCACGCCGATCGCGAATCCGCCGACGGCGACGATGCCGACCGCCAGACCGCCGGCCGCGATGAGGCCCATCCCGATGCCGGGGTAGCCGCTGTACATCCCGCCGGGGTCGATCAGGACGGTGGGGCCGACGGGGATTCGCGGGACGGTCAGCTTGCCGGACGTGGCGAGGACCATGAGCGGCATGGCGACGACCATCGGCAGCCAACTCCAAGCCATATAGCGCCTGATGGCTTTCTGAAAGGCGTGGGGGTCGAAGGCGGGATTGTCGGTGCCGAAGACCGCCTTGACGCGCTGCTTGAGTCGGGCGTTTTCACTCTCGAGGACGTCGAGCCGGCGGCGAAGGGCGTCGTCGGTCGG
>CAYQDV010000060.1:0-11686 GCA_964416295.1 uncultured Planctomycetaceae bacterium
GACCCTTGATGCACTGAATGCCGCGGTTGGTCGGGTGCTTCTTGTCGGGCACCATGCCGACGACCTTACCGTTCTCCGTCTTGATGAGCGTGCCGCAGCCGACGCCGCAGTAGGGACACGCCGCCTGGAGCAGGCTCATGCCGGTGCCCGGCGCCCCGTTCGACGCCGGCGCGGCGTGAGCCTGAACGAACTCATCCGGCAGGAAAGAGGTCGCCGCGACGGCAGCGCCGGTGCCGGCGGCCATTCGCATAAACTCGCGGCGGTCGAATCCCCTGCCGTACTTCACATGGCGGTGAATCGTGCACGCGGGTTGCACGACGTCCACGTCGCGTCGATCGAAATCGGTCATCGGCTGGATCTCCTTACAGGCGTGCCGTCTTTGACGATTGCGCGAGGACACGGGGGTGAAACACCCATCTCAGGCTAATCGCCGGGTTTGTTCTCGTCCGGCGCCCATGTGCGGATATAAGCGACGATATTGTTGATCTCATCCGCCGACAGTTCAGCCACGCCGCCCCCGCCGATGCCGAACGATCGCATCGCCGTGTTGGTCCGCCCGCGAATGATCGTGGCCTGCAGAAAGCCGTCCGTCGCTGCGGCGAGGAACTCGGGATTGTTCAGTTGCGGCGCCCAGCCCCCCGTGCCTTCGACCCCGTGGCAACCTGCACACTGCGATGCGTAGGTCGTCGCTCCGGCGTCCACATCGGCCTCCATGACGTACCGAGCCGGAATGCCCTTGATCGGCGACGCCTGTTCCCAACTGCGGATGAACGCCACCACGTTCGTGATTTCCTCTGCGGATAAGCCGAGTTCCGGCATCGAGCGCTCCGTGGCGATGTTGGCGTGCAGGTATCCGTCGGATGCCGCTCGGAGGAACTCCGGTGTATACAGCGGCACGCCCGTCGGCTCGTCGGCCTCCGGGCCGTGGCAATCCACGCAGTTCTCTTCGTAGACGTCCGCGCCGGCCTCCGCGTCTCCGAGACCGAGCCGGGCCAGGGTGACACGTGGCTTGTGCTGCCATTTCCGGAGATAGGCGATCACATCATCGACCTGCCAATCCGTGAACTGGGGAAGATCGCCATGGCCCGCGCGCCGAAGGGCCGCGTCACCGCCGCCGATCCATGCCCGCAGCATCGCATCGCTCGCCGATCCGAGAAACACCGGGTTGTTCAGTTGCGGACCCGTCCCACCCTCAGCGTGGGCACCGTGACAAGTCGCGCACGCGTCTCCGAACAACGTCTCTCCACGTTTCGCGTCGCCCTGCGCGGTATGGGAATCCAGGGTCCGGCGGCGGTCCTCGTTCCAGGCACGCATGAAGCGGATCAGGCCCGCGACGTCCTGTGCCGAAAGACTCTTCCATGCCGGCATCGCCGTGGTCGGCCGGCCGAGGACGATCGCATCGTACAAATAGCCGTCATCGACGATCGAGAGAAACGCGTCGCTGTTGAGCGGAGGACCGATGGCTCCCTCGCCCTCACCGCCGTGGCACGTGGCGCACTTCGCTGTGTACAACTCCGCAACCTTGTCCGAGGACGCCGGGGCTTCCTTGGCGGCCGTGCGGGTGAGGACAACCTTCCGGTCCGGAGCCGGTGGCTCCAACGTGCGAAGGTAAGCGAGGATGTCGCTCACCTCGTCTCCATTCAACTGCTTCCAACTCGGCATCGCCGTGTTGCTGCGACCATCAATGATCGAGTCGCGCAAAAACTCGTCGGAGGCCGCGGCCAGAAAGGCCGGAAGACGGATATTGACCCCGCCGACGCTGCCGCCACCTTCGCGTCCGTGACACCCCGCACACCGAGACTGGTACAAGGCCCGACCGAACTGTGGATTGCCGCGCGCGACGGCGACGCTCTCGACCGGCGGAGGACTCGGCTCCCAGCCTCGTATGTATTGCACAAGTCGATCGATCTCGTCCGAACGAAGTCCGCCCCCCTGCGCGATGCCCCAGCCGGGCATGTTCGTGTCGGATCGCCCATTCGTGATGATGTAACGCAGGAAATCGTCACTCACCACGGCCAGCGTGTCAGGGTTGTTCAACGACGGAACCATCAACTCGTACTCGTCCTTCCGCTGGACGACGATGTCGCGTGGTTCCAACTGGTGCCCCCACGGATCGGTGCCGGTCGGCCAGAACCCGCTGCGCATGGTCGTCCCGAGACCTTCGGCACCGTGGCACGCAGAGCACAACATCTGAAACAACGCCTGTCCGCTGGCGGGTTCGCCGTCGCCTTCCGCGACGCGAGGGCGGGGTGTGTGACTCGCGATCGCGGTCTTGCGATGGAGGCTCATCATGTAGGTCGCCAGATCGTCCGCTTGCTGATCGGTCAGCCCGTAGTCGGGCATCGTGGTATTCGGCGATACGTCGCGCGGCAGCTTGAAGTGCTCGAACAGCCAGTGCCGGACGGTGTGTTCGCCCTCGACGTGCGTGAAGTCAAAGTCGTGTTTGATCTTGTCACCAACATAGGTGATATCGGGGCCGAGCACGCCACCGCGCCCGTGGTACTTGTGACACCCCAGACACCCGAGTTGGGTTACGAGTGCCTTGCCGCGGGTGATGGGTTCCGCACCCGGCAGAGACCGGCTTAGCGAAGCCTGGTCGATCGGGCTGGGCTGGTTCTGGTCCGTGCCCTGCTCACCCGAATCCGCATAGAGGTCGGCCTCGCCACCGAACAGATCCACTTCCGCGTGACACCCTCCGCAACTCGTATACACCGCCTTGCCTCGCAACAGCGGCTCGGGAACATCCGGAACGGCGCTGCCATCCGCTCGCCAGCCGTGCGCCGCATCCTCCGAGATGGCTCGGCCCCGCCCACGGTGGCAAATCGTGCAACCGAATCGCTCGGGAGGGTGCTGCGCCAGCAACTTGCCCGAATGTGTCTGCAGCGGCGGCGGTGCATCGGTCACGGCCGGATTCTCGACCCCGAGATGGCACGTCGTGCAGCGATCGATCCGTCCAAGCTCCGGAAGGTAAATCTGCTTGTGTTCGACCGTGAACGATGCGGCAGCGCGACGGGCGTTGTCGTCCGCGGCCGTGCTGACCAGCAACGCCCTGTAGTTCTCTTGGTTCGCTCTCCACTGTCCCTTGATGTTCTCCTGATAGGCTGCCGACGCCAGCAACAGCAGAGAGGCGAGCGAACTCGCCAGCAGCACGATCTTCATGAGTCTGACTTGGCGGATGTCCATGGCTGTTCTTGGTCCTCGTCGCTGTCCGGAATCAGTTGATCAGTTACCAGTTACCAGTTGCCAGTTGCCAGTTGCCAGGAATCAGTGGACCGGCCATTGACTTTCGCTCCAGTAAAATTGCCAGTTCGGACCACGATGTACGGTGGCAAAGTAGGTCAGGATCGCGAATCCGACAAGAAAACAGGTAAACAGGCCGATCGCTCCAAGTCGAGTGGAATTCGTCCGCTTCACGATGACAATCGACCAGACGGCAAACAGAAACACGAGGATCGTACCGGGATTGACGAAGGTAATGACAATCTGTGGAATCTGAGCCGTCGCCTCCCAGTTGCGCATCCAACCGTACGACACGGTGAAACACAACATGCCGATCACGGAGACGACCGCGAAGGCCACGCTGGCGAGGACGATGCGCCGCCCGCGGACGCCGCTGAACCAGATGCCGGCGTCCTCCTTCTCGCGGTCAAGGTAGGGCATGAGCGCCAGGCCGAGCACGACGATGGCGGGGATGCAGACGCCGCCCATGAACGCCGAGTAGGACACCATTTCCTGCAGGCCCAGAAAATACCACGGCGCCTTCGCCGGATTCTCCGGTACGGCGGGGTTCGCCATCTCCTTGAGAGGCGCGTCGAACGAAACACCGAGGATCAGCATGGCCAGGACCGTGACCATCGAAACGGCGGCGATGACATAGATGACATTGGGCCACGTCATCACGGTGTTCTTCATGTTCTTGTTCACGGCGGGTGTCCGGCCATGCATGAGGCTCATCAGACCGTAGGTCCGTAACTCAGGGTCCAGCGCCGGCGCCTTCGGATCTCGCGCCTCCGCATCGGCTTTGGCAGGACGAACCAGCCCGCCGTCCTTCCGGATGCGCCAGAAGTGCACGCCGATCAGAACCGTTGTAACAATCGGCAGCACCATCACATGGAGGACATAGAAGCGAATCAGCGCCTCTTGGCCGACGTAGTGGGCACCGAGGAGAAGCTCCTTCTGGAAACCTCCAATATCGAACATCGACGTCAGCCCGAGTGCGTCCGTCAACTCCCGCGGCGACTGAGCGATGTTGGAGCCGATCGTCACGGCCCAGAAAGCCAGTTGGTCCCACGGAAGCAGATAACCCGTGAAGCTCAGCGCGAGCGTCAGCACGAACAGCCCCATGCCGACGATCCAGTTGAACTGGCGGGGCTTTTTGTATGCCGCGGTATAAAAGGCCCGCGCCATGTGCAGGAAGACGCACGCCACCATCGCGTGGGCCGCCCACCGGTGAACGTTGCGCATCAGCCGGCCGGTCGGGACCACCGTCATGATGTCCAGCATCGAGTCATAGGCCTGATCGACCGACGGTTTGTAGTAAACCATCAGGAGAATGCCCGTCACGGTGAGCAAGACGAACAAAACCAGCGTCGCCACGCCCAGCCCGAATGTGGTCGTCGCCCGGATCGAATGCAGGTGCGTTCGGACCGGCAGGATATGCAGAAAGAAGTTGCCGAAAACGGTCTGGGACTTCGCCCGGTCCGACGTGGGCTTGCCGTGCCGGATGACGGAGTCTCGAAAGGCGCTCGGAACCGATCGGAGGTTCGAGCCAAAACCCGCCAGCGCGCCCGGGTCCCCGATCGCACGCTCGCGGTCTGGCGATCGGACAGGCGGTTCCTTCGGTTTTGTGTCATCCATTTTGCGACTCCTCTGGCGAACGCCGGTTGCGGATTCCGGTGGAGCTAAACCTTGAGGCGTTCACCCAGTTTCACTTCCTTCAGTGTATCGGCGATCAACTGTCCTTCCGGAGAAACGCTCAGTTGCAGCCACACGAGTCCCTTCGGCGCCGGGCCGCCCTGAATGCGGCCTTCCGGATCGAACTGGGAGCCGTGGCAGGGACATTCGAAACGACCGTCCTCCGTTCGCGCAACAATGCATCCGAGATGGGTGCACACCGATGAGATGGCGTGAAACCCCTGTTCACTTCGGAAAAGCCAGAGTTGACCGGCCGAGAAATAGGTCGCGGATCCGAGCGTGTACCGGTCCGGCGGTCCGAGCTTGACCTTGGAGTCGGATTCCGGAAACACCGAAGGCATGGGGAGCCGCATGGCGCCGAGCAACGCCATGAAGAACGACACGATGGCCGACCACGCGGCGGCCAGGCCCAGGAAGTCACGCCGGGTCCGCTTCGGTTTGAACCGTTCGCTGCTGTGAATGTCTTCCGCCATCGCGATAACTCCGTAGCCGGGACGTCACGGACCGCAACTCATCGGTCACTCGCTGCGCCGCCGGCACGTTTCCACTGTCCGCTGAAACCGAACCGTTCCATGGTGATCGCATCCACCGGGCAGCGCTCCGCGCACAACGCACACCGAATGCACTTTTCTTCGTCCTTGATGATCGCCGACACCTCGGTGAGGTCGACATCTCCGTAGCGAGCCTGCATCAGATCCACGAGGGCCGGATCGCCGGTCAACCGATCACAGGAAACCAGGCGGAGGCACAATTCCGGGCAGACGTCGGCGCAGCCGCCGCACAGGATGCACTTTTCCGAATCGAAGATGGTGTTGACGCCACAGTCCAGACAGCGACACGCCTCATAAACCGCCTGTGACTCGTCGTAACCACGTTCGACGGTCGCAGCCATCTGCATCCGGCGCTCGTCCGGAGAGAGCGAGGGAATCTCCATCCGCGGCTGCTTCTCGTAATCTCGCTCGCGGGAGTACTCCGCCAGATTCAACTGAACGGTCTTGTACCGCGCCTGAAGAGACCGGCCGGTGACGTACGCATGGACGACTCGGGCGCACTTCTTTCCGCTGGCAACGGCATCGATCAGCAGCCGGGCGCCATACGCGACGTCTCCAGTCACGAAGACGTCCGGGGCCGTGGTCTGCAGCGTGCTGGGATCGCACTGAATGTTCCCGCGGTCGGTCAGGTGAATGTCTGATTCCGGCGGGATGAACGAAAGCTCAGGCCGTTGGCCGATCGCCCAGATGACCGTGTCGGCCCCGATCAACGTCGGCTCCCCTTCGTCAAACCGCGGGGCGAAACGCCGGTTTTCGTCGAACACGCTGAGGCAACGCTTGAAGCTCACGCCGCAGACGGCTCCCGCGCTGTCACGGATGATCTCGCTCGGCCCGAGCGACGGGTGAAGCTTAACACCTTCCTCATGCCCTTCGATGATCTCCACGTCGTCAGCGGGCATCTCGTCAAGGCTCTCGAGACAGCAGAGGTGAACCTCGCTGACGTGTTCCTCCCGCAGGGCGCTGCGCGAGATATCGTAGCCGATCTGGCGCACCACCGATCGGGACACGTCATACGCCACGTTCCCCCCTCCGATGACAACCACACGCGGGCCGAGCCCGGCGAAAGCGGAGGTCTCCGCGCGGTCGCGCAGCGCGATATCACGAAGAAACTCAACTCCGCCGAGAATGCCACTTCCCTCCCCTCCAGGGATGGGAATGGATCGCGATCGCTTTGCGCCCACGGCGATGATCGTGGCTTTGTGGCCGCGACGGATTTCGTCCAGGCTGAGGTCCTTGCCAACCTGCGTGTTACAGACAAACTCCACACCGAGCGACCGGATGATCTCGACTTCCGCGTTGATGAGGTCGCGAGGAAGACGGTACTCCGGAATCCCCACGGCCAGCATGCCGGCCGGCACGGGTTCCATCTCGAAAACGGTGGGCTTCAGCCCCAGCAGCGCCATGTCATGGGCAGCGGCGAGTCCCGCCGGGCCTGACCCGATGATCGCCACCTTCTCGCCGGTGGCGAACGGACCGTCGAAGTCCCCGAGCAGCGAGCGCAGCGACGCCAATTCTTCCGTTCCACTGCACTCGCGCTGGCCGGACCAGCCGAGGACGCGCTTGAGCAGTTCGAGCGGGCGGAGCGTCCCACGCGGGAACGACTCCGCGCCGAAGCGGCTGGTTGCGAACCGCTTCAACGCCCGGATGGACACGGCCTGGTCGATCGATCCACGCCGGCAGGCCGCCTCGCAGGGAGCGCCGCAGACCCGGCCGCAGATCGACGCCAGCGGGTTGGGACCCCGCGCAATCAGGTATGCCGTCTCGTAATCGCCGTTGGCGATCGCCCGCACATAACCGCGGGCGTCCGTGTGGACGGGGCACGCATACTGGCACTTGATCTGCCGTTTCCAGTATTCGTCGTCCGGAACTTCAACCTTGAGCGATCTCAACATCTTGCGCTTCCCGCGTGTTCCGCATGACACATCGTGACCGTACAGAAGATTATCGTTTCGGTCGCCTCCGTTTCTTGACGATCCTTCGCCGCTTCCGCATCGACACGTCATAAACAGAGGTCTTACGCAAGAAGTCCTGCTCCGCTGCAATGACCTTTTTCCACTGGTCGTGAGCCAGGCATGGGTGTTCGTCGCTGCACTGGCGATTGCCGAACGGACACCGCTGAACCGCAAAATGCTCGAACGGGGTCAGAACGTCCAGTAGGCGGACCGTCTTCGACGAACGGCTCATGCGAAACCCCCCGCACTTGCCTCGGGCGGAAGACAGGATACCCACACGGACGAGGTCGCCGAGCACTTTGGCGAGATACTTCGCGGGAATGCCCGTCGCCGCCGCGATCTGTTTGCCGGGAATCGGCCAGTCGTCGGAATGCTGAGCCAAGTGGATCATGGCCCGGAGTGCGTATTCGCCGGTTCGAGACAACAAGCGTGGCGTTCTCCTATTTCGCTATAGTCATATCACGTTTGATGTAGGGTGTCAAGCCCGGATTTGGAAAGAGCTGCTTTTTCTCAACCCTCTGCGCCGCATAAGGCTACAGAGCAACCGAGCTGCCCGTCGCCCACCTCTCCCGAACGGCCTTCGGGATTCTTCCCGCGTGAAGGGCAGGTCGGTGATCCACACGCCGGCGGCGTTGGCGGCGGCACCGTGAACTGCCATCGTGCCACCCGCGGCCCGTCGTTGCTACGCAGCGGCGGGCAGTCCCGGTTCATCAGCCGTGGCGGGGGGCCAGTTGGAGATGGTCAATAAGCGTCATCCTCGTCTTCCGGCACGATCTCCTGGGCGACGAGGTCCTTCCATGTGTCCAGCACCGTTGGGTCGGCCCCCGCGGAGACGTTAGCCTCAAGCCGGTCGCGCACCGGGCCGGCATGCTTCTTGAGTTCGGGAAAGGTCAGCAGCAATCTTCTCAAGTCCGCCTGGTCAATCAGCCCCTTGGCGGTCTTGGACCGGCTGACCATGCTGAGGATCTTGGCGCTGATCAACTCGGTCGGCGTGAGGACCAGAATGTCGTCCACACGCTGCGTCGCCGGCAGGGAGGGCACTTTGCGTACATCCACCAGGTGTCGATTCTTCGGTTTGCGAACCTGATAGATCCTGTAGCCGATCCCCTCCCGGATGCTGCGCGTACGCACAGCGATCTGAAATCGGTCGTGCAGGAAGCTGCGGACCTCCTCCGCCAAGTCCGCGGCCCGCGGGGATAACAGGTCCACGTCCTGGGTCATGCGGGCCTCATCCACGTAAGCATTAACCGCCTGGGCGCCGTACAGGGCGACGTCGTCGCGACCGCGGAGGAACTCCAACACGGCGCCGTGAATCGTGGCCAACGGCAGCGGTTCCCGCATGGCAAACTCCCGAAATGTCAACGCCCCGTCGCCAAACATCATCGACTTCCTCGTAAGGAGGGCGAGTCGCCCACGTCGTTTCGACGCGGGGAGCACGATCATTCGCCGCCGACCAGTGTACTATGTGGGAATCGATTCCTCCACGGCCTGCTTCTCGCGGATGGCCGCGAGGATCTTCTCCGGCGTGATCGGCAGGTCGGTGATCCAGACGCCGGTGGCGTTGGCAACGGCGTGGGCAACCGCGCCGAGGACCGGCAGGGTGCTGCCTTCGCCGATCTCCTTGGCCCCGAACGGGCCGCGGGGTTCGTAGGAATCGACAAGGCCGCTGAAGATTTCGGGGGCATCCTTGATGGTCATCGTCAGGTAACCGTGTAGATTCGGATTGAGGATGCGGCCCTTCTCATCGAACTGGACGTCCTCAAGGATCGTCTCGCCCGCCCCCATGACGACCGCCCCCTCGACCTGACCGTGAACGGCCTGGGGGTTGATCGGCGTGCCGCAGTCGTGATAGTCGGTAAACCGCTCGATCCGCACCTTGCCCGTCTCCATGTCGACCGAGACCTCGCACACCGCGCTGCCGAAGGAATACGCCGGGCTTGTGCCGACCGTGGCGCCCTTGTAATCGCCTCCGAGGCCGTCCGGCGGCTTGTAGCAACCGGTGCCGACCAACGGGCCGTTGTCATTGAAATACTGTCGGGCGACCTCTTCCCAGGGGATGTCTTGTGCGTGATCAGCCGTGTCCGTGTTCGCAGGACCGCGCGGGCTGAAGCCCGCGGCTCCTCCCTGGCGTTTGGCAAACATCCTGCCCGCCCGTGCGACGACGTCCGATTCTCCGCAGCCCAGCAGCGCCGCCGCGTAGGGTCGCATCTTGTCGACCACGGCCCGGCCGGCCCGCGAAACCGCGTGCCCCGCCATCAGCGTCACACGCGAGGAATAAGCCCCAAGGTCGATCGGGGCAATGTCGCTGTCTTTGCTCCGCATGCGGATCCGCTCGGGCGGGATGCCGAGACCCTCGGCGCACATCTGCACGAGGATCGTGTCGCTGCCCTGACCGATCTCGGCGGCCCCGATCATCAACACCGCCGCCATGCCGTCCTCGCTGATCTTCACGATCGCATTGGCATGGGGAAAGATCGACTTCTTCTGAAAGGACTCGCGCGGCTTCTCGTGCGAGAGCTGCACCTGTCCGCGATAGATGCAATAGCCGGCGCCAGACACGAAACCGCCGCAGCCGACACCCATGCCGCGCCGAATGGCGGGGCCGGCGGGGCGACGCTCGTCACCAACATGAAGAGCCGCGGGCTTCAGCCCGTGCGGTGCTTCGACAGGCGGAAACGCTTCGGAATGCGAAGGACCGCGCGGGCTGAAGCCCGCGGCTCTCTTGTATTTCTCGTTCCAGCCCGATTTCTCGCACACCGCTTCGAGCGTCGCGAGGAACTCGCAACTGCCGACGTCCAGGTCATTGACCGTCCGGGTGTTGGGCGTCATCGCATTGCGGCGGCGGATTTCGATCGGGTCGATGCCGAGGTCGTCCGCCACCATGGTCAACAGGCACTCAAAGGCGAATCGCGGCTGGGGCACGCCGTGACCGCGCATCGCCCCGCACGCGGGTTTGTTCGTCATCACGCGATAGCCGTCGTATTGGTAATTCGGAATGGGGTACAACGTCGGGATCATGCTGCCGGCGTAATAGGCTGTGGCGACGCCGAACGACGAATACGCCCCGCCGTCGAGATAGATCTCGCTCTTGAAGGCCGTGATTCGGCCGTCGCGGTCGACGCCCAGCTTGAACCGCATGTGCTGTTTGTGGCGACCTCGGCCGTGATGAAACATCTCCTCACGGGAATAGACCATCTTGACGGGGTGCCCGGTCCGCCGGCTGAGCAGGGCCGCGCACAGGTCCAGCGGAGTCGTCTCTGCCTTGCCTCCGAAGCCTCCACCCACGACCGGGCGGATCACGCGGATCTTGCCCAGCGGCATGTGAAGCACGTGGGCCATCATGTACTGCACGTAGTGCGGCACCTGCGTCGACGTGTAGAGCACCAGCGTGCCGTCGTGCTCCCAGGTGGCGATGGACGCGTGCGGCTCCAGCGGCGACTGATAGATGTGGTTGCCCGTGAACGTCTCCTCGCGGACGTGGTGCGACTCGGCAAACGCATTTTCGATCTCGCCGAAGCTCTGTTCAACGTGCGTATTGATGTTTCTCTTGTAGCGCTCGTGAAGTTGGGGAGCGCCGTCGGCCGTCGCCTCCATCGGATCAAAGACGGCCGGAAATTCCTCGTATTCCACTTCGATCAGCGCGATCGCCGCTTCGGCCGTCTTCTCGTCGATCGCCGCAACGGCCGCCACCTCATCGCCGACGTGGCGGACCTTGTCCCGGGCCAGCACATCCTCGTCATATCGCGCGGGAGAGACGCCATACTGCGTCTCGGGAACATCCTTGCCGGTGAGGACGGCCAACACGCCGGGCAGCGCCCCGGCCCTGGACGTGTCGATCCGTTTGATGCGCCCGTGCGCAACGGTCGAGCCGAGAATCTTGCCGTGGATCATGTTGGGCAGATGGATATCGGCGGTATACATCGCCCGTCCCGTCACCTTGTCGGCGGCGTCGACGCGCGGCATCGACACCCCGACGCTATTGAACGGCTCGCGACGAGCCACAGGCGTCGACCCGCCCGGCGCTTCGGCGTCGGTGGCGTTCTCCGCCTTCGCGGCGCCGCGCGGTGCGAAGTCTCCGTAGGGTGGGCATTGCCCACCGGGGCTTGCGGCGCCGACCGTGCGCTGGTCTCCGTAGGGTGGGCATTGCCCACCGGGGCTTGCGGTGCCGACCGTGCGCTGGTCTCCGTAGGGTGGGCATTGCCCACCGGGGCTTGCGGCGCCGACCGTGCGCTGGCGGGCAGTGCCCGCCCTACGCGCTCGTCGATTCAG
>CAYQDV010000060.1:11786-15591 GCA_964416295.1 uncultured Planctomycetaceae bacterium
CGGCGCCGACCGTGCGCTGGCGGGCAGTGCCCGCCCTACGCGCTCGTCGATTCAGGTCGCGGCCGCGCTCGCACGTCCCGTCATCACGATAGTTCCGACATCGCTGGACCGCTCGCAGAATCCCCGTGTAGCCGGTGCAGCGGCAGAGATTGCCGGCCAGAGCGTCCTTGATCTCAGCGTCCGTCGGCTCGGGATTCCGCTCGACCAACGCCGTGGCCGACAGCACCATGCCGGGCGTGCAATAGCCGCACTGGATCGCGCCTTCGTGAACAAACGCCCGCTGGATCGGCGTCAGTCCGTCGCCATCGGCGAGTCCTTCGATGGTCGTAATCGCCCGACCTTCCATCTCGGCTGCCAGCAACAGGCAACTGTTCATCGGCTCACCATCGACCAGCACGGTGCACGCTCCACAGTCCCCGACGTTGCAGCCCTTCTTGGTTCCGGTCAGATGGAACGTATCGCGAAGGCAATCGAGCAGGGTGTCACCCGGTGCCATGGCGACGGGGCAGGCCTGACCATTGATCGTTAAGGTGCGTGCGAGGATCATTCGGAAGCCTCCATGGCTCTTTGAAGCGCAACGGCCAACGCCCGCCGGGTGAGAACCTCGACCACGTCGCGTCGAAACTCGGCCGAGCCACGCACGTCGCAAATCGGATCCGCGGCTTCACGAGCAAGCCGAGCGGCCCCTTGCACCACCTCCGCATCCAGCCGCTTGCCCGCCAACAGGGTGCCCGCGGCCTCCACGAGCTTCGGGATCGGCGAAACCGCTCCCAGCGCGATGCGGGCCTCTCGAACAACCGGCGACGCAACTTGTCGATGGCGGCCGTCTGACCCCCGACCGGCATCGTCCACCACCAACCCGGCCGCAACGCTCGCCACCGCAATCGCGTTTCCGTCGCGCAACGCAAAGCGGACGTAGGCAGCACCGAAGCCCGGTGGCGGCGTCGGCACGAGAACGGACGTCACGATCTCGTCGTCGCGGCGAACGGTCCGGCGGGGACCGACAAAAAAGGCATCGACCGGCACATCGCGTTCGCCGGCGGGCGACCACAAGCGAACCGACGCGTTCATCACCATCAGGATGGGGGGCAGGTCGGCGCACGGCACGGCGCTGGCGAGATTGCCGCCGACCGTGGCCATGCTGCGCACCTGCGCTGCGGCCATCTGGCTCGCGGCATCGAGGATCGGCCCAAATCGCTCCATGACCAGCGGCGACCGGATCATTTGCGTAATGGTGGTCAGTGCCCCGATTCGAAGCACGCCGTTGTCCATCTCCACACCATGAAGGGAGTCGATCCGCCGGATGGACACGAGGTGTTGAGCATGCACACGCCCGGTCTTCAGATCGACCAGCACGTCGGTGCCGCCGGCGAGGACTCGGACATCCGGGGCATATTGCACCGTCAACGCAGCCGCGTCGGCGAGGGTTCGTGCCTCGTGCAGGGTTACGTCAGGAAGGTACACGTGAACGGCTCCCATTGGCTGTGTTGCTGCGTGGATCCATGTCAGTCCTCAGGTCCAGCCTCCGCCGATTCCGCGGCAGACGATCGCACAGGGCCGACCGGGAACGTCCCGTCGGTGCCGACCAACCCGTGCAAAAACTGTCCGGCGATCTGACCGGCCACCGCGGTGGGCGACCGGTCACGCTCCGGGTCGTACCAGCGATAGAGCCAGTTGAGCATCCCGAACAGCGACATCGTGGCGATGTGAATGTCCAGGACGCGGCCCCGGTTATATTCTCGCGAGGTCCGCTCGACGATCGAGCGCGTCAGTTCATAGTACTCACGACGAATCCGCCGCGTCTCGTCGTAGGAGGTTCCAGTCAGCGAATCGAGTTCGTGCGAGCACACCTTCAACTCGGCCATGTGCTCCGCAAAATACCCGATGTGGGCACGGATCATGACGCGGAGCTGCTCAATTGACTCGTCGACCCCATGCAGCTTCTCGCGCAGATTGTTCAGAAGGGAGCTAAAAGTGCGAAACTGGATCAGGAAAAGCATCTTTTCCTTGCTGTCGAAGTAATGATATAGGCCGGCCAGACTGACGCCGGAAGCCTTCGCCACGGCCCGCATCGAGGCCTTTTCATAGCCGGCACGGGCAATGACGTCGGTGGCGGCATGGAGGATATGGTTCAGCCGATCGTTGTAAGTCACGCGGATATCGGAACTTCCACGGCGCGTCCCCCCAGGGCTGCCTGAGTCGAACAGGTGTTCTGCTTTCCTTGAGATCATTACACCACACTTCCACTGGCCTGGACGGCATCGCCGATGCAAATATGATCGACCGCCCGACCGTTGTCAAGGACGAGCTCAAAAAAAAACCTTGACTGCCAGCCACAATCCGCCATAATCAGATGAGCGGTTCATGTGGAAGGGTGGCGGTGTGGTCCGGTGAATCGTACAGTATCCGCCACCAAAACAACCGAACACTTGTTCGGTTTTCAGGCGTTCGTCTCGAGGCCACAGCCGCACTCGAGATGGTCGCCGGAGAGACGCTCATGAGTCTGTTCCCCGCCCAAGACCCGGAGTCACTCGCATTTCACGAGGTCGGTTACGAAAGGCATGAGTGGGTGGCCCAGATCACCCTGAACCGGCCGCACAACTACAACGCCTACAGCACACCCGCCCTCCGGGACCTGGCCACCGCGTTTCAGGCCGCAGCTTGGGACGACGCCGTCGCCGCGGTTGTCTTCACGGCGGCCGGCCATCACGCCTTCTGCACGGGCGGCGACGTCAAGGAATATCAGAAGGAGTACATGAAGCGTCCGCGCGACTACTGGAAGTACATGTCCTGCTTCAAGGCCTACATCGAGGCGATCACAAACTGCTCGAAACCGGTCATCGCCCGGATCAACGGTATGGCCGTCGGCGGCGGCAACGAAAGTCAACTCGCCTGCGACCTGGCCGTGATGGGCGAACACGCCTTCATCGCCCAGGTCGGAACGAACGTCGGCTCCGTGGCCTGCGGAGGCTCCACCCAGTGGCTGCCGATCCACGTCGGAGATCGCAAGGCCCGCGGAATCCTCTTCCTCAACCAGCGCTATCCGGCCTACACCTCGCTCGCGATGGGGCTGGTGAACGCCGTCGTGCCGACGGTCAAGGGGCCGGACGGCGCGTTCTGCACAAAGTTCACCGGCGACCGGACCTACCTGGCAGACTGGAACACCGATCCATGGGAAAACCCGTTCGAGCGACGCGTGACGCCCGAACAGATTGGCAAGGCCCTCAAAGACCGCGACGGCTTCGCGATCGATCTCTCGCTCCTGGACGACGTGGTGGCGGACCTCTGCAACCAGATCGTCCACAAGTTCTCGGAGTGCACGCGCTACACGAAGGCCCAGGTGAATTACTGGAAAGACCAGTCGTGGCATGCGACGACGCCCCATGCCCGCGACTGGCTTGCCCTGCATTACACCAGCCTCGAACCCTACGAGGGAATGACGGCGTTTGTCGAGAAACGCAAGGCGGATTACGTGGGACTGCGGCGCCGCGCGGCCGACCCCGAGGGATCAAGCGAATTCCTCTGGGGACCCTACAGCCGCCGGTGCCCGAAGTGCGAGGTCAAGGGAATCCCGGCCCAGTTTGAGTTCTGTGGAAAGTGTGGAACGCCGCTCGCGGCGGCGAAGTAGTCACGCCCCAAACGGACGGACGCATGGACGGCTCTCCCAAAAAAGCCCTCGTGACCGGCGGAAGCAGCGGGATCGGCCGCTGCATCGCCGAAACGCTCGCCCGAGACGGCTGCGACGCTTGAATCTTCTTCCTCGGACCCGTCGCAGCGGTCCCGGCCGGCGCGGGAGCGGTCGAGG
>CAYQDV010000061.1:0-15296 GCA_964416295.1 uncultured Planctomycetaceae bacterium
CCATCATTGGATACCGGCAAAAGACCAAACCATGAGAACCTGTCCCAGCGGGCAGACATGCGATCAATCGTATGTTCGTAAAGTCTTCGCCCTAGAGGTCGATCAGTGGTTCTACCTACATAGATAACCTCTCGACCATCATAAAGAAGGTAAATCCCAAGTTGTTTGAAACAGTCAACAGGGGTCGCTCCACTACGCATCACGGCTGCTCGATGGACGACGAAGTGCGCGCGTGCGACCGAGCCACACTACGACGGCGACAGGACGGTTCACCAGGACGGACAGGCGCCCGGGCGCCGCCTCGCCGAGAAACAACCCGCTGAGGCGTCCGCCGGTGCGGCGGCGGGCGGAGAACCGCGCGGGCATGACCCGCGTCTTATTCAGGACGAGTGCGTCACCGGGGCGGAGCAGTTCGGAAAGGTCGCGGAAGGTGCGGTGCGTAACCCTGCCGCTCGCACGGTCGAGGACCATCAGGCGGCAGGCATCGCGCGGCTCGCAGGGATGCTGGGCGATGCGCTCGGCGGGCAGGTCGAACTGGAGGTCTCGTCGCTTGATGGCAGGATCCTGAAGGCGGGGTTGCCGGACGCGAGGGCGCGTGGAGCGCGTGGCGTGCCCGATAATACCCCGTACGCCGTCGTTCTCAGCGGCGGCTTTACTTGGCCTGAGCGGAATCCTACCATGTAAGTGGGGGAGCTTCCGAAATACATGCAGGGCGGATCGGTACCCTCCGTGCGGCCGGCTCCCCGGCGTGATCTGGAGAAACAGGACTCATGTCACCCATCTCGAAAGGCCATCCGCTGCGTCGCTGGCTCTCCGGACTGGTTGAGTCTTCGTTCAACGTCGAGATTGGCATCTGCGATCCGTCGCTCGTGGACTACCTGGTGGACCTTCTGACGGAGTTCATCCACATGGAGCGGATCACGATGCTGGCGGACGGACGTCGGATCGAGGATTTGACGGCGATGCTGGGCGAAGCCGAGTGGAGGGCGGAGGAAGGCGCGAGCCGGGAGCGCCGGCTGACGCTGTATCGACACATCGGAGACTACACATTGTTCTGGACGGGGTTGTATCCCGAGCAACTCCGGCGGCTTCGCCGGCGTCAGTCGCGGGACGCACTGCTCAGCTATTTCGCCCAGGGCAAGCGATCGTACGCGATCGCCTCGGACCTCAGCACGGACCGGACCGCGCCGCCGGCCTCGGTCCTGCGGCGGCTGAGCGACCAGTTCGAGCACTGTGCCTACGGCTTGGGACTGGTGCGCAAGAGTTGGGAGCAGTCTGATCCGGTCGGGTTTGATGCGGTGAATCGGGCATGGCTTCAGTAGGCGGGCATCGCCTCGCGGGCGTCGAGTGTCGCATGAATGCGACTGCTCGGACCGCGGGCCGGTCAGGGGTCTTCACATCCCTCCTGCGACGTTCCTCGGCGGCGGGCGATCTCGGCATGGATCTGATCGGCACCGATGCCCATCTCGGTCAGGGCGTTGTGGGCGACGCTGCCGTCCTCTCGGGACAGGGCGACGAGCAGAAACTCGGCTGAGACCTCGCTGCTGTTGAAGCGCCGGGCCTCCTCGATGGCCCCCTCGATGACATTTCGGAAATGCGGCGTGCCGGGCAGGCGACCGAAGACCCACGTGTCTTCAAGGGCGCTGCGCATCAGCTTGTCGACGACCCCCTTGGCCCGGCGCAGGTCGATCCCCGCGTCGTGCAGAATCTCGCAGGCCATGCCGCTGCCTTCCGCGAGGATGGCGAGGAGCATGTGTTCGGTGCCGACGTATTCCTGGCCGTAGTCCCGCGCGATCCGCTGCGCGAGCTTGATGACCTTGTTCATGCGGGGTGTGAGCTTGGGCATCATGGGTCGGAGTGTCCTCTCTTTGGGGCGGGACCTCGGCGGCACCGTCCCGCCTCGGTCGGCCCGCACCGGCGTCTGCGAACTTGTAAGTCAGTCTGTGCCGCGCGCCAAGCCGGCGAATCGCGCGTCGAGTCGGGACCCCCTCCGGACGCGGCCCGGCACCTGATCGACATCGGGGCCGGCCTTGGTTCAGGCCCCGGGTTGATCAGCAGCGTTTCGGCGGCTAGAATACCCAAGAATAGACGTATTGCTCCGGATCAAGCGGCTGGTGCTGCGGGGAGGGATACGATTCACCGAGAAGGCTCGAGCTGAGATGGAGACCGACGGGTTGAGCGCCGGCGACGTTGTCGAATCCATCGCCAACGCCCAAGCCATCGCGAAAACTCTCGATCACGCAGCCGAGCAAGACGCTCCATACGTGAGAAGCTGTATGTCATCAAGAGCTTCAGCTACGACGGAACGCTCATCTACACGAAAGGAGCCATCGTCCGGCAAGCGCAGCAAGAAGTCTTCTATGTCTTCATCTCCGCCAAAATCGCCACATTCTCCCGGTGAACGTTCTCTGCTGAAGGGTTGCGTCTCGTGCGGATCAAAACTCGTTCAACGCAAGAAGGTGTCGGTTCGCCTGAGGGACGGACGAAATGTGACTGGTGTCGAGGCCGACGTCTGTGCTGCCTGCGGCGAGCGCTACTTCGATCTGGAAGCGATGCGGCGGCTCGAAGCCGAGGGGACGAACGATTGATGACCGGCATGCTGCCCAAGATCATACCCGCACCGGCGCCTGCGAACTTGTGAATCCGTTTGTATGCCGCGCCAAGCCGACGGCCGTTCGGCGCGAGGTCACATAGCGGCACTTGCCGAACCGGGAGCGGCGAAGGTGGTCGACGGTCTGGACCGTACACCGGCAGTCGCGTCCGACCAGGCTTCTGATCTGTTCGACGATTGCGCGTGCGTGCCACTGGCAGCTTGCTGCCAGTGCGACGTCGCGCGACACGCGGGCGACGCGGGCGACCACCGCGCCGTCGACCGCCTGGACGATCTGGAAAGAGCCATCCGGCAACACCGCGGCAAGGGCGGCGACGACGTCGCCCGGCGCGATCCATCGTCCGTCCTCTGCTTCGAGAAAATCGGCGGCGCGGCCCAGCACCGGCGGCAGCACCGGCAGGCCGCGACCGCAGGGACACGCCGTCTCGGCGACGCGCACGATGTCGCCGGTGCAGTAGCGGAGCACGGGCATGGCCGGCGATTCAAGTCCGGTGGCGACGATCTCGCCCAGTTCGCCCGGCCGGGCGAGCCTGCCATCGCGGAGGATCTCGATCAGCACGGACTCCGCCGAGATGTGCCATCGCCCATGCTCGCACGAGAACGCCAGGGCGCCGACCTCCTGCAGGCCGTAGTCCTGCGCGGTCGGGACGCCCAGCGTGTCTTCGATCAGGGCGCGCTGCCAGTCGAACGTGACTTCTCCAGTCAGGAACACGCGCCGCAACGACGGGTTTCCCATCGGACAACCGATGCGACGACCGTCGAGAATCAACCGGGCCAGGACCGAAGGATAGGCCGTCACTCGGACGGGGTCCGCGCTTCGCCACGCTCGCCAGGAGTGCGCCGTCCGCGGGCCGAACGCCCGCAGGCTGTCGATCTGGAACTGGTCGAGGGCCTCGTCCCGGCGGTCGCGGAGCCATTGCCGGACGCGGGCGGCGGCGGTCAGCGGCGGGTCGTAGGGCCAGATGAACAGGTCGCGGTCGGTGACGGACTGGTCCGACCAGCCCATGGCACGGAGCCGATTGGCCTTGTCCCAGGCCTGCCGGCGGCGGTCCCAGTAGTAGCGGATCGATTCGTCGAAGGTGCCGCTGCTGAACTCGTGGAGCCGCCGGGCGGGCATCCGCTCCCAGCACATCCGGCGTGCGTGGCGGCGAAGGTCGTCGCGAGTGAGCAGGGGCAGACGTGCGACGTCATCGAGGTCGCGGATCGCGCCGGCAGGCGGCAGCCGGAGGTCGCGGTAGTAGGGGCAGTGCGTTCGGGCATGGTCGACGAGTCGCCGCAGTTTTCTGTGTTGCAACTCCCGGAGGCGCTGGCGGGGCCAGCACTCGGATCGGCTCAGTTGTGCCGCCAGCGTGAAGGTGCGGCGGCCGAGCAGCCCTTCGTGCAGGCGCCACGCCCACGGCACGGTGGCGCCGGGTTGTTGGCGAGACCGTGCGCTTCGACCGGTGTCTGAGCCGAACAGCGAGCTGCCTGTCAGGACGGTCGCCATGCCCTTGCATCGGCCGTGCCGGAGGCGGCTCGCCACCCAGCTCCGGTCTACTCGGCACTCAACGATTGCAGATAGTGCTCCAGCGCCTCCTGTTGCTGTGCCTCCTGTTTGCGAAGCGTCGCGGTTCGCTCGTGGAGGTCTTCGATTTGCGTTTCCTGTGCGTCGAACTTGCGCTCGTAGCGGCGATAGATGTCACTGGTCCTGGACAGGGCCTTCATGTTCTGCCGGATGCGGCTCTGCTCTTCGCCGATCTCATCGATCTCGCCGGTCAACCGCTTGATCTGTCGGCGCGTGGCGTCGAGGGCCGAGCGCAGCTCGACGACGCGGGCGAGCGCGGCCTTGACGGCGTCGCTGATCACGCGCGAGCGGAGGTAGAGGCCGATCCGGTCTCCGCCGAGGTTCGTCAGGCTGATCGCTTCATCGCGGGGCTGCTCGAGGCGGACCGGCAGCGTGGCCGTCTTCTTGCCCGGCACCTCGACCTTGAAGCGCAGCAGCCCGGGCGTCCGCTCGTCCGGCTTTTCCGGCCGGGTCAGGTTCCAACCCGGGCCGATGGGCTGTTCGATCAGCACCGTCCGAGGTGAATCGTCCTTGTTCTTCAGCGTATAGAGCCGATCGTCGACATACTTGCGCTTCAGCCAGAGCGTGCCCTTGCGGATCCAGATCTGCATCATCTGTTCCGGCTCGGGGCGGGCCTTGACGTCGACATCGACCGCGAGGTCGACGGCATAGGCGATCAGCCGCTCTTCATCGGGCCGCAGGTCCGGCAGCTTGACGTCACCTGCATAAAGGCCACCGTCGAACACCGTGACCGGCCCTTGCATCAGGTGCAGGCCGGTGGTGTTCCGGAGCCGAAGGCCGTTGAGCGGATGTTTGGGGTGCGACGCGGGGTTGTAGATCGACAATCTGGACCCTTCAATGTCGCCGGTCACGATTGGCATCATCGCCGACTGGCGGCGCTTCAGGCTGACGGGCGTGGCGATCGAGTATTCGAACAGCTCTCCGGCTTCCCGCGCGGTGGCGACGGAAGCCACGCCGGAATCGTCGAGCTCCATCTCACGAGCCTTTCCCTCCTCGGGGACGCCGCCGGAGAAGAAGCCTGCGCGGCCGCCGAGTCCGCCACCACGCTTTTCTTCGATCTTTCGTCGAACTCGGCCCGCTTTCCTCGTGTTGGCGTCCAGATACAGGGCTCGATCCCGCACCGAAGCAGGCGGCGCCTCGAAGGCGCCTTCGAACGTCGGCGGGCGGAGCGAGCGATAGAGGTCCAGTTCCTCGATCGGTCGGGGGACGTAGAGCGGCTGGTAGAGGTCCATGACGAAGCTGATCGGCCGGCCGGAGATGAGGCTGAGCCGCACGCCCTCCCAGTCCTGCTCGGTGGCGTTCTCCACGATCGCCCAGCCCTGAAGGTAGGGTTTCTTCTCATCGCTGAGCACCAGCCGGTAGCTGGTCTTCCAGATGGGCGTCTCGAGCAGGTAGCTGGCGCGGACACGGCGCCGGCCCTCGCCGAGAAAGTTCAAGACGACCGACTTTTTCTCGGCGTCGTGGGCGGCCGCCAGCGTTTGCAACGCCCGGGTCAGCTCGCCCTCGATCTTTTCGTCCATGATCTTGACGCCCGACACGTCCGCCAGCACAAACGCCCGCAGGCCGGCGTCGGTCAGGATCGTCAACACGTCGCGTTCGATCGTGCCGTGCTCGGTCTTGGTGGTCCGTTTTTCGACGCCGCTAATCAGCCCGCGGACCGCGCCGGGCGACTGGACCTCGACGGGCACACCCCGCAACTGATCGAGCAGTTGGCCGAGCGTGGGCCGCCCCGTGATGTCGACGCCGAAGGACTTGAGGGCCTTTTCGACCGGGTCGCGCGAGGCATACTGGACCGTCGAGATGGTCCCGCCGTCGAGGTCGCGGAGGACCAGGGATTTCAAGATGTCGTTGATCTGTGACGTCCGAAACTTCAATTCAGCCGAGGCGTTTCCCTCGACCGTCGCGGCGCACTCGAAATGCCCCACGCCGGAGCTGAACAGGGATACACGCGAGACCTTCAGGTCGTCGCCCGTCGCCGCCGCGCACATCCATCCGCTGATCGCCATCGCCCAACATGTTCGAAACATCGTCGTCGCCTCCATGAATTCTGTGTCTGTGTGTCGCCCGCACACGCCGTCGGGAGTCCCGACCTTCGGAACCCGCAGCGCAAACTCTATCGCCCTCTCTATCCTATCCGACGCATGAGGGAGCATCGCGGTTCCCGACAATGTTACGAATAGCTGTAGCGTCGGCCCCCTGTGGCCGACGTAGCGTGCCCCAACGGCGGCCGGGTCGCTTGCCGCTCAGATCACGATGTCGGCGTCGTCGTCGGTATAGACCGGACGGGGCGGAGCGGCGTACTGGCGGTGTGGGAAGAGGTAGATCATCGCGGCGCCGGCGGCGAATCCGCCGATGTGTGCCCAGTGGGCCACGTTGGACTGCCCGCCGCGGAAGGCCGGGAATAGGTTTTGAAGACCAATATAGATGCCCAGAAACAGCCACGCGGGCAGTTTGATCGTCCACCAGTAGAAATAAGCCGGCACGACCGCGACCACCTTGGCTCGCGGGAAGAGGAGGACATAGGCCCCCATGACGCCGCTGATCGCCCCGCTGGCGCCGATGAGCGGCACGACGCCGGCTTCGGCCCAGGTGTGCGCCAGATTGCCCGTCACGCCGGTGCCGAGATAGAAAACGACGAACAACACCGGCCCAAGCTTGTCCTCAATGTTGTTGCCGAAGATCCAGAGGTAGAGCATGTTGCCGATCAGGTGCATCCATCCGCCATGGAGAAACATACAGGTGAATATATTGATCCAGGCGGGGAGGGCGGCGGCCTGCTCGACGGGCAACTGCTGGCGAATCGTGACCGGCCGGCCAGTAGCGCGGTAGAAGAGGGGGCGGCCCTGTCGATCGACGGCCTGCTTGACCGGGGCCTTTTCCGTCATAGCGCGGCGGAAATCGGCTTCGTTGTTCACCAGTTGCGCAGGAACGAAGCCGTATTTCCATGTGAAGAGTTGCTCGGCGTCATCGGCGCGAGTGACCTGAAACAGAAAGATCAGGCTGTTGAGGACGATCAGCCCGACGGTGACGTAGGGCGTTGAATGGGTCGGGTTTTCGTCGCGGATGGGGATCATCAATCAGCGCTCTAGCTCAGGGTTCAACGGGGCGGCGGGACCGGGCGCCGAGCCGCGATGAGCGGCCGCGCGGACTGAAGCCTGCGGCTTGTCGTTCGCCGCGGCCTGACAGTCCGCCGATTCGCGCGACAAGACATCCAGAACGTGTGGAATCGCCGGTCCGACCCATTTCAGGCACTGTCGGACGCCCCTGGGGCTGCCCGGCAGCATGACGACCAGAGTCTTTCCGACGATTCCGGCTCCGCCGCGTGAGACGATCGACAACGGCGTGTCGGAGAAACTGCCCGTTCGCATGATTTCGCCGAAGCCCGGCAGACAGCGGTCGAACAGCGGTCGCAGGGCCTCGGGCGTCCGGTCGCGGGGGCCGATTCCGGTGCCGCCGGTGGTCACGATTAACGCAAGCCGAGGGCTTAGTTCACGCACGGCCGCGGCGATGCGGTCCGCGTCGTCGGGAAGCACGCGACGGTCTACGATGTCTACGTCGAGCGCGCGTAGAAGTTCGACCGCCGCCGGCCCGGCGGTATCCCGGGTAAGCCCTGCGGAACGGCTGTCGGAGATCGTCAGGACGGCGGCCTTGAACATGGACGGATCGTAGCACGGGGTGTGTGAGCGGGCAATTCAGGGGCGTACCGGCAGAGTTCACGCCGGTGCCGGAATCGCAAAGGAGACGGTCGTGCCGTGGCCGGGTTGACTCTCGATGGTGACGTTGCCACCCATGGCAAGGACGGCGTGCTTGACGATCGCCAGACCGAGACCGGTCCCGCCCGGGTTTCGACCACGAGACTTGTCGACTTGGTAAAATCGCTCGAAGACGCGCTGCACATCCTCGGCGGGAATGCCGCAGCCGTCGTCGCAGACGTCAAACCGGACGGTCGCGCCGTCCGGCCGACACACCAGTTCAATCCGTCCGCTGTCATTGATGAACTTTGCGGCGTTGTCGACCAGGTTTCGGAGGACCAGTTCGAGCATCTTCCGGTCGGCGACCAGCGAGTCGACGCGGGATTGACAGACCAGCTCGGCCTTCTTCTGCGCCGTGGCGTCGGCGAACAGGGCCCGCATCGTCTCGAAGACCTCGGCGGGATCGAAGCGTGACGGCGAGAGCTGCACGGTGGCCGAGTCCACGCGGTTGAGTTGCATGAGGTCGTCCGTCAGGGCCTGCAGCCGAGCGACGTTGCGATCGATGACGGACAGGAACCGCTCGCGTGCATCGGGGGCGACGTCGCTGGAGCGGAGGGTATCGATCGCGGCGCGGATGGAGGCCGCCGGTGTTCGCAGTTCGTGCGAGGCGTTGGCGACGAACTCGGCCTTCATGGCGGCCGATCGGGAAACCTCGGTCACGTCGCGGAGGCAAAAGAGCCAAGTGATCGGTGACCCGCCCGCGGGAATGCGGATCATCGCTACGTCGAGCGAGCGATCGCCGTCCGGGCCGGGCATGACGATCTGGCGGCGCAGCTCCGAGGCACCGGACGCCACGGCGTCATCCCACAGGTTGCCCAGCGAGCGGCGTCCCAGTTGTTCGCGCAGGGGGCCGCCCACGGGCGACGTGCTGAGGTGGAGCAGCCGGCGGGCCGCCGCGTTGGCGGTAAGGACGTTTCCAGCCTGATCGACGGCGAGGACGCCCTCTTGGAGATTGGTGAGGATGACCTCAAGATTTCGGCGCTGCTGCTGGGCCTCCCGGACGCGGGCGGCGAGGCGGGACCGCATTCCATCGAGGGCCTCGGCGACCTGGCCGATTTCGTCCTCGCGCTGAACCTCGACTCGGGTCGTCAGATCGCCGGACGCCAGCCGGCTCGCCCAGTCGCTGACGCGATGGATCGGTCGGGCCAGGGCACGGGCGAGGAACCACGCGGGGAGCAGGGAAAACGCCAGCGCGATTGCGATTCCCACAGCGGTCCAGGCGGCCAGCGCGGTCCGGTTTCGGATGAGGTCATCCTCCGATGCGTCCACGCGGACGACGGCGACCGGCCGGTCGTCGAGCATCACTGGAACGGCGACATAGACGAGCGGCGGCCCAAGAGCAGGATCGTTACGCCGATCGACTCCCGTGCGGCCGCGGAGGGCCTCCGTGACTTCGGGGCGCACGGCGCGATCGTTGCTCACGGCCGACTTCGGGGCGGAGTCGCCGAGGACGCGGCCCTTCGCGTCAAAGACCGTGACGCGCAAATCGGTCTCCCGATGGACGACGCGGCAGACGTTCCCCGCGGATTGGGCGGTGGGGACGGCGTGGCTCCGTGCGAGCAGGAGTGCCGTGAGCCGTGCGTGACGGCGCAGGTCGGTCTGGAGGGCGTCCTGGAGCGATCGCTGCACGAGGTGCCAGGTGAGGGCGCCGACGAACACCATGCCGAGCGAGAGCAGGATCGCAAGGCGGGTGAAGACCATCGTAAAGAATCGGCCCTGCCAGCGTGCCGGTGCGAGTCGTGCCACGGCGGTTTCACCCTTCGTATTCGAGCGCGAAATCTTCGGGGTGCATGCGCTCCTCGGCGTCGCGGCGGACGCGCTCTTCCTGAGCGTCGGCCCGGCGCCTCACATAGCGCCGGACGCAGAAGTTGACGACCAGGCAGCCGGCCATGCCCCCGACGCCGATGTAATAGACAGCGAGACAGGTGATGCCGGTTGCGATCATGGCGAGGACCGCTGCGGCGAACCAGCAGAATACGACCCAGATCGACCGGCCGAGCTTCAGGGCCGCGTCGCCGCGGACATAGACGCGGTCGGCCATGCCGCTGGCGACGATGGCGGCAAACGCAACGTACGTCGTCGAAACCGGCAGGCCCAGCGCCGACGCCGTGGCGATGACGCTGGCCGACACGCAGACGATGACACAGGCTCGCAGGGGGTCGAAATGCAGAGTCTTGCCTCGCGGCGTCTTGGTCTGGGTCGGCGCCAGCGACGGCGCCCCGCGCCGCAGGCGGAGAACGACGTTGGCCAGCGAGATGCACCAGCGCGGCGCCCACAGCTTCACGTGGTCGCCGGCGCTGCCGGCGCGGACCGCCGCGTGGGTGACGCGCTGGGCGTCGCGGGTCATCATGCCAACCATCAACAGGGCGCCTGCGGCAAGCAAGGCCCAGTGACTGATCGGGACTTTGGTGATATCGGCGGTCGTCATGCCGCTGCGGTATCCATCGATCAGTTTCAAGGCGGCCAGCCCCGGTGAGGCGCAGTTGGCCAGGTCGTTTTGTCCGAACGCGAACGCCATCGCGACCATCCCGATGACGGTCAGAACGGGGAACAGGAGCCGAGCGGCCCGCCTGCGATAGAGGACGAGTGAAAAATGGATGACGATGGCGAAGAAGACCCAGAGGCCGAGCACGGCGAGAAACGGCCCGTAGGGCTGGTGCAGGACGGCGGCGGAAAAACGCTTGACGAGGGAAACGTTTTTCATGCCCTTGACGAGCATAAAGTAGGCCAGCCCGGCCATGAGTCCGCCGCCGATCCAACCGCCGTGCAACAACAGGGCGGACAGGCTGGACCACTTGTCACGGATGGCACCGCGCGCGGCTCGCTGAAGGAAGAAGCTCATCACGCCGGAGAGGAGGATGGAACAGACGATGCCGGCGATGACCTTGCCGGCCTTGGCCCAATTGACCGCGTCGACGGGGTCGTCGGGCCGGAGCAATCCGAGAGCGAGCGAGGCCCCGAGCAGCTCGAAGACAAGCGAGGCGGTGGTGCTGACCGGCATGCCGAAGGAGGAATAGGTGTACAACAGGGCCGTATCCACGATATATACGGAGATATATATTGCCAGGGCCTGATCGATCGTGAAGACGTCCGGCGTGAAGATGCCCTTTCGGGCCGTCTCCATCACGTCCGACGACAGGAACGCCCCGAGGACCACACCGAGGCCGGCGATGCGCACGGCCCACCGGCGTGCGAGGATGCGGGCCCCGAACACCGAGTTGATGATATTGGCGGCGTCGTTTCGACCGACCTCGATCGTATCCCAAATGAGCATGACACCCGCGAGGGTCGCGGCGCCATACAGAAAAGGCGTCAGGGCCACGGGGCCGCTCGGTTGTGTTGCGAGGAATGCTAGGAAAATGGCTCGCGCCCTCCGCTATCGGGGACGGGCGAGGCCGTCGCCGCCGCATCCCGGACGATGCGTCTTCCACTCGCTGGTCCCACCGATTGTCTGAACACGGGTTCTTCCACAGAGAGGGGTTTTCGGGAGGTCTACTGGGACAACATTCGTCGGAGACGGTCAGCGGTCTTCTCGGCGTGATTGGCGAGGGCGCCGAGTTCGAGGAACACGCGCCACCAGAGCATCAGGTCGGTGATTTTCATGTTGTCCTCCATGGCGAACAGGGACTGGCTCAGGTGGTATTGAGCCTTGTCGGCCTCCCATTCGGCCTTCTCGACGGCGCGGATCCGGTCGAGCATGTCGCCGGCCTGGTCGGTATGGAAGCCGCGGGCCACGAGGTCGCGCAGGCGCTCGTTCATCTCGTAGGCCTTGTCACAGGTCCGCAGCACGGTGTCCACGTAATCAAAGATCTCTTTCGACAGCGTGTCGGGCATCGGCAGCTTCTTGATGGTCAGCAGAATCGCGATGTCCTCGACGGCGTCGGCCATGTCGTCCTGGAGTTTCAGATAGCCGAGCAGGTCGCCACGGAAGACGGGCAGAAAAAAACTCCGCGGGATGACCTGTCGGATGTCGTCCTTGATGATGTCGGCCTGGTGCTCGGTCTTGAACACGCGGTCGGTCAGTTCCGTCAAGCGGTCATAGGATCCGTCCCGCACGGCTTCGAGCAGCGGTCGCACGAGGGTGACGCATTCCCGCACTTTCTGAAGGTGGTGCAGCAGCGGCTCAAACGGCGACTGCTCAAACAAAGATTCAACAGTTCCCATGGTTTTCTCCGACCTGTTCGCGGTCTGGCTGTGGCCGTTCACCATCCGCCGACCAAACGTCAGCGAAACGATATCCGACACCGCGAACGGTTTCCACCAGTTCGCGGTGCGGCCCCAGCTTTCGGCGAAGGGACGTCACATGCACGTCAATCGTGCGATCCGTGACCATGACGCCCGGCCCCATCGCGTGCTCGACCAGTTGGTCGCGCGTGAGGACGCGCGACCGTGCGGCGACCAGCGCCTCGAGCAGGCGGAACTCGGTTCGCGTGACGGGAATGGACCGGCCATCGAGTTGGACCTCGTGGCGTCCGCGATCCACCACCAACGGGCCGGCCCGGAGGACCTCGTCCGACGGGGCGGGCGCTCTACGGCGTCTCAGGACGGCGGACACGCGTGCGAGGAGCACCTCCATGCTGAATGGCTTGGTGACGTAGTCGTCGGCCCCGAGTTGCAGGCCGACGACGATGTGGCTCTCCTCGGCACGGGCGGTGAGCATGATGATCGGGATGTTGGCCGTGGCCGCGTCCCGCTTGAGCGCGACGGTCACGTCCTCGCCGCTCATCTCCGGCAGCATGAGGTCGAGCAGGATCATGTCCGGTCGGTGCTGCGCGGCGAGCGACAGTGCGGTCCGGCCATCGTGGGCCGTCAAGACGCGGTAACGGCTGCGCTCCAGATTGAATCGGATCAATTCGACGAGATCGACCTCGTCGTCCACTATCAGAATCGTTTCATCACTCATGGCGCCCCCGAATCGGTGTTCCCGGATCGTCCAACAGAACGGCCGGCAGATTGCTTCCTCGCGGCGACCATTATACCGCTTTGGGCAGGCGGTCCGCGGCGGCGCCGGGCTGCGGATTCGTGCGACGGCAACCGGTCGCATGATGCGGTTTGCAGGGAAGAGTGTGTCCAGCGTCGTCAGAGGGGTTCTCCGGTGTTATGGCCGCCGATCGATCGGAGGTCTGAACGAAAGATTAACAAACCGCAAGCGCACTCTTCACGCTTTCAGGCGGCCGGTGGTGAAGCCGGCGGCTACCGGAGGAGGTCGGGGCGCGGTGGCGTGCCGGTTTCGAAGTGGTCTCGTGTCCGCGCCGGTTCGCCGAGCGCTGCGTACACGTGGCGTGCGTCGATGCCGACGGCCATTTGCCGAAACCAGACGCCGCGGGCCTCGAACCCCGGCGTCGCGACGTGGAACCAGAACTCGAGGACGGCGTCGCTTCGGTCATACGAGGTGACGTGGAGGGTCATTTCGTGGAAGCCACCATCGTCGGATGCGAGGAACTCGTCGGCCGTTCCGTACAGCGCGTCGAGAAAGACCGGCCGCGTGACCGGCCGGTAGGCGGCCTCGTCCTCCCCGGCGGTTGCGACCAGGTGTTCCGCCTCCGCCGGCGGCACGCAGGCGAGCCGCGCGAGGGCGGTCTCCATCTCCGGCCTGTAGACGTTAGTCGAGTATTGCATCGACAGGATCAGCCGGTCCGGATTGAACGTTTCGGTGCCCACTTCAATGCACTCGCCGGGCCGGTGCACGTCCCGGTTTGCCGCGATCGCCGTCGGTCAACGCTCCACCGCCCGGCGGACCGCCTCCAGGTTGGCCGGCGGAACGCGCCGGGGATCGAAGGTGCAACCCGGGCCGATCAGGATCGGTCGATCGCCGGCCTGGGCGAGGGCGTCGGCCACCTCGCGCTCGCAGTCCTCGGGTGTGCCCGCCGGCAATGTCGTCAGGTTGTCGACACCGGCGCAGAGGGCCGGTTTGATCCGGCCGCACACGTCGCGGATGGACGGGCCGGCGGCGCGGTCCGCCCAGTTGACGGCGTGGACGGGGTATTCGGCGAATCGGCGGAAATGGACGGACGTGCCACACACGTGGAGCAGGTTGAACCGGCCGGCCGAGGCGCCCTCCAGGATGGCGAGATCGCCCGGCCGCACGAGCGCATCATACAGTCTGCTGTCGTCATCCGGCGCGTCGAGCCAGTCGTCGCGGACGGAGAGGAAGACGCCGTCGGCGCCGGCTTCGAGGCAACGGCGGGCAAAGTTGGCGAGGCTCGCCCCGATGTTCTCGAGCGCGGTACGGACGGCGTCGGGGTCCTGTCGGTAAAACCCCAAAATCGTCGCGGTCGCCGGGTCGCTGCCGCCGCTCATTTTGGGAGGGTTGTGCGTGCGCTTCGGCGGGCCGACCTGTTGGCGCAGAGTCGCGAAGGCGTTGAAGATCGTCGTCGCCATCCACCGCCGGCCGCCCAACGCCCGTTTCAGTTCCGACACAAGGTCGAGTTGTCGCGCAAACTCCGGCTCGTCTCCTCGGAGGACGGTCAGGCTCGCCAGGTCGGCGACGCCTCGAATCGGGCGGGCGGACGGATAGCCGTTGTCGTTCATCACCTTGAGAAAATCGAGATCGTATCGTTCGACGTGATCGAGATGGGCCCGCAGAGCCGCCGCCCCGCACACCTGATCGGGAGCGAAATGATGCCAGAAACTGACCGGTGCTCGATCCGGCCTTCGTCCTTCCAACACGCACTGGACGCGTTCGATCCGGTCCATCCCGCCACCTCGTATCGGGCCGCCGGCCCCGGGCTGGGGTCGGCGAGGGTCTGCAAGCCCGCCTCGTTGACGCCGGGGATTGTACCCGATATGCGGGTTGAGATGGGCCCGAAAGCCGGCGACGTCTTCGGAGCCTATGGCGCGAATGGCGTCGCGGCGACGCGGGGGGCCATGGCCGTCACGTCCGTGTCGGCCTGTTCGGCGCCGGCGGTCAGGGCGTCGGCATCCAGCAGACCGAGGGCAGCCAACAAGTCGATCTCCGCCTGATTGAATCGCACGACTGCCTCGGCGTAACGCAGCCGCGCCTGGGCGACGGCATCCTGAGCCTGCAGGACGTCGAGCGTGGTCATGGCCCCGGCCTGGAGGCTGGCCTGAGTCAGGCGCAGGGCCTCCTCGGCGGCGGCGGTCTGCTGTCGGGCCATGTCGATCAGCCCGCGCTGGGTCCGGCTGGCCTGTTGTGTACCCCCGACCTGCGTTTTTTCTGTGGTCCACATGCGATCCGCCGCGAGCAGGGCCCGCCGGTGTGTGGCGTGGGCGGGCCTTACGGGCTTAATGCCGCCAGCTTTGCGACCTCCCTTGAGCGCGAAACAAAATCCATGTTGGGCAGGATTTCAGCCAATGTGGATATGATGACCAATCAGGCGAAGATTCAACAGATCAGTTTTCAGGAGTT
>CAYQDV010000062.1:0-14954 GCA_964416295.1 uncultured Planctomycetaceae bacterium
GCGGTGGGGGTGGAGGGGGCGGAGGCGGTGGCGGTGGAGGCGGAGGAGGAGGTGGTGGTGGTGGTGGTGGTGGCGATGGCAACACGAAGTCGAACTGATTGATGCCGTACGCATAACCGCTGCCGGGGTCCACATCCAGCGCGATCCGCGCGATGTCCGCCGTGCTGCTCCGCACGCCAATGAACATCGCCGAGTTGTCGCCGCCGTTGTCGCTGAAGCCAGGCTCGCTGAAACTCCCGAGGCTGGCACCGCTCACGTCAAATGCTTCGACTGTGGCCGTAAAACTCCCATACAACGCCCGCTGAACCTGCACGCCGCCGCCAAGCACCGGCTCCGGAAAGTCGATGAACATCCGCCCGGCCGGGGCCAGATTCCGAATGAGTCTATCCCCCGGCGCGAAGTTTCCCGCCCACTGCACAAACTGATCCACCCGCCTGAATCCGGTGGACGCGCCCTTGCTGATGCCCAGCGAAACGCCGCCGCTCGACGTCACCGCAAACGAGTTTGGCAACATCGTGCCAACCGCTCCCAGCGTCCCCCAGTCCACACGATCGGTGCCGCCCAGTGCCGCCCGGTCCGTCACCAGTGTCACCTGCCCCGCCGCGGGAAGCGCGAGACACGACAGGCATAACATGACCACAGTCTTTATGACGCAAGAACGCATTCCGTCCCTCCTCGATCGCGACGCCGCCTGCCACGGTTGTGGCGCAGGCTTCCGGGTGTCCCATCCGCTCCGGCAGGTGGGGACCGCCCGCCCGCCTTCGGCCCCGGCACGCATCACAATCGATTGTTCATCCCGACAGACGTGTAATCAACCGGACTCTCGCCCACGAGCCCGGCCAAATCATGGAATATACGACAGTCTCATAATGGTCCGGCGGCCGCGCCTCATAAGGCCGCCCCCACGGCCCCATATCCTCAGAAAAGCGGGAGGCCGGCCGCAACCCTTCCGTTTTCGGCTTTCGGCCGTTGTCACTCGTCCGAAAGCTTGTCCATCGCCTGCGTGGTTGCACGCTTGATCGACTCGGCCGCCTGAGTCGTAGCCGCCTTGGCCTTGCCCACATACGGTTTGGCCTTGTCCGCAAGCTCGCCGGCCTTCTGTCGCATCTTGACGGCCGCCTCACGCGCACGTGCTTTCATCTTGCCCGCCGTCTCGATCGTCTCGCGCTTCAAGCGTTCAGCCGCCTGCTCGGCACGTTCCACATACGGCTCGGCCTTGTCACGCACTTCCGCTGCTTTCCGCGTCGTGGCATCGCGCGCCGCCCTGGCTTTGGTCGCCGCCTTCCGCTTCGCCTTCTCAACGTCGGCCGGATTGCACCCGCACGCGGCCACAACCAGAAACCCCACGATCAGACCCCTTGCAAATCGATACATCCCGTTACCTCCCGTCGCCAGGGCACGCGCCCACCGCTACGCCTCGACGCCGTCTTCACGCAGGTCGACAACCCATCCGCCCGGCACGCGCTCCGCCGCGATCTCGGCCGCCAGATTCACCCACGCACCACACCGATCCAGAATCCACGAGTCCGCCGTCACCACCACCCCATCATATGCGACCAGCACCCGGTCCGGATCGTTCACCAGTTCGATCTCCCATGACAGCGGCGACCCAGCCACCAGTTCGGCCATCAGCCCCTTCAGACGCCCGCTGTTCGACACCGGACGATCCAGATACCAGTCCACCGATCGAATTCCCTTCGCCTCCAGGTGCTCCGCGATCAGCGACACGGCCGGCATCGTTTCCGCCACCCGCCGGTACGTCCCGTGAAGACTCGCCAGATCACGCAGACAGCCGTCACGCCCAATTAAACCTACCCCGCCCGCCATCAGGCTTTCGATCGTGATCAGAAGATTGTAGCCGTCAATCGCCACGCGCCCGTCGCCGCATGCCGCCGTCCCTAGCGCCCGCGAGCGTCGCGAACCCAGCGCAACGTCACTGCAAGCCGAACGGCGAACCGCCAGCCGCTGCCGGGTGACCAGACGGTGCCGATCGCCAACCAGCGCCAAGGCCGACCTCTCCGCATATCCCCGCGACAACAGCCACGAAAGCTCCGATGTCGCCTGTCCGAGGACCCCACAAGACCTCTCCGCGAACAGCCGCCGATCCTCGGGGTGCGATCCCCGGTGTTTTCGCAAGTCAGACATGATCAGCGACCGCTCGAACCGCCACCCCAAGAACACACTGTAACATTATTCTAAACAACAGGTTGCGGCTTAGCACCCCATCCCCGCCGGAGCCGCTGGCTGTCCTAACCTCCTTGGAGCTCCGAAGCCGACTTTAGGCTTTTTGACTTTTCTCCCCGCCTGCCCCACGCCACCCCGGTTGCCCGGTTGCAATGCTCGACGGAATCGGCTAAACAGGCCCATCCCAGTACGGTGGACCGGAGTCGGACCGACTGGGCAATTGCGGGAGGTGAGGACGCGGTCTCGCCGGGCCCTACGGTCTCGAACCCTCGGCGGCGAGTGGACAGGGCATGAAGTTCATCCTGGTGGATCGCATCAACAGCCTGGACCCGCCGAAGCGGATCGCCACCAGCAAGGCCCTCTCGCTCGCGGAGGAGTATCTGGCAGACCACTTTCCGACGTTTCCCGTAATGCCGGGTGTCCTCATGCTCGAAACCATCGTACAATCCGCCGCTTGGCTGGTCCGGGTGACGGAAGACTTCGCCCACAGTATGATCGTCCTCGAAGAGGCGAGGAACATCAATTACAAGAGCTTCGTTTCCCCGGGGCGAACCTTGGATGTGACGGTCGACGCGATCCGGATAGAGGACCGGTCGAGCGAGTTTCGGGCCGTCGGCCGATGTGGCGAGCGGGAAATGGTCAAGGCGCGGTTGCGGCTGCGCCACTACAATATCGCGGATCAGGATGCCGCCATGGCCGACGTCGACCGGCGCATCGTCCAGGATGCACGGCAGCGTTTTCAATTGCTCAACGGTCCGTCGGCCGTCCGGGCGGCCGTCGCAACGACAGGTGATCACTGACCGTGACAGACAATGATGGAGTGAATGCCGTATGGCACAGATGAGCCGAGAAGAAGTCTTCAACAAGGTCAAGGACGTGCTAGTCGACGCCCTCGGTGTCGACGACGACGAGATCAAGGAAGACGCCACCCTGAGGGGGGACCTGGGCGCCGAGTCGATCGACTTTCTCGACATCGTCTTTCGACTGGAGAAGACGTTCGCCATCAAGATCCCCCGCGGCGAGCTTTTCCCCGATGACATCCTCAACAACCCGGACTACGTCGAAAATGGGAAAATGACCGCCAAGGGGCTGGAGCAGCTCAAGAGCAAGATGCCCCACGCGGACTTTTCCACCTTCGAAGCCAACCCCGAAGTCGACGAAATGCCCAACCTGTTCACCGTAAAGACGATCGTCAATTACGTCGGCCTCAAAGTGGCCGCCTGAGGACCCCGAGGCTCGACGCCGGAAATCCCGGCAGGGCGGGCCATGCCGGGCATGCCGCCGCCCGCGGTTTTCGGCCGTCCGCCCACGATACGACATGCGTTGGATCTGGATCGACAAGTTCACCGCCTTCGAGTCCGGCCGCCGCGCCACCGCTCTCAAGAACGTCAGCCTGGCCGAAGAACACCTGCACGACCACTTCCCCGGGTATCCGGTCATGCCGGCCAGCCTCATCATCGAGGGCATGGCCCAGACCGCCGGCATCCTCGTCGGAGAGGCCCGCGGTTTTCAGGAAAAGGTCATCCTCGCAAAGGTGAAACGGGCGACGTTTCATCGTGAGGTGCGACCCGGCCAGCAGATCACCTACGATGCCGCCATCGACCAAGTGTCCCCCGAAGCCGCTGTCACCTCCGGTCACGCCACCGTCGACGGCGAGCCGCTCGCCGAAATCGATATCGTCTTTTCACATATCGACAACAACCTCAGCGGGTTGGATTTCCCCGAGGAAAACTTCGTCTTTACCGAGGATTTCAAATCGCTCCTGCGAACCTATAATGTTCGCCCGGCGCCACCGGCGCCCTGACAGCTACAGATTCTGCCCGCCGGCGCCGTGCCGGTCACGGAGACCCGCGTCGGACATACGCCGACGCCTGCGATGCCTGGACACTGTTCTATGAACGAGGACCGACGAGTCGTAGTCACCGGAATGGGCGTCGTCACCCCCCTCGGCGTCGGCATCGCCGACACCTTCGATGCCCTCGTCGAGAAAAAGTGCGGAATCGGCCGAATCACCGCCTTCGACCCGAGCCGATTCTCCTCACAAGTCGCCGGCGAGGTCCGCGACGTCAACGTCAAAAACTGCGTCCCCAAGAGCTATCGCAAAGCCACCAAGGTCATGGCCCGCGACATCGCCCTCGCCGTCATCGCGGCCTACCACGCCGTCCGCGATGCAGGTCTGCGAACCCGATGTCTCGTCGATCGCGGCGATTGCGACGGCGAGGTCGACGTGGAGTCCACACGCTTCGGCGCCAACATCGGAGCCGGCCTCATCTGTGCCGACCTGACCGAACTCGCCGGCGCGCTCGCCAGCGCCGCCGAACGCCCCGACGCTCCGAAAGACCGCGGTTTCAGCCTCGAAAAGTGGGGCACCGAGGGCATGACCAATCTCACGCCCCTCTGGCTCCTCAAGTTCCTCCCGAACATGCTCGCCTGCCACGTCACCATCGTCCACGACTGTCAGGCCCCTTCCAACACCATCACCTGCGGCGAAGCCAGCTCCCATCTTGCCGTCGGCGAGGCCTTCCGGACCATCGTACGCGGCGCCGCCGATCTGTGCATCTGCGGCGGTGCCGAGAGCAAGGTCAACCCGATGGGGCTGCTCAGGCCCGCCCTCCTCGGCCGACTCGCGACCGACTTCAACGACCGGCCCGCCGAAGCCTGCCGCCCGTTCGACCGACGTCGAGCCGGAGCCGTCGTCAGCGAAGGCGGCGGCCTCCTCATTCTCGAGGAACTCCAACGCGCCCGCGCGCGTGGCGCCCGCATCTACGGCGAGTTGATCGGCTTCGGCGCCGCCGCCAATGTCGCCCACTGGCTCCGCCCTCAGCCCGACGGCCGCGCCCTCCGGCTGGCCATGGCCAACGCCCTCAACGACGCCGGCATCCAGACCGACGACATCGATCTCGTCAACGCCGCGGGCGTCGGAACCGTCGCCGATGACGCGGCCGAAGCCGCGGCCCTCCGGACCACCTTGGACGCCCGCGCCGCAAAGGTCCCGATCCTCACGACCAAAGCCGGCCTGGGCAACAATGGAGCCGGCAGCGGAGCAATCGATCTCGCCGTCACCCTGATGGCGATGCACCGATGCGTCCTCCCGCCCGCCCCGAACACCGTCGAAGTCGATCCCGACTGCGGTCTCAACGCCGTCCGCCCCGATCCCACGGACTGCCGGGCCGACGTCGCCGTCAGCGTTGCGTCGGCCCTGTCCGGTGGTCAGACGGCCGCACTCGTGTTTCGGAGGTACAGCGAATGACGCGCCGCGTCGTGGTAACCGGAATGGGCTGGGTGACCCCTCTGGGGTCTGAGCTTGAAAAGACGTGGCAGCGCATCGTCAACGGTGAGAGCGGCGTCGATCAGACGACCGTCTTTGACGCACGCACCTTCCCGACCCAATTCGCCGCCGAGGTCAAAGAATTCGACCTACGCGCCTTCCTCGGATCCGACTACGAAGTCCACAAAACGGCAAGCCGCCAGGTCCGCTTCGCCCTCGCCGCCGCAAAACAGGCCTGGGAACACGCCGGAATCGCCGCCGCCATCGACAAAACCCGCGTCGGCGTCTATCTCGGCGGAGGCGAAGGTCCCATGGACTTTGACAACTTCGCCGCCGCCGCCGTCGAGGGCTGGAATTACGCCGACAACGATCTCGACACCCGCCGCTGGGCCGACGTCGCCTATAAACGCCTGGAAAAGATCTGTGAGGCAGAGCAGGACCCCAACATGGCCGCCGGACACATCGCCGCCATGTTTGGCGTCGAGGGGCCCAACTTCAACACCCTCACGGCCTGTGCCGCCAGCACCCAGGCCATCGGCGAAGCCATGAACCTCATCCGTCGCGGAGATGCCGACGCCATGATCTCCGGCGGATGCCATTCGATGATCCACCCCTTCGGCGTCACCGGCTTCAACCGCCTCACCGCCCTGTCCACCCGAAACGATGAGGTTCGCTCCGCCTCCCGCCCGTTCGACCGGACGCGCGACGGCTTCGTCCTCGGCGAAGGCGCCGGCATGATCATCCTCGAGGAGCTCGAACACGCCCGCGCCCGCGGGGCCACGATCCGCGCCGAAGTGGCTGGCTATGGCTCCACGGCCGACGCCTTCCGCATCACCGACATCCACGAAGACGGCCGCGGCGGAATCGCCTCCATGCAGCGGGCGCTCGAAGATGCTAAGTTGACACCCGAAGATATCGACTACATCTCCGCCCACGGAACCGGCACCCAGGAAAACGACAAGATCGAGTCCCTCGCCATCAGCAAGCTCTTCGGCGACCGCGCACGCAACGTGCCTGTCAGCAGCGTCAAGAGCATGCTCGGCCACCTGATCGCCGCCGCCGGCGCCTGCGAAGTCATCACCTGCATCCTCGCCATCCGCGACGGCGTCCTCCCCCCCACCATGAACTACCAACACCCCGACACCACCTGCGACCTCGACTACGTCCCCAACCATGCCCGAAAGGCCGACGTCCACACCTGCCTCAGCAACTCCTTCGGCTTCGGAGGCCAGAACGACACCCTCGTCGTCACCGCCTTCAAGCCGTAGTCCGCCCCCCGCGCCTCGCGCAGGATGCGTCCCGGACGCGCCTTCTTTTTTCAGTTTTCGGTTTTCGGTTTTTGACGTTTCCTCCGCCGTGTGCCTCATCAACCAGACGTCTGGCATTCAAATCTTCCGAACCGAAGCGCGAACGCCGGCAGGACCAGCAGATTCAGCACGGTAGACGTGATCAACCCGCCGAGGATGACGATCGCCATCGGCCCCTCGATCTCGCGCCCGACCTCCCCCGCTCCCCAGGCGATCGGCAGCAGCCCCAGGCCGGTCACCAGCGCGGTCATGAGGATTGGAACGATTCGCTCGCCCGCCCCGCGCAGCACCGTCCGCAGGCCCCACGTCATGCCCTCCTGGGTCACCAGGTGTTCGAGGTGCGAGATGATCATCACCGAGTTTCGCATCGTGATGCCGAAGAGCGTGACAAAGCCCACGATCGAGCCGATCGACAGCGTTCGGCCGGTCAGGAACACCGCCAGCACGCCTCCCACAAATGCGAACGGCAGATTCGCCAGAACCAGCAGCAGGTTCGGGGCGTTGCGAAAAACCGTCGCCAGCAGGAGCAGAATCCCGAATCCGACGATGCCGGCGTGGAGCAACACTTCGTTCCGAGCCGTTTCGACGGCCTCCGCCGCCCCGCCGAACGTCAGGTACGTGCCCGGCGGCAACGCCAGCGCCGACACCGCCGCCTTGGCGTCGGCGACGAAGCCCGCCACGTCGCGGCCGCTGACATTGCACGTCACCGCTTGACGCCGTCGGGCCCCATTGTGCATGACCATGTAACGACCGGTCCTCGAATCCAGATCCGCCAGTTCACGAAGCGGAACGTACGTGCCCGCGTCGTTGCGCAGCAACAAGGACCCCACGGTCTCCGGAGCACGCCGCAGGGCCGGCTCCAGGATCACCACCACGTCAAAGACCTTGTTGCCTTCGTATGTCTGCGCCACCCGCGTACCCTGGTACGCCGTCTGAATCACCGCCAGAACCTCCAGCGGCCGAAAGCCGAATTGCTGCAGCCGCTCCCGCCGCAGATGGATCAGCAACTGCGGCACGCCGGGCGGCGACGCCACGCGGACATCGGCCGCCCCGCGGACCTGTGAGACCGTGCCGGAAATCTCGCGCGCCGTCTCATCCAGCGCATCGAGATCGTCTCCGAAGATATCGATCACCACCGAGGCTGTCTCCCCGGTCAAGGTCTCCCCGATGCGGTCTCCCAGAAACGTCAGCACTTCGGAAGTGATCCCGGGATAATTCGCAAGCACCCCGCGGATTTGATCCTGGACCGCGGCCTGATCCGCGCCGGACACGTCGGGCTTCAGTTCGACATGGATCTCACAACGATGCGGGCCCCACGGGTCCTCCCCGAGTTCGGCCCTGCCCGCCTGTTGTTCCACCGTGTCGATCACACGCTCGCCATCGACCGTCACGTGCGCCAACAGATCGTTCGAGATCAGCTTCCCGAGACGCATCATCTCGCCCAGCCCCGTCCCCGGCAGGGCATTGACCTGCAGAACGAAATGCCCCTCTCGAAACGCCGGCAGGAACTCCTGGCCGAGCGACCGCAGCATCGCCACCGCCGCCAGACACAGACAGACGCCGAGGGCGACGATCGTCGCGCGATGCGGCATCAGCCGAGCCAGCACCCGCTCGTAGCCCGCCTTCAGCAGCGTCAGGAAAGCCGGCGTCCGCGCCCGATCGGCGATCCCGGGCAGCAGGAGACAGCACAGCGCGGGCGTCACGGTCAGCGCCACGACCAACGATGCCAGAATCGCCGCGATGTAGGCGATGCCGAGCGGGGCAAACATCCGCCCCTGCAGGCCCGACATCGTCAGAACGGGAACAAAGACCAGCACGACGACAAACGTGGCATACACCACCGCGCTGCGAATCTCCAGCGAGGCGTCCCCCACAACACGCAGGACGGACTTGCGATCGCTGAGGTCCGCACGCTCACGCAAACGGCGAAAGATGTTCTCGACGTCGATGATCGCGTCATCCACGACCTCCCCGATCGCGATCGCCAGACCGCCCAGTGTGATCGTGTTCAACGTCATGCCCAGCCAGTGAACGACGATGACGGCGATCAGCAACGACAGCGGGATGGCGAGGATGGAAATGAACGCCGTTCGCAGGTTGAACAGAAACAACAGCAGAACGGCGACCACCAGCAGTCCGCCCAGCAGCAGCGCGGTCCGCACGTGGTGCAGCGCGGTTTCGATGAAGGTCGCCGGTCGATGGAGTCGGGGATAGACCTGAATCTCCTCCGCCGCGAAGACGGGCTGCATCTCGGCCAGCGCCGCCTCCACCGCCTCCGTCACCTCCATCGTGTTGGAACCGTACTGGCTCAGGACCTTGAGCAGGACTCCGGGGCGACCCTGGATCAGCGCATCGCCGAACTTCGGCGCCGTGGCCTCCGTCACCCGCGCCACATCCTTCAGTCGCGTGATCGACCCGTTCGACTGCGACACGAGCACCTCGCCAAACTCTGCGGCCGTCAGGGACTGTCCCTCGGTCTGCACGACCAGCCGCTGATTCGCCGTCTCCATGAAGCCCGCCCCGAGCGCCCCGGTGGCGCGCCGCGCTGCCTCCGTGATGTCGTTGAACGAAAGGCCCCGTGCCAGCAGGCGCTCCGGGTCGATCTGTATCTGAAGCTGGCGGATGTCCCCGCCCATGATCCCCACCTGGGCCACGCCGGGAACCGCCTGCAGCCGCGGACGCAGCGTCCAGTCCGCGAACGAGCGAAGTTCCATGAGCGAACGCCGATCCGACACCAGCCCCAGCTTCAGCAGATCCATCGTCGCCGACGTCAGCGGCGTCAGCCTCGGCGGCTGCACCCCGTCCGGCAACTCGCCCGCGACCGCCCCGATCTGCTCCGCCAGCATCTGCCGCGCGGTCAGGATGTCGGTGCCTTCGTTGAAGACCACCGTCACAATGGACAAGCCCTGGATCGACTGCGAGCGCACCGACTCGAGAAACGGCACGCCGCTGACGGCCCCCTCGACCGGCCGCGTGACCAGGGCCTCAACCTGCTCCGGCGACAGCCCCGGCGCCTCGGTCTGCACCACCGCCTGCGGCTGAACGAAGTCCGGAAACACGTCCAGCTTCGCGTGCGTGGCGACGTATACGCCATAGACCATCACCACACAGGCAAACGCCAACACCACGCCGCGATGCTCTATGGAAAAACGGACAAGGCGTTGAAGCACAGGTTCACCCCCGCTCCGCCGGCAGCCTATAGACGAAATCGAAACAACAGCCCCGCGCCATCGGTGGCCTGGCTCATGCGCCGTCACGCCTCATGGGGCGGGGAGCATCGGCGTCCCGCCGGTGTACTTCCTCTGAAAACGCGCCGGCGTGGTCCCCGCACGGCCCGCCAATCCAAGCGTCACAGGGCACTAATCCTCGTCCTCGTCTTCCGCTTCAATCTGGGCCTTCAATTCCTCGGACAGGAGTTCCTGGGCACCGGTCGTCACCACCGAGTCACCCGGCGAAACACCGCCACCAACAAACCACGTCGCGTCATCGATGGGCACGAATGAATGGACGCCGGTGCGAATGAACCGATCCGGCGCCGCCTGCACATAGACCCACGCCTGGCCCGCAAGACGCACGACCGCCGAACGCGGCAACCGGATGCCCGCGACCGCCGCGCCGCCGCCCTCCAGATACGCCGTCACCGCCATCCCCGGCCGCAGAAGCCGATCCCCAGACTCCACGCGGATCAGATACGCATCGCCCCCCGTCGTCGAATCAACACGCCCGGCCCGCGACCACGCCGAGGCTCCGACGACCCATTCCTCGTGCCCGATCACGACCAGCCGCACCGACGACACCGATCCCGCCACGTGGCTTCCCGCCGGAACCGCGACGCGCGCCGTCAAGCGACTGAAATCAACGGATCGAAGCAACGTCTGCCCCGACGTCACCGCTTCGCCCGGTTGCGCCAACAGCGTCACGACCTCCCCGCTTTTCCCCACTTCGAGCGGGAAAGACTCGTTCCCCGCCGGCCCCTTTCGGACGGCGTTCTCGAGCAACTCGGCCGTCTGCGTCGCCGCCGAAAGTCGCGCCCCGTCGCGCTTCACCCGCGCCTCGGCCTCCTCCAGTGCGCGATCGGATACCACTTTTCCGCTTTCGTTCAACCGCTTCTTGTTTTCGTACGAAGACCGGTCCGCCGCCAGGTCGGCCTTCGCCTCGTCAATCTCCGCCCGCGCCTGCATCAGACGTGCTGACAAATCGTATCGTTCCGCCGCACTCAGCCGCGGCCGGATCGACCCCACCACCGTGCCGGCCTCCAGCCGTTCGCCGAGTTCCGGCCACGGTTGACGCGGCACGGGCTGTACGATGCCCGCAATCCCGGCACGCAGCACAAACGTGAATGCCGGATCGGCCTCCAGCCGGCCATAGGCCCGGACGACCGGCGACCGACGCGCCGCCTTGCCCCGACGTACCACGAGGCCGATCCGCCGCTGCGAGGCCTCATCAAGCGTCACAGCCACGTGGCCTACGCCGTAGGACGCTTCCACGCCGCTCGATGCGTCGCGCTCACTCGATTCGACCCGAGGCGATTCACCGCCCCCTTCGTCGGACTCCCGAACGACGGTAAGAACACTCCACGTAATGACCGCCCCGCCCGCGACCACCACAATTGCGCCCCAAAAACGCTTGTACGTCCTTGTCATCGAACCCATCCCACAGAGCCTCGGCGACCGTCAGTCAAGCCGCCTTCAAAACAGGAATGCGGCAAAAAGTTGGCGGACGAAATCGGCGAGAAACGTGACGAACATCCCAAGGGACGTCAGTACGGAATCAACAATCTGGTTCAATAGGTCGTTCGTTTGCATCGGAACCCGCTTTCTGCCTTGCTTCATCGCCGGTGCCGGTCGTCGGGGTTTCGTCGACGGGCGGCATCCGCCCGCCCAGCGTTCGTTCCAACGCGGCCCGTCCGATCGCCAAATCTCTCTGTGCGTCAAGATACGCCCGGCGCTGCGCGACAAGCGTCCGCTGTGCATCGATCAACGCGATGATGCTCTGCTCGCCGGCCCCATAGGCCCGGCGGGCCGATTCCACGTTCGCCCGCGCCAACGGCAACGACTGGTCCTCATAGAAGCGCACCAGCTCGGCCGCAGTCCGGGCCGTCGCCGTCGATGTGGCAACGTCCTCCGCCACGGAGTCGAGAAGATCTTCATAGCCCTTGCGGGCCTGCTCCGCCTTGAAACGCGCCTTGGCGATCTCCGCCTGGTTCTGGTGCCAGATCGGTAGCGTCAGCGACAGCGTCGGCCCCAGCAGCGAGTCGATGATCTGCCTCCGCTCGAGGTCTCGCTCGCCGCGCGATTGAATCCCCGGCGCCGTCAGCCGGCCACTCGCGATGGAGGCCCGACCCGTGTCAGCGAGAATCTTCCGCCCCGGCAGGGCACGCCGCTCCGGCCGCTCCGCTTCAACACCGAGGGTCACACTGGGAAACACGTTGAGCGACTGCCGCGCGATTTCGCCCTCGGCCGCCAGCACCCGGCTCGCCGCAGCGCGGGCGTCCAACCGCTCCTCCATCGCGAACCGCAACAGCGCAGTGTTCTCCACACCCGGCAACAGTTGGGTCGGGAGCGAACCCGACAGCGTCCAGGCGGTTTCCCATCGCGATAACCCCAGCACCCGCGCCAAGGCCGCCCGTGCCAGATCATGATCTCGCCTCAGCCCGAGCAACCGGATCTTCAAATCGAGCAGGTTTGTCCGCACCAGGTTGACGTCGAGTTGGCCGACTTCGCCCGCGGCGAATCGGTCCCGCGCCAGCTTCACCGACCGCTCGGCGAGGTCCAGGTTTTCCTGGCCGATCGCCTCGGCCCGTTGCAACGCCAGAAGCTCATAACACCGGATCTTCACGTTCGCTGCGAGGTCGACCGCGCCCCGCACGACCGTGAGAACGGTGCGCTCCAACTGCGCCCGAGCCACGCGTTTGCGAACGGGAATCTGCCACAGGTCCACCAGTTCCTGCGCGAAGCTGAACGTCAGATTTGACCGCCCTCCGCCTTCCGGAAGGCGGACGCTCGTGAACAGCGACGGGTTGCTCAGAAGGCCCGATCGGACGACCTCCGCCCGCGAAACGCCAATCTCCTGAAACCGGGATTGAAACCCGCGATTGTTCAGCAAGGCGACCTGCACCGCCTCGTCCGTCGTCAGCCCGTCGGCCAGCAGCGCTGCGATCTTGTCCTCGATCATCGGCTCGATGTCGGGATGATACGCAACCTCGACGCCCGTCCTCTCCGCCACGAGCCGGTCCGCCCGCTCGTAATCCGACCGCGGATCGACCCGCACACACCCCATCACAAGCGCGGACGCCAGCCCCATCACCACAGCCGCGCACCGGGTGCCCCGCCCCTTCCGAAGCTGGGAAACCGACTTTCTCCGTGTCGGACTTCGCATTTCTGCTTTTGACTTTTTGAGTTCTTGGCTTTTCTCAGCGCGTAGGGTGCGTCCCGGATGCGCCGTCGTCCTAAAACGAAATCAAGAAGCGCACACCCGCCCCGAAGTTGGGTGTCTCGTCGTTGTCGTCCAGACCGATCAGGATGCCGGGGCCGATCGTGAAGTTCTCATTCACGCGATACTCGCCGGAGAACTCGAGGGCGTTGACGTCCCGGTGCCCGCGCTGCTCACTGGATTCCAGCAGGTAGTCCCCGATCAGTGCGAAGTCGTCATTGAGACGCCACTTGTAGCCCGTGCGAAAGCCCCATTGAAAATCGCGCCGATTCTCGATGTTGTCGCCGTTCACCGTCTTGCCAAAAGCGTTGAAATACAACGTGCCCGGCCCGAGGTCCTTCGCCAGAATGCCCGTGAGCGTGCCATCCACACCGGACGAATCATCCCCCGACGGGATGCGCACCTCCGCCAGCGTGGCGACAGTCGGGATCAGCCCCTCCTCTTTGATCCATCGCTGCTGCCAGCCGAAGCGGAGGTCGGCGTTCCCGTCGATGTCGCCGTTGCCGAGTTCGAGCGGCACACCCAGAATGAGTTGCGTGTTGCGCAGGAAGGCGTTTCCGTCGAGCGTGTATTGCAGCTCCGTCTCGAACGCTACGGGATCGGATTCGTCGGAGGTCGTCTGCCATCCGATGTTGAACTGCAGCTCGAGCTGCCCCGGCGCGCCCGGCTGGCCGTCTTCCAGCGAATTAAAGGCATTGACCGACTGGCGCGCCGCCACAGCGTCTTCGAGCCTTGCCTCGGAAGCCTGATCTTGTGCCTGGGCCTCGGGCGAATCGAGGCTCAGGCTGTTCCGGTCGCGATTCGCACCCCCGGTTGCCTGAGCGAACGACCGGCCGCGCCGCGCAGGCCGCGCCATCGCCGGCGGGCGTGGCGGTGCCAAGCTCATTGGCCCCGGTGCAGTCGATCGCGGCCCCGTTCGCGCCGAGCCGGCCTGCTGCCCGTCGGCCGACTCGGTGAACGAAACGAACAGGGCCATGATCGCGACAACGGTAGCAGACAAACGAGCGGAGTTCATGGTCTCAAACCTCCCTGTAAAACCGCGTGCGACAAGATATCTATCCCACCAGCGCGGCCCTTCACCGCCAACAACAAACGGAGGGGATCATAGCTCCCGCGTGGCTCGCCGCTACCCTCTGAACATGACAATGCTGTCATTCTTCTTGGCCGCGCCGGCCCCATCCCCGCCAAGCGTGAGGACCCGGCCTTCAGCTTCTCCTCCCCGTTTTGACTTTTTGACGTCTTGACGTTCTGATTTTTCCGGCCCGTTGTGTCAACCGCGCCTCGGCCCTACAGTGCCGGATGTCGCTGTAGGGATCATGCACGTTGAGGAGGCTGCCGATGCGGGTTCTGCTGATTGAGGATGAACCCGGCGTAGCGTCCTTTATCAGCCGAGGCCTGCGCGAAGCGTCCTGCGACGTCGACCTTGCAGACAACGGAATCGACGGCGCCCGTCTGGCGCTCACCGCCGACTATGACGTCATCGTGCTCGACCTCATGCTCCCCGGCAAGGACGGCTTCGCCGTCTTGCGCGACCTTCGATCACACGACATCCGTTCCCACGTCATCTGCCTCACGGCGCGAGACGCCGTCGAAGATCGTGTCAGAGGCCTCGACCTCGGCGCCGACGATTATCTCGCCAAGCCCTTCAGTTTCGCGGAGTTGCTCGCCCGCATTCGAGCCGTGGTGCGCCGCGGGCCGGATCTCCACAACAACCCGATCGTCGTACGCGATATGTACGTGGACATACTCCACAGCGTTCAATC
>CAYQDV010000063.1:0-14942 GCA_964416295.1 uncultured Planctomycetaceae bacterium
TCGAACACGTCGGCGACGGCGTCCCAGTCACGCAGAACCACGGCGTGGCGGCCGATATCGTCAACCGCATCGCCCTTCGGCGGGACGATCAGGCAGAGCATCCGGTTGGCCCCGTAGGCCTCGGCGTCGGCCGCGTTGTTGCCGATGCCGATGAGCAGGTTCGGCCAGCGGTCGCGGAGGTCGCGCAGCATCTTGGTCTTGTGTCTGGCCGGCCGGATCGTCTGCCGCAGCCCGCGGGCCGTGACCACCGGGCCGGACGGAAAACGCTCGTCGGCCAGCCAGCGCCGGGTCTTCTCCAGCAGGAACCGCGGCCGGGCCGTAACATAGACAATGTGATAATCCCGCGCCAGCCGGGAGAGCGTCTTGCGGGAATCGTCCACCGGATCGGACTTCTTGTCGCGATCCTTCAGGATGAGTTGGCGGTACTCGGTCTCGGCGATCGTGTCGTCGATATCGACGGCAATGATCGTGCGATCCTTGTGCCATCGATAAACGGCAGCGGTCGCCCGCAGGTCATGCCCGCCCACGAGCGCCCGGGCTTCGAACGCGCCAATCCCGGCGGGCGCATGTTTTATTCTGATCGACGCCCGACCGTCGTCGTCGGTGTCGTCGTCGCCGACGGCGCGGCCGTTGAGGTAGAACCGCACCTCGACGTCCTCGACATTCCGCCGCAGGCCGAGCACCGGCTCCTTCTCGACATAGGCCACCAGCCGGAGCTTGTCGCCGAACGTCACGGCGTCATCGACGCTGAGGACCGGCCCGCCGCAGCCCGCAAGGGCGACGAGCCACGGGATGCCGGCAAGGATGATCATCTTCTGAACCAATGTGGCCATCCGTCTCGATGAGAGTGCCCGCCGCGGCCGGCCGCCAGCCGTCTGTCGTTATCGTGCATGGCGCGTCCATCAGAGCCGCGGGCTTCAGCCCGCGCAGCCTCTCACACGAAAGCGCGCCGCAATCGCACACGGTGATCCCGCTGGTGCGAGAATCCCTTCTCGCACCTTCTCGATCGAGAATCCCTTCCCGCGGCTCGCGGAATAGGAATCTTGCCACGCGCGGGTGCGAGACAGGAATCTCGCACCAGCGAGCGAGCGGCGGCGTCACGCAACCGGTCCGACCTCGCCATGCAGCCACCAGCGGGCGATCTCGTGCGGCGTAGCGATCCAGGCCTCCCCATCGTGTGAAAGCCTCTCGCACGCGGCGACATAGGCCGCCCGCCACGCCGGGTCGGTATGCCAGTGGCCGACGTGCCAGTTCAGGACCGCCAGCCCGCCAAGCGACCGCACGCGATCGAGGTGATCGGAAACCTCTTGAATCGCCGCAGCCTCATCCCCGCGCGGCAGGTGCATGTCGGCGAGTGTCATCGGAAGCTCGACAAAGACGCGAGCCTCCATCCGATCGGCGTCATACGGTCGATACGGCAGGGCGATGCCCGCACGAAACCCGGGACAGTCGTTGAACCCGATCGAGGTGTCGTACATCAGGTCCGCATCAGAATGTTCCAACAGGGACCGGGTCGGATCCGTTCGGTCGATCTGGAGATAGTGGTGGCGAACGCCGGCGACGGGGCCGGATCCCGCTGCGCCGAGCGTCTGCATCTGTTCGACGATTGTCGGCGTGCCGAGCCGCGTCCGGTAGCTCGCGTGAAGGCCGACTTCCCAGCCGTCCGTCCGAAGACGCCGGAACAGCCGGCGATAGCGCCGCTGACGCACGTCATACGTCACGTCGCATCGATGACCGGCGTCGCGGTGAACCACGGCGAAATAGAAGGCCGATCGCAGGCGGTGGCGGCGTTCGAGGTCACAAATGAGCGGAAAGTCCCATTCCCGGCGGCGCGTCGCAGGCGCCAAACAGGAATTGTAGAATCCGCAGGACCGAATCGTCGAACGCAGGTCCCAATACGCCTCGCGCCGCGACCGCGGGACGCCGCGCCACCATTCCCCGAGCAGCACACGCCCCCGCGCCGGTCGCTCCGGCAGGTCCACATCGTGTGTCAGCGCGACGGCATACCGGGCCCCGTTCGGCCAGCGCGGCATGGGGGCGACTTCAACGCCCCGTTCACGCAGAAGCTCACCGAGAAGATCGGCATACCGGTGAATGGGCGGCTTGTTCAGGAGTCCGCAGGTGCCCGGCAGGCTGTCCGGACCGAGCACGCGGCCGTGTTCATCGCGCTGCGCCGCGTCATGCTCGCCCTCCAGCGTCAGCCAGAACGCGGTGGACCGGGCGATGTCGAACTGAATCCGGTTGCCATGAACCGGGACGTCCGGCGCGTCTCCCCAGCACACCATGGGGATCCCACGGCTTTCAACGACCTGGGGCCGATGCTCATGTGTGCGATCGGCCGGTTCAATCGCGAGCCATACGGCGGCACGCCCTCCAGCCGAATCGTCGGAACCGGCGTAGATCATGGCATGACCGTGCCGCACGAAGACCGACCGGTAGCCGATCACCCGCAGAAGCTGCTCGACGCCGTACCGTGTTCGCGGACCATCAATGTCAAAATCGAGCAGGACCGTCAGGTTCGACGCGCCGGCGGCCCGCGATGGCGACAGCGCTTCAGCCGGTACCCGCTCGGATGGCACGGGCCGGGATTCGAGCTGAGTCGTGTTGAGGGAGGCCATGGCGCGCAGCAAATCCATCTAATCGGGCGGTCGGTCCATCAGCCGGACTCGGCAACCACCCAACCTCTTATATCGTCGGACGCTCGGCCGAAGTCTCTGAAGTGCCCCCGCAATCATGGGCAGCAGCGGCCCCCTGTGGGTCTGTGACACAATCGGCCGCGGGGCGCCACCGGCAGCTTGCCTGCCCGTGGCCGTGCGCGGTGCCCTCCCTTCATGCACCGGCGAACAAGCCGCCAGTGGCACCCATTGGGGCAGTCGGGCGTTGCCGCCAAGACTGTCACGGACCCGGCGGCCCGCACCGAGCGGGAATTGACAGGCGCCGGTCGTGCTCGTACCGTAGGCTTGCGATTCCGTATAATAGCGGGCGGGGTATGTCCGCAGGCCTTGTGCAGGGAGTTTGATCATGCGCTCACTGGCTACCATGTTCGCGGCGGCAGGGTTGATGGGGGTTTGGGTGGTCGGTTTGCAGGCCCAGACGGCCTCAGGGGACGATGCCTTTCCGTGGGAAGGCGAGGTGACCGGCGCAAACGTCTACGTTCGAAGCGGCGCGGGCAGCAACTGGTATCCGACCACCAAGGTCGGCACCGGAGACCGCGTGCTCGTGTTGGGCGAGAAGTTCGGCTGGTATCGGATCGTCCCGCCCGATGGCAGCTTCAGCTATGTTGACAGGTCGATGGTCCGGCGGTCGGACGATGGAAAGACCGGCGTCGTGACGCGCGACAACGTCTATGTGCGCGCAGGCAGCGCTCTCAGCCCGCGCAAGAGTGCCACACAAATGGTGATCCGCGAGGGTGCGCAGGTCGAGATCACCGGTGAGGCCGACGGATTCTATAAGCTGGTTCCACCGAAGGGGGCATCGCTCTTCATCAGTCGTCAGTATGTTCGACGAGTCGAGCCGCGCTTGCGGACCGGGTTGCTGAAACGCTACCTGGCCGGTGGCCGTCGCGCGGCGTCGACGCCAAAGTCGGTCGTGACACCCCCGGCAGCAAGGCCAACGCGTCCGGAGGCGGTCGCGACGAATTCGCCCGGAGCACCTGTCGAACCGGCCGATGAAGCCGATCGCAGTGAGCCGATCGTGCCCGTCTCGGTCGTGCCTCCGCCGTCGGAGAGCGAAATTGTGGCGGAGGAGGCGGTCGTCCCGACCGAGTCGCCGCGAGGGCTTCCAAGCAACACTCCGGACCGCGAGGCCCCGGCGGCCGTGCCGATGACGGAACCGGGACCCGGAGGATATGAGGCCCGTCTGGCGGAGTTGGAAAGCGAGCTGACGGCGGAAATGGAAAAGCCGGTCGAGGACCGGAACCTTGAACAACTGAGGACGCGCTACCGCCCGATTGCCGAGCAGGAGGAGGCGTATGTGCCGCGCGCCATCGCAAGGATTCGGGTGCGGCAGTTGACCGATCGCATCGAACTGGGAGCGGCCCAAAAGGCCCTCTTGGCGGACCGGAGCCAGTTGGAGACGGCGCGGTCACGCCTTCGGCGCGAGCGGCTCCAGATCGCGCGGGTGCGGGCCGAGGCGCCGGTGGAGCGGTTCGAGCTGGAGGGCGAGCTTCGCGTCAGCTACGCCTTTGCGCCCGCCCAGCGGCGGTTTCGGCTGGTCGATCCCCTCCGAAATCGCACGATCGCCTATGTCGACATTCCGCGGGACGTCGCGCCGGACACCCGAAGTCTGATCGGGCGGTATGTGGGCATCCGCACTTCGGCCCGTGAATACAGCCCGACGGCGAGGGTGACCATCGCGGTCGCGTCGGCCGTTGTCAACCTGACGCCGCGGGCCGCGCCGGAGGCCTTCAATCGGGGTCGGCCCGGAAATACTGAGCAGCCGGGGGCCAATTCATCCAGGAAGCAACCCGTGCGTACAACCGGACGGGTCGGAACCACAAAAAGCCCGGTTGCCGCGGCGGCAGGACGGGACCGCGACGAGGATTGACGAGCTTGCGTGGCGCGCTGTGTGAAAGAGTCACACCGCGGTGCGCGAGACGGGGCGCAGCTTGTATTACTTCGTTATCGCTATCGATGGTGGACGCTACGGTCCGGCCGACATCGACACACTGGTCCAGTGGGTCGCCGAAGGTCGGATTGCGGCGGAGACTCAGCTCATTGAGCGCGGCACGGAGCGTGCGCTGCGGGCGGATTCAATCGACGCGGTCGCGGCGGCGTTGCGACGGATCGGCAGCGGGCCGGCGGCGGTCGCCGTCGAGCGGAATTCGTCGCCGCCTGAGGCTCCCACGGTGACACGGGTCGGGCCGGCGGTCGGTGTGCCACCACCGATACCGCCCATCCATTACGCGGCCGGGCTGCCACGCGTGGGGCCGAAGAGCAAGATCGTCGCGGGACTGTTGGGGATCCTGCTCGGCGGGCTGGGCGTGCATCGATTCTATCTCGGGTACACCGGCATCGGCCTCTTGATGCTGTCTCTAACCGTCTTCGGCAGCTTCGCCCCGCTGGTCGGGTGCGTTCCCGGGGCAAGTTGCGGAATCGTCGGGCTGTGGGGGCTGATCGAGGGGATCGTCTGCCTGTGCGGCGGCATGCGCGACGCAAACGGTCTCGATCTTCACGATTAGGGGTTCATCCCGACGCGGGCGTCTTTATTTCAACCGGAGGACCACCGGAAATCCGTCGCCGCGTGGGGGTTTGACCCACAGGCGCACGCCCTTGCGGAGGGCCGATCGTGTGAAGGCCTGTTTCAGTTGAGCGACATTCGTGATTCGCTTGCCGTTGGCGCGGGTGATGACGCAGCCGCGATGAAGATCTTTGTCATAGGCGCTGCTGGTCGGGTCGACCTTCGTGACGATCGCCCCGGTCTGGATGCTCTCGTCAATCTGGAAGCGCCGCGCCAGGCGCGGCGACACGGTCTCGATCTCGAGCCCGAGACGGTCGAACGTCTCATCGTCGGCGGGGCTTGAATCCGACTCGATGTCGTCGTCGGGGTCGGCATCTTCCGGTCCTTTCCGAAACCGCTCGATGTCATCGGCCGACGCCCGCGTGGAAAACCCCGTCGGCTGGGCCTCAATCATCACCTTGATATGTTTCTCCTGACGCTCGCGCCAGACGGTCAGATCGACCTCGGCACCGGGGCGGACCCCGGCGATCTTGAGTTGCAGGTCTTCGTTGCTCTCGACCGGCCGGGCGTTGAGACCGAGGATGATGTCCCCCTGCCTGAGCCCGGATTTCTCCGCCGGCCCGCCTTCCAGAAGACCGCGGACGAGGGCGCCGGTGGGACGGTCGAGGCCGTACGATTCCGCCAGCTCGGGATTGACGCTCCAGATGCTGACGCCGAGGAACCCCCTGACGACTTTTCGGCCGGCCTTGAGCGCGTCGAGAACGCTCGTCACGGTGTTGGAGGGAATAGCGAAACCGACGCCCTGGTGTCCGCCCGACTCGGTGGCGATGGCCGTGTTGATACCGATGACTTCGCCGCGCGTGTTGATGAGCGGACCACCCGAGTTTCCGGGATTGATCGGCGCGTCAGTCTGGAGGAAGCCCTCGTATTCGATGTCGCGAATCACGTCGTGCCGCTGGAGGGCGCTGATGATGCCGTGAGACACGGTGTGGTCGAGGCGGAACGGACTCCCGATGGCGAGAACCATGTAGCCGACCTTCATTCGGTCGGAGTCGCCGAACCGCGCGGGATGAAGGCGGTCAGCGTCGATCTTGATCACGGCCAGGTCCGTCTTGGAATCGGTTCCCACCACCTCGGCCTCAAAATGACGGCCGTCCATGAGCGTGACGAAGATGGCCTGGGCGCCCGACACAACGTGATTGTTGGTGACGATATGGCCTTCGGTGTCGACGATGACCCCGCTGCCGGTTCCGGTGCGCCGTTCGCGCCGCAACTGCTCCCGCAGTGCCTTGGGGAGCTTGTCGAGAAGGTCGCGGTTCGCAGATACGGACACGGCGCGGATGTGGACCACGGCGGGTTTGGTGGTCTCCGCGATGATCTGAAAGGCGTGCGACAGTTCTTCGATGCCGGCAACGTCGGTGCCGCTGACCGCCGCGAGGTGTTCCACATCGGCCTTCAGCTTGCCGCGTTCGAAAGCATAGGCGACGTGACCGATCAAATCTGAGTAATACACGACATTGACCAGCGCAACGACGCACAGCAAGTACACGAGTCCTCGGCGAATCACAGACTGCTTTTTCATGGACCGGTTTCCTCCAACGGGCGCGCAACACACGATGCGAGTCGGTTCGCACAGCTTTTCCGGACGCAACGATCCTGTGGATGCTGCCCGATGTACGGTAGTTCGGTTTTTCAGCGGCCTTTAACCAGCGGCCGGTACCGGCGCCCGTCCGCTAATCTTAGGGCCGCGATGGCCGGTTGTCGCATCGGCGATCCGCCGGGCCGGCGCATCGGTATGGCAGCGATACCTTATGCCATTCTGAGCGATGGGTCGGCACGGTCGGCCACCGGTAAAAGACACCACCCATCACAGTAGCGTCGGCCCCCCGTGGCCGACGGCGAAAGCAGAACACACGCCGCCGTATTGCGGAGGGCTGATTCGCCCCGGATCGCCTGCAGACGACAGGGTAGTAAACGGGGCAGACGTGTGACCGTCACGCCGACATCCCGCTGGCAGGACCAACGAGGCCCGCGGGCGCCCTCATCCCCGGAGCTGCGATTCCAGCCGTTCCACGATGTCCGCCAGTCGACCGACCTGGGGGCCGGCGGCCGATTGCCATCGAACCTCGCCCTCTGCGGCCAGAATCTTGCTGATGCGGCGACAGGCGAGCAGGACGGTCGTGTGGTTCTTGTTGCCCATGAACCGGGCGATCTCGGGAAAACTCATATCGGTGTGCCTGCGGGTGAGGTACATGGCGATATTCCGGGCCAGGGCAATGGTCCGTGACTTTCGAGAGCTGTGCAGGTCCGCGGGATTGAGGCCGAAATAGGTGGACACGCCCAGTTCCGCGTCGTGAACGGTCATGCACTTGCCGGTCTTGGCAAGGTGCTCCTCGAGAACCTGGCGGGCCAGGGCCGGCGTGATGGCGACCCGCGTCAGCGACGCGTAGGCGACCAGCTTCAGGAGACAGCCCTCGAGTTCGCGGACATTATGCCGGACGTGTTCCGCGATGTAGGCGATGACCGGATCGGGTACGGCGTGATGCATGGCCGCAGCCTTTCGACGAAGGATTTCGCATCTCGTCTGGAAATCCGGGCGGTCGATGCGGACCAACATGCCGGACACCATACGGTTCGCGAGCGATGCCGAGAGGTCTCCGATCATCCTGGGGTGGGCGTCGGAGGCCATGACGATGCGCATCGCTCCGGCGTCGATGGCGTTGAAAGTGTGGAGGAACTCTTCCTGCGTGGCGCGCTTGTTGGCAATGAAGTGAATGTCGTCGATAATGAGAACGTTGAGGTTCCGGAAGCGGCGACGGAAGGCATCGAGGCTCCGTCCGCGCAAGGCATGGAGGAACCGGTTGGTGAACTCCTCACCGGTGACGTACAGGCAGCGGATGTGCGGCTTGTGGGTCGCAAGGGCGTTGGCGATTCCCTGGAGCAGATGCGTCTTTCCGACGCCGCAACCGCCATGGAAGAACAGAGGCGTGCCATCCTCGTCGGGGCGTTCGACGACGTCCTGCGCGACCGAAAACGCGAGGCGGTTCTGCGTCCCGACCACAAAGGTATCGAGCCGGCCGCGGAGCTTGCGCGTTGCGGCGGCGGGCGTTCGATGCCGCCGGGCCACGCGCTCGACGTTCTGCTCGATGAACGCGGCCTGTGAATTCAATTCCGCCTTGCCCAGTTGCCGAAAGAGGTCCGGCTCGATGGCGTATCGGACCTGAACCTCGCGGCCCAGCACATCCTGGGCAGCGGCGGCGATGGCTTCTGTAAAGTGGTTCTCGATCCAGCCGCCGATGAACAGGTTTGGAACATCCACCTTCAGGAACCCGTCGGCGCAGGTCAGCCGCGTGGCGTTCTTGAACCAAACCTTGAAGCGTTGCGCGCCGACGACTTCGGCAATCCGCTCCCGTATTCGTTCACCGGAGTCTTCAATCTGGGCGGGCACGGCGCGCTCCTCCTCCCGGCCGCGACGCGGCGCGGATTTCACCATCGGATGCGTGTTTCGAAAAATCCTTCGTTTCCGAGCCTTGCGAAGAGCGGTCTTCGGGACTGACTTGCGAACGAAAACCGCCCGGTTCGGGCACGCTCAGCAACGTTCGGGATGGTACGAACGACCGCCCGCAGGGTCAACCGGAAAAGCTTTAAGGAAAGTTTTACACACGGTGCGAGCCTAAGATTCTCAAAAGGTTGCGCGGGCAAAAAAAACTTCATCCACGCGTTTCCCACCGTGGAGGACGCCGCTGTTCACAACCGGTGGAAAACTTCCGCCCTGCGCGCATCCTCATGGTCGAGCGGAGTTTGGCGTGATCGCACGGATCATCGCGCGGCGCTCGAGCGTTTGTCGAAAGGCGTGCCTGCGATAGAGCCGCAGCGCCGGAGCGTTTTCCGCGTCGACGGCCAGCGTCACAACCCTGAAGCCCTCCCGGCGAGCGAGCGTAAGCCCATGGTCGAGCGTGAATCGGCCCACGCCGCGTCTGCGAAAGGACGGATGCACACCCATATAGACAACTTCCAGTGCCGGCCGAAGCGGGCTCTCGGCGAGGAGAATGCATGCGGCGGGCTGCCGATCCACGCGCAACAGCGACCAGCGTCTTGAAAGAAACAGGCCGGCCGACCGGTGGCCGGCCAGCACGTCCTCGATGTCACGCAGGCCGGTCAATCCACGGCAATCCAGGCTGTCTTCGTAGGTGGCGAGGATTAGATTCGCAAAGGCCTGGTGATTGGGTTCGTCATAAGTGATCCAGGCGAGCTGTGTGTCCTGAAACGCATCGGGTGTGATGGCGAGGGCGGTGGTGTCGGTGTCGGCGATCTCGTGATCCATGTATTGCAGGATGGCCAGGTCGCTCATCCCGGCGGACCGAAGACACCGGTGATTGTCCTTGTCGAACGGATCGAGCAGACACTGGACAACACGGATATCGCGCTCCGCAGCCCCCGACAGGGCATGGCGCACCAACCGCACGGTCACGTCGTCATCCGCCTCGGTCGCCGCGCCGTGAGGGATGAACAGCATGGCGGTCCGGCCGGGAAACTCCAGGCAGACACAGGCGGACACGGGCCGTCCGCCACGCAGCGCCATCCAGTGTTGCCGCAGAGACAGCGACATCCGGCGGGCGTACTGAATGAATCCCGACACATGTCTTTCCAAATCAGCGGGCGACTGGTCGGGTGAGGCGAGGGCCATGCGCAGAACGTCACGCGTCCGGTCAGGGTCGATCGCTTCGATGCGCAGGTCTGCCATGGTGTTCTCGCCGGCTTGGCGCGGCCCCACTATAGAATCACCGGAGGCGAGTCGCAATCCGCGGTCGCCCCTCGACGCCGCAACACCCGTGAATACGGCCCGCACCGCTGGCGGACGTCTTGCAGTGGGTGTACCATGAGGCATGGGATGCGGCGCCGGGGCGTGGGTGAATCGGCGCATCTTGCTGTGGCCCCGGCGGAGCCTCATGATGAAAAAACGGGCGGACCCCGATGATGGCCGCCGGCGGTGCCGATGGGCGGCCGGCGACACGCTGCTGGCGACATATCACGATTTCGAGTGGGGGCGGCCGATCGCGACGGATGCCGGTCACCTCGAGCGCATGACGCTGGAGGTGTTTCAGTGCGGGCTTTCCTGGCGGATCGTGCTGGTCAAACGGCGCGCGATCCGCGCCGCGTTCGGCGGTTTCAAACCGGAGCGTGTCGCGCGGATGACGCAACGGGACGTGAATCGACTGTGCCGGAACGCCGACATCATTCGCAATCGCCGGAAGATCGAAGCGACGATTTACAATGCCGGGCGTTTCGTGGCGATTGCGCGGGATCATCGGTCCTATCGTCGCTGGCTGGACGAGTTGTCGGCGGAGACACGCCATCAGCGCGAGGCGCTCGTACCGCTGTTTCATGAGCGTTTTAAGTTCATGGGCCCCGAAACCGTCCAATGCTACCTGATGGGTGTCGGAAAGATTCCGCCGAAACACGATCGGGCGTGTTGGTGCCGGGTATACCCGCGGACGGCGGGATCCGCGCGGTGAAGGCCCGGCCTGAAGGGACCGAAAACTCCGGAGGAAAGGTTGCACTTTCCGATGGAACATATAGTATCATTGCAATAATGGAGTCCGGCGCCGAGAATCCCGGCGGTCGGATCAACACTGTCTGTGGGGCGAACCGCATTCGCACGGCTGGTTTGTGTGCGATGGAGCGTCGAGGACAGCCATGACCAGAAGGGTCGTTTCGCGGAGTCGCGTACCGTCGCGCCGGTAAAGTGCGACGCGCGATCAATGCGGATGTTGACGGAGAGCTAGTCGCATGGAAGAGAAGTCGAGACACGAAATCATCACGCGTGCCAAGATCAGTTGGTTGGAACAAAAAACCAACCGGACTCAGAGAGCCTGGATCGACAAGGAACTCCAGGAAATCGGCATGCTCCCCCTGACGGACCAGGAGGCCGATCACTATGGACTGGTGACAATCCCCCGCATTTTCCAGTGATCGCCCCCCTGCCCCGGTTTTCGGGTGGGCGCCGGCGCATCGCCACATGACAATCCGAAGAGGGCACCGGCGGAACCGCGTGGCTCCGCGCCGACAGGGCGTCTGTCGCGGCGGCTGGTTGTGTGATCCGGCTTGTCTGCTGCACGGGCCGGCCGGGGCCCCGGTCGCCTGTCGGCGGGCGTAGCATGGGGCGGATGTAATGCGCGCGATTGTCATCGAGTCCGGGCAGGTCTGCGTTCGTGACGTGCCGGATGCCGTGCCGGCGGCGGGAGAGGTGCTCGTTCGGGTTCGGCTCGCCGGTGTTTGTGGGACGGATCTGGAACTCCTCAAAGGATATGGCGACTTCAGCGGCATCCCGGGGCACGAGTTTGTCGGCATCGTCAGCACGGGGCCGGCGGCGCTGAAGGGCCGGCGCGTCGTCGGCGAGATCAACTGCGTCTGCGGCCGGTGCGAGATGTGCGCCCGCGGTCTGGCGAACCACTGTCTTCGCCGGACCGTCGTCGGAATCGTGGGTCGGGCCGGCGCCTTCGCGGACTCCGTTGCGATTCCCGAACGCAACTGTCACATCGTGCCCGATTCGGTCCCGGACGAGGACGCGGTGTTCACGGAGCCGCTGGCCGCGGCATATCAGATTCTCCGCCAGATCAAGCCCGAGCACCGGCATCACATCGCGGTGTTGGGAACGGGGCGACTCGGGTTGCTCGTGGCGCAGGTGCTCGCCCGCACGGGCTGCGAGCTGCTGGCGATTGGCCGAAACTCTCGGACGCTCGGCCTCCTCGATCGAAAACGCATCCGAACCACGACCGTCGGCGAGTTGCGCAACTTCAATGACCAGGATGTCGTGATCGATTGCACGGGTTCATCGGAGGGCATTTCGATGGCCATGCGACTCGTTCGCCCACGGGGCACGATCGTGCTCAAGACGACGGGCGCGACCGCGGCGTCTGTCGATCTGTCGCCGCTGGTGGTCAACGAGGTGACACTACTCGGGAGCCGCTGCGGTCCGTTCGGCGAGGCCCTGAATACCCTTGCACGGCGAGAGATCGACGTGGCGAGTCTTGTCACCCGGCGGTTGCCCCTGTCGTCCGGCGCCGAGGCCTTTGAGCTGGCGGCCCGGCCGGACCAGATCAAGGTGCTTCTGAGGGTCGGAGATTGACCGTTCGCAAGGAGGACGCGCTCACCTCCGAAGTGTTCTTCGACACCGCGCTGCTGCGCTTTCCGGCACTGGACGCCCTCGCCGGTTTTTCCCACGCCATCACCACGCGCCCGTGGAACATGGCGCCGCACCGTGGGCCGGACGCGGAACGAGCGGTCGAACGGCGACGCCGGGTCTGCGAGCACCTTGGGTTCGAGTTCGAGCGATTAACGGCTCCGGAACAGATCCACGGCGGGCTGGTGATTTCGGTCGCGCCGTCCGACGTGGGGGCCGGACGTCTCGGGCGGGAAGGGGCAGTGCGGTTTGTCGACGGGCTGGTGTGTGACCGACCCGGTGTCCCGGTCCTGCAGTTGTCGGCCGACTGTCCGCTGATCGTGGCAGTCGATCCCGGAGGCCGGGCGTTCGGCGTGGCACACGCAAGCTGGCGTGGCACGGTCTCGAGGATCGCCGAGGCCCTCGTCGGACAGATGGTCAACGCCTTCGGCACGCGCCCGGACGGCTTGGTCGCGGCCATCTGCCCGTGTGCAGGGCCGGACCGCTACGAGGTGGGAGACGATCTCCGCCGGGTCGCCTGCGCGGCGCTCCGCGATGCAGAGCGGTACTTCCCAGGGACACTGTCGGGGCGGTGCTGTTTCGATCTGCGGGCGGCCAACGTCGATCAACTGCGCGGGGCAGGCGTCCGGAAAGAACGCATCCATGTCGCCGCCGCCTGTACGATCGGTGATGAACGGTTTTACTCCCACCGCCGCGAAGGTGAACGGACCGGACGCTTTGCGGTCATCGCCGGGTTCCACGAGTGACACGTCCGGATATTTCGGCCATCGCGGCCGAACGGAAACCAAATCGGCGGACGCGCCCGGCCGATGATCCGGATGAGGAGTCGTACGCGGATGGCAAAAGATAAGGCAGTCGTACTCTGTTCGGGCGGGCTGAACAGCGCCGTCGTGACGGCGCTGGCGAGCGTCGACCATGTGCCTGTGCTGCTGCATGTCCGTCTCGGTCACCGCGCCTCGGATCGCGAGCATAAGATGTTCGAGGCGCTGGCGGACCACTTCGACGTGGCCGATCGTCTGGTCGTGGACATGCCACAGTTCGGTGGCATCGGCGGCATCGCCCGGTTCAGCCGGAAGGGCCTGATCGAGGACGCGATGGCGATCGGCGACGGGCCGTCAAACTGCCACATACCGGGGCTGGTCGGATCGCTGCTTTCGGCCGCGTATGCGTGGGCCTGGTCGATCGGAGCCGGGCGTGTCTGCATCGGCGTAAGTGAGGACCTTGGCCCGCCGGCACCCCGCACGAGCCGCCTCTATCCCGACTATTCCCGCGAGTACCTGCAACTCTGCAGCTACCAATATGCCGTGGCATCCCGGGGCCGAACGATCGAACTTGAGACGCCCGTCATCGATCTCAACCGTGCCGAGATTATCCGACTGGGCCGTCGATTCAGTATCCCGTTCGGGCTGACCTGGTCGTGCGTGGTCGGCGGTGAAGAGCCGTGCGGTCGCTGCGTCGGCTGCGCCACCCGAAATCGCGGGTTTCTCGACGCGATGGTGCCTGATCCGCTCATGATGCAACGGGGAGACTCGGTCGGCGCGCGTCGCACACCCGTCGGCGCGAAGCGGGCTGGACCGCCGGCAGAGCCGCGGCATCGGTGAATCCGCTGATCCGTCCGCGTGCCGGGCCTCACTCGGCGCGGTCCTGTCACATTCGTTCCAGCGTGCAGATTCCGAGCAGGCTGAGGCCGAGCCGGAGTGCCCGGGCCGTGAGGTCGCAGAGGCGCAGGCGGGAACTCCGCGTGGCGTCATCCGGGGCCTTGAGGACGGGACACCCTTCGTAGAACGCCATGAACTTGCCGGCCAGATCGTAGAGATATTCGCAGAGGACATTCGGCAGCAGCGTCGCGGCCACGGTGTCGAGCGTTTCAGGAAGCCGGAGGATCCCAAGGGCCAGCGCCCGCTCGGCGGGGTGGGCGAGGACGACGGGCGACTCGGGGTCGGCGATCGCGGATTCGTCCGACCGCGATTCGTCCCCCCTGCGATGGATCGATCGGATTCGCGCGTAGGCATAGAGCATGTACGGCGCGGTGTTGCCCTGCATGGCGAGCATCTTGTCCCAACTGAAGACGTAATCCGTGTTGCGATTCTGGCAATAGTCGGCGTACTTGACGGCCGCGATGCCGACCGTCTCGGCGATGTGCCGTATTTCCGCTTCGTCAAAGCCGCGGCGCTTTCGAGGATCGGCCTCCGTCTCGCGGACCAGCGCCTCGGCGCGCGTCACCGCTTCGTTCAGCAGATCCTTGAGCTTGACATTCTCACCGCTCCGCGTCTTGAGCATCTTCCGGTCTTCGCCGAGGACCGAGCCGAACGAGATGTGTTCGAGGCGGGCCTGACGATTGCCGGTCTTCGTCCAGCCGAGGGCGTGGACGGTCGAAAAGAGCATCTGAAAATGGAGCTTCTGCGGCGCGCCGACGACATAGATGACGCGGTCGCCCCCAAGCCCGCCGCCGAGCCGGGCCAGCGCCTCGCGGAGGCGGTCACTGCACAACCGGATCGGATGGCGCTCGGCGTGGGGCAGGCCGTACAAGAACGCCGCGCGGGCGGGCGGCGCGCAGAGAGACGCCACCGTCGGCTGCGTC
>CAYQDV010000064.1:0-10802 GCA_964416295.1 uncultured Planctomycetaceae bacterium
GCGGTGCCGTGGGTGGCCTCGAAGATGGCGGTGCCGGTGTCGTAGTTGATGTTGCCGCCGGGGGCGATGCCGATCCCCCCGACGCATGCCGCCAGGGCGTCGCTGATGTAGTCGCCGTTGAGGTTCATGGTGGCGATGACATCGTACTCCGCCGGGCGCGTGAGTATCTGCTGGAGAAATGCGTCGGCGATGACATCCTTGACGACGACATCCTGGCCGAGAGACGCGTTGATCGCCCGCGCGGCGGGGGCGTCCCTCGCGATGACCTGCCACGGGCCGCCGTCGAGGTCGACCGCGCCAAACTGTTCCTTCGCCGTCTGGTAGCCCCAGTCGCGGAAGGCCCCCTCGGTATACTTCATGATGTTGCCCTTGTGGACGATCGTGACACTCTTGCGACCGGTCTCGACGGCGTATCGAATGGCCGCCTTGACGAGTCGCATGGTGCCCTCACGGCTCGAGGGCTTGATGCCGATGCCGCTCGTGGCCGGGAAACGGATCTTTGCATGCTTGTCGGGAAAGTGCTCGGCGAACAACTTCATGAAGTGTAGACACTCGTCCGTGCCCTGCTCGAACTCGATGCCGGCGTAGATGTCCTCCGCATTCTCGCGAAAGATGACCATGTCGGTCAGTTCCGGACGCTTGACCGGCGAGGGCACGCCCTTGAAGTATCGAACCGGCCGGAGGCAGACGAACAGATCGAGCTTCTGGCGCAGGGCGACGTTGAGTGAGCGGATGCCGCCACCGATCGGGGTCGTGAGCGGACCCTTGATGCCCACCAGATACTCCCGAAACGCAGCGAACGTCTCGTCCGGGAGCCAGGAGCCGGTCTTGTCAAACGCCTTCTGGCCGGCGAGGACTTCCTTCCACTCGATCCGCCGCGCCCCGCCGTAGGCCTTCTCGACCGCCGCCTCGAACACAGGGACCGCGGCCCGCCAGATGTCCGGGCCGGTTCCATCGCCCTCGATGAATGGCAGGATGGGCTGGTCCGGGACTGTGAGCTTTCCGTCGTTGCCGAGCGTGATGCGTTCACCGGGCATGTTGGGTGGCCTCCTTCGGAATGGGTGTTTGTGGGATCGTGGTGTTCCGCAGCGGGCATGATAGGGCGAACGAGCAATGGGGACAACGAGACCGCAAGGGGACAGACGTGTCGTCTTGGTTCGCTTTCTCTATCGCAAGGATCCAACGGGCCTGCCCCGTGACGAATTGCCGACCGCCGGTATGATGCACCGATGCCACAGCCCCACGACATCGAGGCCCCGGACGGCCGAGGTGCCGGCGCCTCGGGCGCGGACCACAACGACGCGACGCACCGTCCGCCGCGTGCCGCGGTCGACGGTTCCGGATTGGGAATTGGTTCACCCATTCGGCTCGCGCGGTGTGCGATCACGGGGATTCTCATGGGATTGGCCAATCTCGTGCCGGGCGTCAGCGGCGGCACGATGGTGCTGATCATGGGGTTGTACGACGAGTTCATATCGAGCGTCGCCGACATCACGCGGTTCAAGTTTTCCAGACGCAACGTGGTGTTTCTGGGCCTGCTGGGGGGAGCGGCGGTGGTGACGGTGGCGTCGCTGGCGGGGCCGATGCGAGGGTTGGTCGTCTCGCAGAGAACGGCCATGTACGCGTTGTTCATCGGGATGACGCTGGGCGGCGTTCCCTCGCTGTGGCGGATGACGCGTCCCCTGCGCGGGGGGGCTGCCGTCGGTGCGCTGCTCGGGATCGCGCTGATGGTCGCGATCGCGGCCTCCGGTCGGTCGACCCATCCGTCGAGGCATGGCGGGGCGGCGGCGAGTGTTCCGGAGGTCATCGAGGTCTCGTACGGGCGTGACGCCGCGGCCGGGGTCCTGGGCATGAGCGCCATGGTCCTACCGGGTATCTCCGGAGCCTACATGTTGCTGATCATCGGGCGGTACGAGGCGATTCTGGGGGCGGTGGCGCTGCTCAAGGAATCCGCACTGTCGGGCAGCGCGGCAGGGCGGACGGAGGCGTTGGGCGTGATCGTCCCGGTGGCGTTGGGTGCGATTCTGGGTCTTGTCGTGGTGTCCAACCTGCTGAAATGGCTCCTGCGCCGGTTCCCGAAACAGACTTCGGCGGTGCTGCTTGGCATCCTGCTCGGATCCGTGGAGGGCCTATGGCCGTTTGACGCGTCCAGCGGAATGGGCGACTATGTCGTGGCGGGCGTGGTGTATTCCGTCGGATTCTCGGTGACGGCCGGGCTGGCCCGCATCGGCGGGCGGCGCGGCACGAATGCTCGATATTGACCGGCGTGGAGTGTCTCCGCGACGGCGGAGCAGGCAGGCTGGAAGCCTGCATCACAGCAGATGAGGTCTGCACAACAGTCAGCGGGTCCGGGACGGCCGCCGCGATGCGGATCGAGCGATGCGGACGGTGGAAGCGAAACTCCGATTCCAGGCGCCGGCGAAGATCAACCTGACGCTGGCCGTTCTCGGGCTGCGGGCCGATGGGTTTCACGAAATAGAGTCCTGGGTCGTGCCGGTTCGCCTGCTGGATGTCCTGGACTTTGAGGCGGCAGCGGACCTGTCGCTGACCGTCGAGGCGTTCGATGGCATCCGCGTGCCGGATGACGCGAGGAATCTGGTCTGGCAGGCAGCAGTGGCCTTGGCGAGAGCGGCCGAGCGTGAACCGGGCGCCCGCATTCGCCTGGTCAAGTCGATTCCCGTGGGCGCGGGCCTGGGCGGTGGCAGTAGTGATGCGGCGGCCACGCTTCGCGGCCTGAACGCGCTGTGGGGGCTGGGATGGCCGGTTGCCCGGCTCGCGGAGGTTGCGGCAGGCATTGGATCGGATGCCCCGATGTTCCTGGGACCGCAGGCGGCGGTGGTCCGCGGTCGCGGCGAGCGGGTCGAGGCGTTGGTCGGCGACGCGGGTGCCGGCTGGCGGGGCTGGCTCGTTCTGATCATACCGGGATTCGGTGTTTCGACGGCGGCCGTTTACGCGGCGTGGTCGCAGACGACGATCGATCGAGGGCGGGATCGGCCTGGCATGCCGTGGCGAGATCGGAACTGCGACAGCTTGACGCTGATGCCACGCCTTTTCAACGACTTGGAACCGGCCGCCTTCGCGGTCGAGCCGCGGCTGGCGGCGCTGCACCGGTTGTTGGATGGACTGGACGGACGGATCGTGCGAATGACCGGCAGCGGCAGTTGTCTGTTTACGCTGTTCGACGAAGAGGCCGCAGCGGTCGAATGGCGAGATCGGGCCCGCTCGCGGTTGAGCACAAGAGCGAAGGCCGAAGTTTTGCGGACGCTTTGAATCTACAGCGATGCCTGAGACGGAGGCGGTGCGATGAACATCACAGAAGTGCGCGTGAAGATGGTCGGAAGCCAGTCGGAGCGTGTTCGGGCGTTTTGCAGCGTGACGCTGGATCACGACTTCGTCATCCGTGATCTGAAGGTGATCGAGGGTACGAACGGTCTGTTTGTCGCGATGCCCTCACGCAAGCTTTCGGATCACTGCCCCAAGTGTCATGGCAAGAACCACATGCGGGCGAAGTTCTGCAGTAGCTGCGGGACTCGACTGGACGAGAATCGCGCCAATCGGGACACTAAGGGCCGCAAAAAGCTGCACGCCGATGTGGCCCATCCGATCAACGCCGAGTGCCGCAAGCTGCTTCAGGAGGCCGTCGTCGAGGCATTCCAGGAGGAGTTCGACCGCTCGAGGCAGCCGGGTTATGTTCCGCCCAAACTCGACGACGTCGACGAGGAACAGGACAGTCAGGACGGGCAGGACGGTTCCGGCTTCAGTGCCCTCGTGGCCGAGTTGCAACAGTCGATGGGAACGCGCCGCCGGCGGTCGTCCGAACGCCCGGCGCCGGCGGTCGAAGAACCGGAGCCGCAGGTGTGCGAGTCGCCCCCGTCGACAGAACCGGAGGCGACGCAACATCAGAAGGCTCCCGACGCTCCCCCGACGCAGGAGTCCGCGGCGCCGGCTCAGCCGGACGAGCCTAAGGCCGACGCCGAGGCGGACGACGGCTTCGGCACCGGGATTCTGTAGCGGATTCCCTTCCCCGAACCGTAGGGCGGGCACTGCCCGCCACTCTTTCGGTGACACGCCAATCCTCTTGGTGGGCAGTGCCCACCCTACTCTCTACTGCTGATCAGGCGATCGCCTTCTCGCACACGCTCTGCGGGATTTCTCGTGGTGCACCCTTGAAATCAGCGATTCAAGGTGAGACAATAGGGTGGGTTGGTGGCGTCCGCTAATCTATCGGTTTCCTGTGGGCCAAACGTCGGGGACCGAAGCTTGGGCAGGCGTTGTCCGGCGCGATTGAGCAGGGGTAGAGAAGTCGATTGCCTAGAAGGTGTGGGAGTTGGGAGTATGAATGTATATCGAAGAGAGGGTGCGGAAGATGTGCGCCGTGTGTGCGGCCGTGACCAGGCGATCGCCGTGTGGGTTGCGGCTCTGACTGTTCTGGGGACGGCGGTTGCCGGCTTTGCCGAGCCACCCGATCTGAGGGTGATTCAGATTCCGATCAAGGCGGAGTCGGTGTCGACGAGCGCTATGACGATCAGCGGTTCGTCCGACGGCGCCGGCGCGCCCATGCCGCGCGGGACGTGCCCCCCAGTGGTCCTGACACTCTCGGATGCGAACTTCGGCGGCGGCTCGTTCGTTTTGGAGGCGGGTTTTGTGGCCGGTGAGATCGCCGCGGCTTCGTACACGGTCCCGCCGGCGGAGTTTCCGGTCATTCTCAATCTTGCGGAGATGGTCTTTGCGCAGCAGGCGGCGACCGTCACGACGACGACCCAGTGGTCGATGCTCGTGTGGGAGGGCGTTCCCTCGGACATCAACCCGCCCATCCGAACATTCAGCTCGGACGGGATCATTCTTCCGCCGGTGGTGATGCCTCCGGGCACGCAGGCCACGCTCGTCCAGGTGAGCGTCGATCCCAACGACCCCAACCAGATTGTCATCCAGGACAACGGGTCGAGCACATTCAGCGTGGGTTTTCGCGTCGATCAACACAACAACCCTCCGACCGCACCGTGCAACTTCGGCTTAACGCCGCCGCAGTGCTGTCCGCCGCCGACGAGCAGCAACGCGTTTCCGACCGTCGATCCCGGCGGGCTTCAGTTCGGGACACAGAACTGGCTCCGGGCGTTGGACAACTGCGGAGCGTTCGCATTGCCGGGCGGCTGGCATACCTCCGGAAGCATTCCGCTGGGGGGTGATTGGAACATCCGCGTGACGTACGCGCCGTTCACCTGCGCTTCGGCCGGCGCGTGTTGCAGCCCCGGCACTGGCGGTTGCGCTCTGTTGTTTCTCGCCGACTGTCAGGCCCAGGGCGGTGTGTTTCAGGGCCAGGGCACGACCTGCACGCCGAATCCGTGCCCGGTGCCCACGGGGGCATGCTGCATGGTGGACGGGACGTGCCAGGATCTGCCCCAGGCGGATTGTGGCGCGGCCGGCGGAACGTGGCTGGGTGTCGGGGTGCCCTGCACGCCGAATCCGTGTCCACAGCCGATGGGGGCGTGCTGCTTTGGTCCGGCGAGCTGCCTCGACCTTTCTCAAGGCGACTGCACGCTGACCGGCGGAACATGGCAGGGTGCGGGGACGGCGTGTGTGGGCGGGAGTTGTCCGCTCGGGGCGTGCTGCCTGCCCGACGGAACGTGCGCGGACGGCGTTTCCGCCGGCGCGTGTGCCGGACTGGGTGGGACCTATCAGGGCGACCTGACGCAGTGTGCGGCGGTGAACTGTCCGCAGCCCTTGGGCGCGTGCTGTTTGAGCAACGGGAACTGCCTCGTGCTGACGGAGGCCGATTGCCTGATCATCCCGTTGTCGAACTGGGCGGGCGCCCTGACGGACTGTTCGGACGGCAACATGAACGGCACGGCGGATGCCTGCGAGCCGGCGTGTGCAGGACCCGATGGCGATCTCAATGGAGACCTGTCGATCGACGGGCTGGACGTCGGGGTTTTCGTGTCGGCCGTGCTGGGGACGCCGACGCCGAGCGAAACGTGCCACGGCGACTTCAACACCTCGGGCGGGCTGGACACCGGCGATATTACGGGGCTGGTGGCGGCACTGCTGGGACCGTAGTCCGGCGAATTGGACGTTTGGAATGCCGGATCGCGCCGCTGCGGCAGGGGTCAGTCGGTAATGACGGCGTTCAGAGGAGAGATGCTGATCACGGCGTGTGCGAAGACGAAGATGCGCTTCCGGTTGGGCCTGACGCCCTGTTCGCGGCACTCGCAGATGTAGCGTTCCTTGCTGACGTGTCCCTCGGTGCCATCGCGGAGGTCGGCGTCGCCGAGCCAGAACCCATCTGGTCGGACTTTCAGCAGGGTTCCCAGGTAGACGATCGGTCCGGCCGTGTCGAGGACGACCGATTCTCCGATCAGCGTCTTGAGAGTCTTTTGGGTGTTTGACATGGTCGAGGCCGCTTCGGTCGGCAGGTCTTTGTCTCCAGACACCGGTTGGATTCCGGTGCCACAGGCGACGGCGGCCCGATTCTGGCCACCCCCATCGCACGATCGCCACGATATGATGTTATGGTAGAATGTGATCTTGTGGGCGGTCAACGCGCCGTGCAAGGCGACGAGACCGGCCAGCCTGACACCAGGACGGTTGATCATGAATGCGTGGCACAGGGCAATATGGTTCGCGGCGGTGGCGGTGGTGTGTTCTGCGACGATTCTGTCGGGCGGCATCAAGGAGCCGGCCATACGGCCACCGCCGATGCTTTCGCCGGATTCTGAACGAGGCGGCCATGGGCGAGCCGGCCGATCCGGGGACGAGAAAGCGCCCAAGCTGTTGACGCAGTCGCAGATCAACCGTATCCGATACTTGGAACTGCGGGCGATGCGTCTGGGTCTCGACGCGAAACGACCGGATGCGGTCGTGGTCAAGATTCCCCGGGAGACGATCGAAGCGTTTCTGGATGACATGTCGGGCCATCCGGATTTTCGAGGGAAACGGACGCGGCAGGCATTCATGAGGCTGACTCCCCCGCAGAAGCTGCACCAGATCGCAATCTACAAGGGTGCCGACTACGCCGGCAAGGTGGAGATACTCTCGGACCCGGAAGTATTCAAGACGTTCAAGAGAAAGGTCATGCCCGTCGTGCTGCGGTCGTGTGCGACCGCGGGCTGCCACACGGCGACGAACGATGAAGCCGTGGGGCTTCGCCTCTACAAGGATCCCAAGCGGGCGGTGGTCACGACATACACCAATTTCATCACGCTCAGCGAGTTTACCATCGGGGATGATGAGCACCAGCGATCGTTGATCGACCGCGCCTTTCCGGAGCAGTCCCTGGTTTTGACCTACTCGCTTCCCCCAAAGGATGTCGAGCCGGATCTGAGGCATCCGGGGGATGTCAGATACCGGCACGAGTTTCAGTCGCGCGGCGCCACCGCCTACAAGACGATGTCGGCGTGGATCAGGTCGCTGAAGCATCCCTTTGAGGGGTATGGATTCCACACAAGTGACAAGGATAAGGGCAAGGCGCCTGACGATGCGTCCGCGGACAAGGGCGACGCCGCGAGAACGAAGAAAAGGCCGCACAGGAAAGATTGACACATGTCCAGTGGGGCGGCGTGAATCCCGGGGTGCTCATTGCGTGTGGGGTGACGGCGGCCGGAATGATTGCAACCGTTGCCGTGCGTCGTCATCGCGATTGGTCCGCCGGCCGTGCTCGCGCACAGCGGCATGGCTGGGAGTTGGTCTGCCGCAGGGACGATCTGAGGGAACGACTGGCGGCCGCGGGCCTGATGGAGATCGGCCACAGTCGGCGTATCCGCCGGGCCTTCTCGAACGCCGGACCGACCTACCTGTTCGAATATGTGTTCGACACCGGGTTTGAGCATCGGCGCCGCAGCCACCCGTGGATCGTGTCGGCCCGGTGCACGGATCATGTATCCGAGCGGGCCGTGCTCACGTCCCAGGACTGGATCGCGTCGGTCTGCCGGCAACCCTGGCTGCGGGAGGTGACGGTTCCGAATACGACCGGGGCGAGTTGGCTTGCGATCGTGGATGATGAGGATGTCTGGGCGGAGCGCCTGCGGAGCGACGTGGGCCGCTGGCTGGCGCTGCAGCCTGCGGAGCGGACGTGGGAGATCGTGGCCGGCTATGTTGTCGGGTATGAGCCGGGGCGGTTGGGCGACGATGCGTTGGATGCGCTCGGTTCCGCCAGTGCAGAGCTGGAGCGGATGCTGACGGCACCGCTTCCGAACAAGAATGGTTGAAGGGCGGGATTCCTTTCATGGCTCGCAAAGGCCTCGGCGCTGAAACGACGCCGCTCTGGCATCCCCGGCCCACCGCGGCCGGTGGAACGGAAGGCTCGCCCGGTGCGCGACGGGCGACGCTGTCGGTGTCGGAGTTGACACGCATCATCAAGTCGGCTCTTCGGGAGCAGGTTCCGGCCGGCCTTCACGTCGTTGGCGAGATATCGAATTTCGCGCGGGCGGCGACGGGTCATCTGTATTTCACGATGAAGGATGCATCGTCCGAAATACGTTGCGTCATGTGGCGCTCGGCGGCGGAAGGGATGCGGTTTCGGCCGAGTGACGGGCTGTCGGTGATCGCGTCCGGCTCGGTCGATGTGTACGAGCCGCGCGGACAATACCAGTTCTACGTGAGGCGGCTCGAGCCTCGGGGCGTCGGGGCGCTGGAACTTGCCTATCGACAGTTGAAGGAACGGTTGGCGCGGGAGGGACTCTTCGCCGCCGAGCGGAAGCGACCGCTGCCGGCGTTTCCGATCCGAATCGCCGTCGTGACCAGTCTCGCAGGGGCAGCGGTGCGGGACATCATCAAGACGATCCGGCGCCGCTTTCCACTGGTCCATTTGCTGCTCTACGACGTGCGAGTGCAGGGCGACGGAGCGGCCGTCGAGATCGCCGACGCCGTCGGACGGATCAACCGCCTTCGACAGCGAGTCGGCGGCATCGACGTCCTGATCGTGGGACGCGGAGGCGGTTCGCTCGAAGACCTGTGGGCCTTCAACGAGGAGATCGTCGCACGGGCGATTTACGCCAGCGCGATTCCGGTCGTCAGCGCCGTCGGACACGAGATCGACTTCACGATCGCCGATTTCGTGGCGGATGTCCGGGCCGCAACGCCCACCGCCGCGGCCGAGTTGGTCGTTCCGACGACGGAAGCACTGGCCGCGAACATTGACCGATTGGCCCATCGTCTGGCAAGCGGGGCGCGGTCGGCGCTCGACACGGCGCGAGCGGGCCTGAAGGGCCTTGAGCGTTTCGAGTGGTTTCGCGACCCGCTCGGCCGCGTCTGGCAGCGGCATCAGGCGATCGACGAGGTTTTGAGTCGGCTGCGACTGGCGCTGTCTGGTTCATGGTCCGCGCGGCGGTCGGCGTTGCACGGACTGGAGGTGCGTCTTGTCCGCGTCCGGCCGGAGGCGGTCGTGGCCCGGCGACGGCGGCTGTTGTCACGCGTGGAGCAGCGTCTGCAAATCGCCGGGGGGAGATTGACGCAGGGGCTGGAACGGGGGCTTGCCCGGCTGGACGGTCGTCTGATCGCCGCCTCACCCGGCCGCCTGCTCGAGCGCGAGTCGTTGCACGCCAATCAATTATATGGACGTCTTCTTCGGGCGGTCTCGGTGGAGCTGTCGCAGTCGCACCGGGCGGTGTCGTCGCTTGAGACGCGCCTCCAGGCCGGCAGCCACGAGCGGATTCTGGCGCGCGGGTTTAGCATCACGCGGATCAAGCGGAGCGGTCGGTTCGTGGCCGATCCGAAGCAACTGCACGAAGGGCAGCGTCTGACGACGCAGACGCGTGGCGGTGAATTCGACAGCAAGGTCGTCGACAGCCGTCAGGCGGAGTTGTTTGACTGATGATTCGGCTGTCATCGGAGCCGGGGGACATCCCCGGTGTTGCGGGTTCTCTCTGAGGTAACTATGGGCACGAAACGACCGACATTTGAAGAGGCCATGCGGCGGTTGGAACAGATCGTGGAGTCCATCGAACGGGGCGACATCGGGTTGGAGGAGTCGATCAAACAGTTCGAGGTGGGCATGAAGCTGATCCGGCAATGCCGCTCGGTTCTGAGCGAAGCGGAGCTGAAGATTCAGAAGTTGCAGGCCGTCGGTGCGGACGATCTCAAGCTCGATGACGCCGAGCCCGAGGGGGAGGCCTGAAGGCGGCCGAGTGGGCGTCGAACCGCGACCCGCCTGACGAGCACCTCGGACGACGCGCCCGGGGCCGGCGGTTTTCATAAGTTTTGACAATTGGGCGATCGTTCTCACCGCCGCCGTTTCCGGCTAGAATACGTCTAAGGTCTTGGCGGTACGCAACCCCGTTAACGGGCGGTATCTGCCGTGTCCGGATGGACTGTGGAGATCAAGCTGTGGACTTGGTGGTGGAGCCGGAGATCCAATCGCAGTTGCAGGAGACGGCCGACGAGGTGGACGCAGCCCTGTCGGCCTGTCTGGCGTGTGCGCGGGGGGTCCCCGACCGGCTGGTCGAGGCGATGCGATACAGCTTGGAGGCCGGCGGCAAGCGGGTTCGACCCGCATTGGTGCTGTGGTGCTGTGACCTGTGCGAGGGCGATCGTGATCGGGCGATGCCGGCGGCGATGGCGGTGGAATGCGTCCACACGTTCAGCCTGATTCATGACGATCTGCCTGCGCTGGACAATGACGATCTTCGTCGGGGCCGGCCGACCAGCCATAAGCGTTTCGGGGAGGCGGTGGCGATCCTGGCGGGCGATGCGCTGCTGGCGCTGGCATTCGAGATCATCGGTCGGCGGGTGACGGATGCGTCCGTCGCGGCGGCGATGACGCGCGAGCTGGCCGAGGCCGCCGGCTGGCGCGGCATGATCGGCGGCGAGGT